>NZ_JBSRQL010000005.1:0-251842 GCF_054083135.1 Stenotrophomonas maltophilia group sp. LNF247
TGGGCCGCCGAATCGGTGGATGCCATCGAGCCCCCATGGATGGGTTTACGGCGTGTCCTGACCACCCACACCGCCCCGCCATCCCACGGAATGCGGCTCTTGATCTTGCTTCGGCTTCGCCTTCGGCAGGTGCAGGGCTGCAAGCCCTGCCGAAAACCCCCTTGGGCGTAGAATGCGGCCATGAGCGAATCCCTTGATAACCACCTGGTCCACGGCCGCCGCCAGCGGCCCGACGGTCCGTCGCCGATCGATGTCATCTCGGTCCAGTCGCAACTCGTCTACGGTCATGCCGGCAACAGCGCGGCAATCCCGCCGATGCGCGCGCTGGGCGTGCGTGTGGCAAGCATTCCGACGGTGCTGCTCAGCAACGCGCCGTTCTACGACACCACGCGTGGCCGCGTGCTGCCGGCCGACTGGTTCGCCGACCTGCTGCTCGGCAGCCACGAGCGCGGCCTGCCGCAACGCGCGAAGATGCTGGTGTCCGGCTACTTCGGCAGCACCGCCAACGGTGCCGCTTTCGCCGACTGGCTGGACGCGATCCTGCCGGGCTGCCCGCAACTGCGTTATTGCCTGGACCCGGTGATCGGTGACACCCACACCGGCCCGTACGTGGAACCGGGCCTGGAAGCGATCTTCGCCGAGCGCCTGCTGCCCCATGCCTGGCTGGTGACCCCGAACGCCTTTGAACTCAATCGCCTGACCGGCATGCCAGCGCTGGCCGAGGCCGATGCCATCGCCGCCGCGCGCACGCTGCTGGATCGCGGCCCGCATTGGGTGATCGCGCACAGCGTGGGCGGCACCCCGGGTGAACTGGTAACCCTGGCCGTTGGCCGCGAGGAAACCTGGCGCTGGACCTCGCCGTTGCTGCCAGTGGACGTGGCAGGCACCGGTGATGTGCTGATGTCGCTGGTGGTGTCGTTCCTGCTGCGCGGCGAATCGATGCAGCAAGCGATCTCGCGCGCGATTGCCGGCACCCATGCGGCGCTGGAGGCGACCCTCGACAACGGCTTCGAAGAGTTCGACGTGATTGCTGCAGCGCCGGCGGCGCTGGCCGAAGGAACGCGCTTCCGCGCCGAACGCGTGGCATGAGCGGCCTGGACCCACGCACGCCGCGCACGGTCGGCATCATCGGCAGTGCCGGCGCCTACGGGCGCTGGCTGACCCGCTTCTTCCAGCAGCACATGCAGCTGCAGGTGATCGGCCACGATCCGGCCGATCCGGACTCGCATACGCCGGAACAGCTGCTGGCGCAGGCTGACGTGTTGGTGTTCTCGGCACCGATCCGGCATACGCCGGCTCTGATTGCCGCGTACGTGCAGCAGTCGGCCGGCCGCGAGCAGGACCGGCTGTGGCTGGACGTGACCTCGGTAAAAGAAGCGCCGGTGCAGGCGATGTTGGCCTCTCAAGCCGAAGTGGTCGGCCTGCACCCGATGACCGCGCCGCCCAAGGCGCCGACCCTGAAGGGCCGGGTGATGGTGGTCTGCGAAGCGCGGCTGCGGCACTGGCAACCGTGGGTTGATACGCTGTGCACGGCGTTGCAGGCTGAGTGCGTGCGCGCCACGCCGCAGCATCACGACCAGATGATGGCGCTGGTGCAGGCGATGGTGCATGCCACCCACCTGGCCCAGGCCGGCGTGCTGCGCCAGTACCAGCCGCAGCTGGGCGACCTGGCCGCGATGATGCCGTACCGGTCGGCATCGTTCGAACTGGATACGGCGATCATCTCGCGCATCCTGTCGCTGAACCCCGCGATCTACGAGGACATCCAGTTCGGCAACCCGTACGTGGCGCCGATGCTGGAGCGCTTGGTCGGCCAGCTGCAGGCCCTGCAGGCCCAGGTCGGGCAGGGCGACGACACTGCACGCAGTGCATTCCGTGAGCAGCTGTTGTTGGCCAATCGCAATGCCTTCGGCGAGCAGGAACTGGCTGACGGCAACTACACGTTCGAACGCGTGGGTTACCTGTTGGCGGACCTGACCGAGCGCAACGCGCTGTCGGTGCATTTGCCGGAGGACCGGCCGGGCTCGCTGCGTGAACTGTTGAACGTGTTCGAGCAGCACCGCATCAGCTTGGCCTCGATCCATTCCTCACGCACGCCCGGGGGCGAGGTGCATTTCCGTATCGGATTCGTGGCCGGCAGTGATCCGACGGCAATCCGTCGGGCAGCGGCCGAGGTGGACGCCAGCGGCATCGGACGGGTGCTGGGCTGAGCACATTCATCCACAGGCGGTGTGGATGGTTTCTGAGCAAAGGTGTGGATAACCGCGCGCAGCCCTTGGCAGCCAAGGCTGTCAAGATGCCTGGTGAAAAATTGACCATGCTTTTTTGTAGCGTCGAGCCATGCTCGACCGCCTTTGGCAAAAAGCATGTCGACCAAGGTCGACACCCACCAGAGCGGGGCGGAATGAAATCCGGTAGCGCCGGGCATGCCTGGCGAGCCTCAGATCGTCAGCCTCAGCTCACCGCCGCTTGTTGTGAATTCGCGGCCATTGCGCACCAGCTGGCGCCCGTCATCCAGCTCATAGCGTGGCGTAGCTTCGGAGTGGTGCCCGCTGCCACTCGCTTCGGGCTTGAACTCGATGATGATGTGGCTTTCGCCGTTGCTGTCGACGGCGGGGAACTGACGGAACGACATCGTGCACCTCCTTCAGCGGATGCTGCTGTTGCGCGGCCAGCTTGGCCGCGCCGATGTTAGCCGGATGTCATCAATCGATGAACTGCAGGCGTGCCAGTTCAGCGTACAGTCCGTCTTCGGCCAGCAGCTGTGCATGCGTGCCCTCGGCGACGATGCGGCCCTGGTCCATCACCACGATGCGGTCGGCCTTGAGCACGGTGGCCAGGCGGTGGGCGATGACCAGCGTGGTGCGACCCGCCATCAACCGTTCCAATGCCTGCTGCACGCTGTGTTCGCTCTGTGCATCCAGCGCGCTGGTGGCTTCATCCAGCAGCAGGATCGGCGCATCCTTCAGCAGCGCGCGGGCAATCGCCACACGCTGCTGCTGGCCACCGGAAAGGCGGGCACCGCGCTCACCCAGCTCGCTGTCATAGCCCTGCGGCAACGCGCGCAGGAAAGCATCGGCCTCGGCGGCACGCGCGGCATCCTCGACTTCCGCATCGCTGGCCTGCAGGCGGCCATAGCGGATGTTGTCGCGTGCACTGGCCGCGAACAGCGTCGGCTGCTGCGGCACCAGCGCCAGCTGCGCGCGCAGCTCGGCCGGGTCGACCTGGCGCACGTCGATGCCGTCCACGTCAATGTGGCCGCTGGCTGGGTCATGGAAGCGCAGCAGCATCGAAAGCACCGTGCTCTTGCCCGCCCCTGACGGACCCACCAGCGCTACGGTCTCGCCGGGGCGCACATGCAGGTTGAAGTGGTCCAGTGCGGCCTGGTCTGGTCGCTGCGGGTAGTGGAACACCACGTCGTCGAATCGTATCTCGCCACGCAGCGGTTGCGGCAACGCGTGCGGCTGGGCCGGCGCGCGGATCTCGATGTCTTCCTGCAGCAGCTCGCCGATGCGGCCCATGCCGCCGGCCGCGCGCTGCAGCTCATTCCATACTTCGGCCAGCGCGCCCACCGAACCGCCGCCGATCAATGCATACAGCACGAACTGACCCAGCGTGCCGGCGCTGAGGCGGCCGTCGATGACGTCGTGCGCGCCCAGCCACAACACGCCGACGATGGCGCCGAACACGAGCAGGATGGCGCTGGCGGTGACCAGCGACTGCGCGCCGATGCGGCGCCGAGCGGCAACGATGGCATCACCGAGTGCCTTGTCAAAGCGTCCGCGTTCATAGGGTTCGCGCGCATGTGCCTGTACCGTGCGCACCGCTCCCAGTGTCTCACTGGCCAGGCTGTTGGCGTCGGCGATGCGGTCCTGGCTGTTGCGTGCGACGGTGCGCAGCTTGCGTGCGCCGATGATGATCGGCAGCACCGCCAGTGGGATGCCAAGCAGCGACCACGCCGCCAGCCGGGGACTGGTCACAAACAGCATCGCCAGGCTGCCGATGACCGTGACCGTGCTGCGCAGAGCCACCGACATGGTCGAGCCGACCACGCTGCGCAGCAGTTCGGTGTCTGCGGTCAGGCGCGAAACCAGCTCTCCGCTGCGGCTGCGGTCGTGGAAGCCGGCGCCCAGCTGGATCAGGTGGGCATACAGCTGGCTGCGCAGGTCGGCCACGACTTTCTCGCCAAGCAGCGACACGAAGTAGAAGCGCGCGGCCGTGCCCAACGCCATCACTACCGCCACCAGCATCAGCAGGGCGAACGCACGGTTGATCTGGCCGCCGCTGCTGAAACCATGATCGATCATCTGCTTCACCGCCGGAGGCAGGCTCAGCGTGGCGGCCGAAGACACCGCCAGGGCCAGCAGCCAGGCGGTGAACAGCCCGCTGTGGCGGCGCACGAATGGCCACAGCGTGCGCAGGCTGCCGAGGCGCCGCAGCGGCGGTGTCGAAGCGGGGGCGTCGTCCTTGTCAGTCATCCTGGTCGTCTTCTATGCGGATACGGTCACGGGTGGCGTCGCGCAGGCGGATTTTCAATGCGTCGACCTGATCGGCAGGCAGTTCGATCCGCAGGCACACACCGTTGGCATCGAACTGTTCATCGCGTTTTTCCGCGCTGAAGGCGGGCAGGGTGGCGTGCAGGGTGCCGAGGTCCTCAAAGCCAGCCAGCAGCTGCAACCGGGCCAGCGCCACCAGCGGCAGGCGCGGGGCGGTGCGCAGGCACTCGGCGGCGGCGCCACCGTAGGCGCGTACCAGGCCACCGGCGCCGAGCTTGATACCGCCGAACCAGCGCGTCACCACCACCATCACCCGGTCGAAGCCCTGCCCGTCAATCGCCGCAAGGATCGGACGTCCAGCCGTGCCGGCCGGCTCGCCATCGTCGCTGGAACGATAGTCCTGGCCGTGCCGGTAGGCCCAGCAGTTGTGGGTGGCATCGGTCACCGCGACCTGCTGCAGGAACGCCATGGCCGCTGCGGCGCCGTCGATGGGCGCGGCCTGGGTGATGAAACGGCTGTGTTTGACTTCCAGCGTGTGGCTGACCGGCTGGGCGAGGGTATTCAGCATTCCCGTCATTCTACGGGGTTGCCGGGTGTTCCCGTCCGCTTCAATCGTCCAGCAGCGGCCGCAGGTCGCGCGGCAGGCGCGCTTCCGGGTACTGCTGCATGTAGCGCTCCAGGCTGGCACGGGCCAGATCGCGCTGGCCGTCGTCGCGTCGTGTGCGGATTTTCTGCAGCCACTGCCGGCGCGGCAGTCGTGCGTCGGCGTCCACTTCGGCCTGCACGGCATCCGCGCTCAGGCGCGCATCGCTGCCGCGACGCATGATGCCCGGTGCGGAACGGCTGGGAGCCTCACGCTTCATCGAGGTGATCTCCACCCGATCCAGCGCCTGCGCCCGCTCGACCTCGGCTGCATTGGCGGCCGGTGCGCTGGCCGCGCGTGCTTTCAGTGCCCCGGACGCTGCCGGCGCGAGGGCCGGTGCCGGTGCGGGTGCCGGGTAGGCGGCCGGTGCCGGTGGCGCAGGTGGCGCAGGCGGCGCCGCTGCCGGTGCGGGCGGGAGGGCCGCAAAGGAGACATCGGCGGCCGCATCCGCAGCCATCGATCGTGCTGCCTGGGCAGACGCTTCATCGGGTTCGGCCGGAACGGGCTTGGACGCCCGCGCGATGGCCGGTGCCGGGGCGGCGGCAACGGGGGCCGCCTCGGGTGCTGCGGGCGCAGTAGCAGGATCCGCTGCCACCAACGCGCTGTCGGCTGCGCGGTTGCCAGCGGCCTGTTCGGCAGCCGCGCTGTCTTCTGCCGCAGCCGGTGCCGCAGCCACGGCCGCCTCACCGGCCGGAATCGGCGGCGGTTCCGGACGCAGCTGCCAGGCGATGCCGATGGCGAACACCATCGAGGCGGCGATGCCGAACACGGCCGGCCAACGCGGGCGTGTGCGCTGCGTGCGCGGCGCCTCCGGAGAGGCCACTGCATCGGCAGGCGGAGTGTCCACGGCAGCGCGGGCCGCGGCCAGGATGGCGGCGTCCAGTGCGGCCGGCGGTGCCTGCTCGGCGCGACGGCCGAGCAGCCGGGACAGCTCGCGTTCTTCCGGCGTCAGTGGTTCGTCTCGGTTCATGCGTTCAATCCCGCACGCAGCTTGTCCATCGCATAGCGCAGCCGCGATTTCACGGTTTCCCGGCCTACGCCGGTGATCTGGCCGATCTCCTCCAGGCTCAGTTCCTGATCCAGCCGCAGCTGCAGCACTTCGCGCTGCTCCGGCGGCAGTTGTTCCATCGCCAGCTGGATGCGGCGACGTTGTTCGAATTCGGATAGCTCGCCTTCCGGGGTCTGCCCATCCTCGATCGCGGCCAGGCGCAGGTCGGCGTCGGCCGGCGCGGCGGGGCGATGACGGGCGGCACGCCAATGGTCATTCAGGCGGTTGTGGGCGATGCGGAACAGCCAGGTGCTGAACGCGGCCTCGGGCTGCCAGCCGGCGCGGGCGCTGATCACCCGCTGCCAGACGTCCTGGAAGATCTCCTCGGCCAGCGCGTTGTCGCGCAGTTGCCGCAGCAGGAAGCCGAACAGGCGCTTGCGGTGGCGCGCATACAGGCTTTCGAAGGCGCGCAGGTCGCCACCGGCCCAGGCCAGCATCAAGGCTTCATCGGTTGGCAGTGCGCTGGCTTCCACGGCGTACAGGGTAAGGCCTGCGGGCGATGGCGCATAGCCGGTGGCGGGGGCGGGCAGGGCGAGGGTCATGGCTCGGATGGGGCTACGGACAGCAGGAAAAACGTACGGGTGCACGATTCGGGGTTTACGGGCTTCCATTGCCCCCCGGGTGGCGCGCTATGCTCGGCGGCTCAGGGGAGGCGACGCACAGACGGCGCCAAGAGATTGTCATTTGTCCACGCATGCTGAACCGGCGGAAGAGTCACCACACGAGGCCGTGCTGAGCACGGCGCTGGTGCGGGCGTTGCATGCGCTTTTGCCGGAAACGGCCGTGGTTCGCGTTGGCTGGGACGACCCGCAGCTCGGTCGTGGCCAGGGCGGCTGGCCGTCGCCAGCAGTTGCCGGCCAGGTGGCCGCGGAGCCGGGAATCGGCGAGGGTCAGCATGGCTGGGAATACGACGGTGCGCGGTTGCTGTTGTCGGTAGCCGGGGCGGCGCCTTCGCCTGCATGGTGGGGGGTTGCCCGGCAGGCGATGGAACTGGCGCTGCAGCGCGGCCGCCAAGCCGGCCAGATCAAGGCACTGGAAGAGGCCGAGCGGCTGCAGCAGGCCCTGTTCCAGATTGCCGATCTGGCCGGTGCCGATCTGGAAATGCCCGAGATGCTGCGCCACGTGCATGGCGTGCTCGGCACGCTGATGTATGCCGAGAACTGCTACATCGTGGAATACGACGATGTGCGCGACCAGATCCGGTTCCTGTACTTTGCCGATCAGGTCGATGACTTCGTCGCCGATCCCACGCAGAGCCATGACGCCAGCGAGATGTCGCGCAGCCTGACCGTGGCGCTGCTGCGCCATGGCAAGCCGCTCAGTGGCCCTTCGCGCAAACTGCTGGCGCAGGTGATGGAACAGGAGCATGACCCGCAGCGCGGTCCCGAAAGCCTGGACTGGCTGGGCGTGCCGATGCTGCGCGACGGCCGCGTCTGCGGGGCCATCGTGGTTCAGAGCTATGAACAGGCCGCCCGCTACGGCGAGGCCGAGCGCGCACTGCTGGGCTTCGTCGCCCAGCACGTGCAGACCGCGATGGATCGGCGCCAGGCGCAGGTCCGGTTGGAACAGCAGGTGGCGCGGCGCACCCAGGAACTGCAGCGGGCCAACCACAGCCTGCAGGACGAGGTAGCCGAGCGTCGTCGTGCCGAACAGCTGCAGACCGCCCTGTACAACATCGCCGAAATGGCGATGTCGGCCGACAGCCTGGCTCAGTTCTACGGGCAGGTGCACGGCGTGGTCGGGCGCCTGCTCGACGCGCGCAATTTCTACATCGCCCTGGTCAACCCGGCCGGCAACGGCCTGGATTTCGTGTATTCGGTGGACGAGCACAATGCCAGCCGCGCGCCACGGCCCTTCAGCCGGGGCCTGACCGAATACGTGGTGCGCAACCGGCGCCCGCTGCTGGCCTCGCGCGCGCAGATCGATGCGCTGCTGGCCAGTGGCGAGGTGCGTGAATCCGGTGCACGTTCGCACTGCTGGCTGGGCGTGCCGCTGCTGCGCGACGACGAAGTGGTCGGCGCGATCGTGGTGCAGAGCTACAGCGAGAACAGCACGTTCAGCGTTCACGACCAGCGCCTGCTGACCTTCGTCGCGCAGAACATCGGTACCGGCCTGGCCCGTCAACGCGACCAGCAGCGGCTGCGTTCGGCGCATGCCGAACTGGAAAAGCGCGTGGAAGAACGTACCCGCGAGCTGGCCGAGGTCAACGAAAAGCTGCTCGGGCAGATCGGCGAGCGGCTGCGGGCCGAGCAGCGGCTCACCCATCAGGCCATGCACGATGCGCTGACCGGCCTGCCCAATCGCCTGCACCTGCTGGATCGACTGCAGGATGCGCTGGTGCTGGCCAGGCGTGAGGGTGGCCCGGTGTTCGCCGTACTGTTCCTCGATCTGGATCGCTTCAAGCTGGTCAACGACAGCATCGGGCATGCCGCCGGCGACCGCATGCTGGAGGAAGTGGCCAAGCGCATCGTATCGATGGCCGGCGCCGACGACGTGGTGGCACGGCTGGGCGGTGATGAATTCGCGGTGCTGCTGCAATGCCCGCAAGGTCTGGCCCAGGCACTGGATTTCGGCCAGCGGCTGCTGCTGGCGTTGCAGGAATCGATGTGGATCGCCGGGCGCGAACTGTTTCCGTCCGGCAGCCTGGGCATTGCCCTCTGGAATCCGCGCTACCGCACCGGAGAAGAGCTGCTGCGCGATGCGGATGCGGCCATGTACCGGGCCAAGGCGCAGGGCCATGACCGCTGTGCGATTTTCGACGAGGACATGCGCGAAGAAGCCATGCGCAGCCTGGACCTGGAAGCCGACCTGCGCCGTGCGATCAACAACCGCGATTTCGTACCGTTCTACCAGCCGATCGTGCGCTTGTCCGACGGTGAAGTGGTCGGCCACGAGGCGCTGCTGCGCTGGCAGCATGAGCGCCGTGGCCTGCTGCTGCCCGGCGCGTTCCTGGAGCTGGGCGAGGAAAGCGGCCTGATCGAGCAGGTCGACTGGCTGATCTACGAGCAGGTCATCGCAGGGTTGGCGCAGGGGGGCGACGGCTACGTCTCGGTGAACGTCTCACCCCGGCATTTCCGCTCCGCCGAATTCAGTGACCGCCTGTTCGGCCTGCTCGACAGCTGCGGTGCCGATCCGCGCCGGCTGCGCCTGGAGATCACCGAGGTGGCGCTGCTGGACGATGGCCCGCACACGCTGCGCATCCTGCAGGGGCTGCGCGAGCGCGGCATCCAGGTGCAGCTGGACGATTTCGGTACCGGCTTCTCCGCGCTGTCCTACCTGCACCGTTTCCCGATCAGTACGCTGAAGATCGACCAGAGTTTCATCGCTGGCCTGCATGGGCCGGAAGTGCAGAGCACGCGCGCGCTGGTCGAGGGCGTGCTGTCGCTGGCGCGCACGCTCGGCATCGAAACCATCGGCGAAGGAATCGAGACCGAGGCGCAGCGGCAGACCCTGCGCGAACTGGGTTGCGACTACGGCCAGGGCTACCTGTTGGGGCGGCCCGCCCCGTGGTCGCACGCGGCGGCCTGAGCCCACCGCGTGCGGCTGCATCAACGCAGGGCAGCGCGACGCTTCTCGTCGATCCACTTCGAGGCCTGGGCCGGCTGGTAGTTCTGCATCCACTCCAGCATCGCTTCGATGTCCGAGCCGTACCACAGGTCCTGGCGCTGGTCCGGGTGCAGGAAGCGCTCTTCCACCATGCGATCGATCATGCCGATCAGCGGGGCGTAGAAACCTTCCACATCGAGGAAGGCGCACGGCTTGTTGCCGATGCCCAGCTGGCGCCAGGTCAGCATTTCAAAGATCTCTTCCATGGTGCCGAAGCCGCCGGGCAGGGCGACGAAGCCGTCAGCAAGATCGAACATGCGCGACTTGCGCTCATGCATCGAACCGACGATCTCCAGTTCGGTCAGGCCGCGGTGGGCCACTTCCCAGTCGGCCAGCTGGCGCGGGATCACGCCGGTCACCTCGCCGCCAGCGGCGAGCACGGCATTGGCCACGGTTCCCATCAGGCCGACGTTGCCGCCGCCATACACCAGGCGCAGGCCGTCGCGGGCAATGCGGTCGCCCAGGGCAATGGCGCGTTCGGTGTAGGCCGGCTTGCTGCCAGCGTTGGAACCACAGTACACACAGATCGATTTCATGGATCTTCCTGTCTCTTGGCCGGAAACGAAAACGCCCCGTCGCCAACCGCAGGGCGGTCGGGGACGGGGTGTCCTTGGATTATGAGCCCTTCTGTAGAGCCGAGCCATGCTCGGCTGCTCTTCGTTCAGATCGCGGCAAAGGCCGAGTCGAGCATGGCTCGACTCTACAAACGCCAAGCAGGCTTACGCGGCAGCGGCCTGTTCGCGGCGCGGGCCTTCACGCAGGGCACGGCCGACCATCCCCACCAGCAGGTCCAGCTCCTCGCTGTCCATGCCGAAGTGCGGGGTGAAGCGCAGCGAGTTCTCGCCACCGTGGATCACGTTGATGCCGTGCTGGCGCAGCCATTCTTCGGTGGAATTGGCGCCGTAGCACTTGAACTGCGGCGCCAGCTCGCAGGAGAACAGCAGGCCGGTACCCTGCACCTTGGTGATCAGGCCGCCCAGCTCGTTCTTCAGCTGCTCCAGCTTGCGTACGGCTTCGGCGCCACGTTCGGCGATGTTGGCGCGCACCTGTGGGGTCAGCTGGGCCAGCGTGGCGCAGGCCACGTCCAGCGCACGCGGGTTGCTGGTCATGGTGTTGCCGTAGATGCCCTTGCGGTACAGCTGCGCGGCATGCTCGGTCACCGCCAGCACCGACAGCGGGTACTGCGCGGCGTTCAGCGCCTTCGAATAGGTTTCCATGTCCGGCGGGTCCAGGCCTTCGAAGCCCGGGTAATCGACCACCGAGAGCACGCCATGCGCGCGCAGGCCGGCCTGGATCGAGTCGAGCAGCAGCAGGCTGCCATGCGCACGGGTCAGTTCGCGGGCCACGGCATAGAACGACGGCGGCACCGAGCGGCCCGGGTCGCCTTCGCCCATCACCGGCTCCAGGAACACCGCCTCGATGAACCACTGGTTGCGTGCGGCGTCCTCGAACACCTTGCGCAGGCCGGCCTCATCGTACGGCGCCACGGTGATCACCGAATCCTCGCCACGGTAGCTGGCCAGGTGCTGCATGTAGCTCTTGCGGCTGGAATCGGAATACAGGGCAGGGCGGTCGGTACGGCCATGGAAGCTGCCCTTGACCACCACGCGCTTGATCGCAGCGCCAGCGTGGCGCGCACCCGGGTCGGTCTGCAGCTTGGCGTTGACGTCGGCGATGCGCGCGGCCAGGCCGACCGCTTCGGAGCCGGAATTCAGGCACATGAAACGGGCGAATGGGCAGCCGCCACGGCGATGGCCGATCTCGGCGCGCAGGGCGGTGATGAAGCGCTGCTGCGACAGGCTGGGGGTCATGATGTTGGCCATCACCTGCGGGCGGGCCATTGCCTCCAACACGGCGTCCGGGGTGTGCCCGAAGCCGAGCATGCCGTAGCCGCCAGCGTCGTACAGCACGGCGCCCTTCAGGGTGACCACCCACGGGCCGCGCGCAGCCAGTGCCACGTACGGGGTCACCGCGTCATCGGCGTAGAAGTTGACGAAACCATCCTGCATCGCGTCGATCTGCGCCTGTTCGTCCTGCGCCAGCAGCGGCCCCAGGTCGGCCTGCACGCGCGCGAATTCCTCGGCGGCGGCGTCCACCGCGGCGATCAGCTGCGGGTGGTTGGCGGACAGGGCGGTCAGCGTGGCGTCGTCCAGGCCGGAGGTGAGGCGGGTGCCGGGCTGGGCGCGCAGGGGGGCGAGGCGTTCGATGAAGCTCATTGCAGATCTCCTGAAACGATGGGTCGCACGGGCCTTCAAATGCAAAACGCGCGTCATCACGCGCGCTTGGGGGCAGGCTCGTGCAGCGGACTTCCAACTCGATGCTAGCACTTGTTTTTTTGCGCGATAACCCCGCAGAAACCTGCTGCATAGCAGCATTTTGCGCGACGTTCGCCGCGAAGCGCGCCGGCTCGCAGACGCTGGACGTACAATGCGCGCCATTGTCGACCTGTTGCCGCCCACTGCCTTGAAGAAGTCCGATTTCCACTACGACCTGCCGGCTGAACTGATCGCGCAGGCTCCCTTGGCCGAACGTTCCGCCAGCCGCCTGATGCTGGTGCCGGCCGCACCTGCGCCCTTCACCGATCTGCAGGTGCGCGACCTGCCGTCCCTGCTGCAGCCGGGCGACCTGCTGGTGTTCAACGACACCCGCGTGATCCCGGCGCGCCTGTTCGGGCAGAAGGCCAGCGGCGGCCGCGTGGAGATCCTGATCGAGCGCCTGCTCGGTGGCCAGCAGGCCCGTGCCCAGGTCGGCGCCAGCAAGTCGCCGAAGGCCGGCAGCCGCATTGCGCTGGATGCCGGTGGGGAGGCCGAGGTGCTGGGTCGCGACGGCGAGTTCTACGTGCTGCAGTTCCACGTGCCTGAGTCGCTGGAGCAGTGGCTGCTGCACGCCGGCCGCCTGCCGCTGCCGCCGTACATCCAGCGTGAGCCGGGCGTGGACGATCGCGAGCGCTACCAGACCGTGTTCGCGCGCGAAGTGGGCGCGGTGGCGGCACCGACCGCCGGCCTGCATTTCGACGAACCGCTGCTGGCCGCGCTGAAGGAGAAGGGCGTGGACTTCGGCCACGTCACCCTGCACGTGGGGGCGGGCACCTTCCAGCCGGTGCGCGCCGATGACCTGAAGGACCACGTGATGCACCGCGAGTGGCTGAACGTCGGCGCCGAACTGGTGCAGCAGGTGCGGCGCACGCGCGCCGCCGGCGGCCGGGTGATCGGCGTCGGCACCACCGTGGTACGCGCGCTGGAAAGCGCGATGCGCGATGGCGAGCTGCTGCCGTTCGCCGGTGAAACGCAGATCTTCATCACCCCGGGCTACCGCATCCGCAGCGTCGACGCGATGGTGACCAACTTCCACCTGCCGGAAAGCACCCTGCTGATGATGATCTCCGCGTTTGCCGGCAAGGAGCGGGTGTTCGAGGCCTACCGGCACGCGATCGAGCAGCGCTACCGCTTCTTCAGCTACGGCGACGCGATGCTGCTGTTCCCGCAGGCGGGGGTAGGGCGCTGACCTCTGCCTGCTTGTGGTGGGTGCGCACCGTTGGTGCGCACTTGCAGGTGCCTGGAGACCAGGAAAGCCACGCATGGCGTGGCTCTACTGCCCAGGTAGATCCACACCATGCGTGATGAATCCGGTAGCCCCGGCCATCCCGGGCAAACCGCTCCGCCGGGCGTGGCCCGGCGCTACCGGAGCAGGGAGGGCGGTTTTGGGAGACAATGGGCAACTATTTGCCCGAATGACCGCTCCATGTCCCGATTGCAGTTCCAGCTCCAGACCCGCGACGGCCGTGCCCGCCGTGGCCGCCTGACCTTCCCGCGTGGCACGGTGGAAACGCCGGCCTTCATGCCGGTGGGGACCTATGGCTCGGTCAAGGGCATCCTGCCGGACCAGGTGCGGGCGCTGGGCGCCGAGATCATCCTCGGCAACACCTTCCACCTGTACCTGCGCCCGGGCCTGGACATCATCGCCGACCACGGCGGCCTGCATGGCTTCTGCCGCTGGGATGGCCCGATCCTGACCGATTCGGGTGGTTTCCAGGTGTTCTCGCTGGCCCACCGCCGCAAGATCACCGAGCAGGGCGTGACCTTCGCCTCGCCCACCGATGGTGCCCGCGTGTTCCTGGGCCCGGAAGAGAGCATGAAGATCCAGAAGGTGCTCGATTCGGACGTGGTGATGATCTTCGACGAGTGCACCCCTTATCCGGCCACCGAGGATGTGGCGCGCCGCTCGATGGAGCTGAGCCTGCGCTGGGCCCAGCGCAGCCGCAACGCGCATGACGAGCTCGGCAACGACGCGGCCCTGTTCGGCATCGTCCAAGGGGGCGTGCACACCGATCTGCGCAGCCGTTCGGCCGAGGCCCTGCAGGCGATCGGCTTCGACGGCTATGCCATCGGCGGCCTGGCCGTGGGCGAGCCGGAGCACGAGCGCAACGCCATGCTCGACCACCTGGACCCGGAGCTGCCAAGCGACCGTCCGCGCTATCTGATGGGTGTGGGCCGGCCGGAGGACCTGGTCGAGGGTGTCGCACGTGGCGTGGACATGTTCGACTGCGTGATGCCGACCCGTAATGCGCGCAACGGCCATTATTTCACCTCGTTCGGCACCGTCCGCATCCGTAATTCCCAGTACGCGCGCGACATGGACCCGATCGAGCCGGGCTGCGGCTGCGTGGCCTGCACCGGTGGCTATACCCGTTCCTACCTGCGCCACCTGGACCGCTGCAACGAGATGCTGGCGCCGATGCTGGGCACCCTGCACAACCTGTTCTATTACGAAAAGCTCATGGCCGACATCCGTGCGGCCATCGAGGCGGGAACCTTCCTGGCCTTCCGTGAGTCTTTCTACGCGGCACGCGGGGCGGTGGCCCCGCCCCTCTAACCCGGACGCCCCCTGCCAAACGGTCCAAGGACGAACGCCCGGGGCCGTGGCATACTTCAAGGCTGACCCAGATCCGCGGTCGACACCCCCGGCCCTCAAGGGACGGGAGCGCCGCCCAACCAAAGGACCAACGATGAACCTGCTTGCTTTCCTGATTCCCGCCGCCCACGCCCAGGCCGCCGGCGGCCAACCGCAGGGCATGGGCCTGACCACGCTGCTGTTCCCGATCATCCTGATCGCCATCATGTACTTCCTGATGATCCGCCCGCAGATGAAGCGGCAGAAGGAGCACAAGGCCATGCTGGAGAAGATCAAGCGTGGCGATGAAGTGCTGACCAACGGCGGCATCGCCGGCATCGTCACCGACATCGGCGACAACTTCATCACCATTGAAGTGGCTGACAACGTGCGCATCCGCGTGCAGAAGGGCGCTGTCGGCAACGTGCTGCCGGCCGGTACCCTGAAGTCGGCCCAGTAAGCCACTCCCTTTCCGATGCACAACCGCGGCGCCGGGGATGGCGCCGCGCGGGACCCAAGCAATGCTCGAATTTCCACGCTGGAAGTACGTCGTCATCCTGATCGTACTGGCGCTCAGTGCGCTGTATGCGCTGCCCAACATCTACCAGAAGGACCCGGCCGTCCAGATCACCGCCAACCGTGGCGGGCAGATCGATGATGCGCTGCGCGACCGTGTGCTGGCCGACCTGAAGAAGGCCGGTATCACTCCCGTCGGCGCCGAGAAGGAAGGGGAAAGCCTGATCGTCCGCCTGCCGGACCTGAAGGCGCAGTCCGCCGCCAGCGACGCCCTGCGTGACACCGTCGGCGAGAACTACACCGTGGCCCTGAACCTGGCCTCGACCGTGCCGGACTGGCTGGCCAAACTCGGCGGTCGCCCGATGGTGCTGGGCCTGGACCTGCAGGGCGGCGTGCATTTCGTGCTGCAGGTCGACCAGAAGGCTGCCCTCGACAAGCGCCTGGATGCCTATACCGAAGACGTGCGCAGCACGCTGCGCGACGCCCGCATTCCGTACCAGTCGGTGGAACGCCGTGCCGACAATAGCATCGTGGCCAACCTGAGCCCGTCCGCCGGCGACGACGCCGCGCAGCGTGCGCGCGCCGCCCTCGTGAAGGCGCAGCCGACGCTGGGCTATGACGTCAGTGGCAACCGCATCACGGTCACCGTGCCGGAGACCGAGATCACCCAGATCGCCAATGGCGCCATCGAGCAGAACATCAACACCCTGCGCAACCGTGTGAACCAGTTGGGCGTGGCCGAACCGATCATCCAGCGGCAGGGTGCGGACCGCGTGGTCGTGCAGCTGCCGGGTGTGCAGGACACCGCCGAAGCCAAGCGCATGATCGGCGCCACCGCCACCCTGGAGTACCGCGCGGTGGTCGAGGGCAATGCGCAGGACGCCATCAATTCCGGCCGCATCCCGCCGGAGGCGAAGGTGTACCAGCGTCGTGACGGCCTGGGCCCGGTGCTGCTGAACAAGCGAGTGATCGTCACCGGTGACCAGATGGTCGGCGCGCAGGCGGTGACCGATCCGAACAGTGGCTCTCCGGCCGTCAGCGTGACGCTGAACAATGTCGGCGGCCAGCGCATGTTCGACTTCACCAGCGCCAACGTGAACAAGCCGATGGCGGTGGTCTACACCGAGCGCGTGCCGACCGTGACCGTCGTCGACGGCCAGGAAGTGCGTGGCTTCAAGGTCAACGAGGAAGTGATCTCGGTGGCCAACATCAATGGTGTGTTCGGCAAGAACTTCCAGACCACCGGCCTGCAGAAGAAGGAAGCCGAGGACCTGGCCAAGCTGCTGAAGTCGGGTTCGCTGGCTGCGCCGATGGACTTCGTCGAAGAGCGCGTGGTCGGCCCGAGCCTGGGCGCCGAGAACGTCAAGAACGGCATGCGCGCGGTCGTGTTCGCATTCCTGTTCACCCTGGTGTTCTTCAGCATCTACTACCGCATGTTCGGTGTGATCACCTCGGCGGCGATGCTGTTCAACCTGCTGATCGTGGTGGCGGTGATGTCGCTGTTCGGCGCGACCATGACCCTGCCGGGCTTCGCCGGCCTGGCGTTGTCGGTCGGCCTGTCGGTGGACGCCAACGTGCTGATCAACGAGCGTATCCGAGAAGAGCTGCGTGCCGGCGTGCCGGGCAAGACCGCGATCGTGACCGGTTACGAGCGTGCTTCGGGCACCATCCTCGACGCCAACCTGACCGGCCTGATCGTCGGTGTGGCGCTGTTTGCATTCGGTACCGGTCCGCTGAAGGGCTTCGCGCTGACCATGATCATCGGTATTTTCGCCTCCATGTTCACCGCGATCACCGTGTCGCGTGCGCTGGCGACGCTGATCTACGGCCGCCGCAAGAAGCTCCAGAACGTGGCCATCTGACGGGACGACACGCACATGAAACTGTTTCCGCTGCACATCCTCCCGAACGACACCAAGATCGACTTCATGCGCTGGCGCCATGTCGCCATGGCAGTCACCATCGTGGTGTTCCTGGCCTCGGTCGCCATCATCGGCATCAAGGGCTTCAACTACGCACTGGACTTCACCGGCGGCACCCTGATCGAAGCCCGCTTCGACAAGGCGGTGGACGTCGAGCAGGTCCGCACCAAGCTCGAGCAGAACGGCTTCGAAGGCGCGCAGGTGCAGAGCGTCGGTGGCAACACCGATCTGCTCATCCGCCTGGCGCCGCACGGCGAGCATGCGCCGGGCACCGGTGATGCCGCTGCCGAGGACAAGGCCACTGCCGCTGCCGTGGTGAAGGCACTGTCCACGGCTGACAACCAGGCCACCGTGCTGCGCAACGAGTTCGTCGGCCCGCAGATCGGCAAGGACCTGGCGATGAATGGCCTGTACGCCACCATCTTCATGCTGGCCGGCTTCCTGATCTACATCGCGGTGCGCTTCGAATGGAAGTTCGCGGTCACCGCCAGCATCGTGGCGATGTTCGACCTGATCGTGACGGTGGCTTACGTGTCCCTGCTGGGCCGTGAGTTCGACCTGACCGTGCTGGCCGGCCTGCTCTCGGTGATGGGCTTTGCGATCAACGACATCATCGTGGTCTTCGACCGCGTCCGCGAGAACTTCCGCAGCCTGCGCGTGGACTCGATGGAAGTGCTGAACCGCTCGATCAACCAGACGCTGTCGCGTACGGTGATTACCGCGGTGATGTTCTTCCTGTCCGCGCTGGCCCTGTACCTGTACGGTGGCAGCTCGATGGAAGGCCTGGCCGAGACGCACATGATCGGTGCAGTGATCGTGGTGCTGTCCTCGATCCTGGTGGCGGTGCCGATGCTGACGATCGGTTTCCTGCGCGTCAGCAAGCAGGACCTGCTGCCGAAGGCGAAGGACGTCGAGGCCCTGGCCCGTCGTCCGTAAGCGTCCCGCTGCACGCAACACGCAGAGAACCCCGCGCAAGCGGGGTTTTTTGTTGGCAGGGCTTGCAGCCCTGCACCTGCAGAGGCAACAGCAACAGCAACAGCAACAGCGGGCATTCCGTGGATTGGTGGGGCGGTGTCGGAGTGCGGGGGCGCCGCAAGTACGTCCCTGTAGGCTTGGCAGCCGCTTGCTCGTGCGCGCAGTCCTGCGCGCACGGCAAGACCGGGGTTGGGCGTCCTGCCCAACCCGCCCGAGGCATGCCTCGGGCCCATGCGGCTGACACCCCGCACTCCGACACCGCCCCGCCTCTGACAGATCCCCACGGCTGTGGGTAGGTGTCGACCTTGGTCGACACATTTGTCAGATATCGAAACAATTCTGGGGTCAGATCCGTTTTCCTTCGAAAAACGGATCTGACCCCAAGAGCTGTTCCGACAGATCGCGGAAGACTGTCAAAGGCGGGGTGGGTCCGGTTGCGGGGGTGTCCGCGGCATGGATGCGCGGCCAAGCCCCCATGGACGGGTTAACGGCGTCCCCCGCAACCGGACCCACCCCGGCATCCCTCAGTAGCCCGGCTTTTGACGTTGCTGTTGAGGTTGCCGGCCAGCGGCCGGCACTACCGCAGGTGCAGGGTGCAACCCTGCAAAGAAACCCCACCCTACGCCAGCGTCGGTTGTGCATTCGGCCCCCGCACACTACGATCCTGCGGTTCGCGCGCACAGGCGCGCGCCCGTATTCCTGCTGAGCGCCCCGTGCGCCGCATCTGCCAACCCGAGGTATCCATGGTCATCAAACCGCGTGTCCGCGGCTTCATCTGCGTCACTACCCACCCGACTGGCTGCGAAGCCGCGGTCAAGCAGCAGATCGACTACATCCGCGCGCGCCCGCCGATCCAGAACGGCCCCAAGCGCGTGCTGGTGATCGGCGCCTCCACCGGCTACGGCCTGGCCGCACGCATCACCGCCGCGTTCGGCAGTGGCGCGGCAACGCTGGGCATCTTCTTCGAACGCCCGGGCAGTGAATCCAAGCCGGGTACCGCCGGCTGGTACAACTCGGCCGCGTTCCACAAGTACGCCGACGAAGCCGGCCTGTATGCCAAGAGCATCAACGGCGATGCCTTCTCCGATGAGGTGAAGGCGAAAACCATCGAGATGATCAAGGCCGATCTCGGCCAGGTCGACCAGGTCGTGTACAGCCTGGCGGCGCCGCGCCGCAAGCACCCCAAGACCGGCGAGATCATCAGCTCCACGCTGAAGCCGATCGGCGAGCCGATCACCCTGCGTGGTCTGGATACCGACAAGGAAGTGATCACCGAGACCACTCTGCAGCCTGCCACGCAGGAAGAGATCGCCGGCACCGTTGCGGTGATGGGTGGCGAAGACTGGCAGATGTGGATCGACGCGCTGGCCGATGCCGGCGTGCTGGCCAACGGCTGCACCACCACGGCCTTCACCTACGTGGGCGAAGAGATCACCCAGGCGATTTACTGGAACGGCTCGATCGGCGCCGCCAAGAAGGACCTGGACACCAAGGTGCTGGGCCTGCGCGAGAAGCTGGCGAAAATCGGCGGCGACGCGCGCGTGTCGGTGCTGAAGGCCGTGGTGACCCAGGCCAGCTCGGCCATTCCGACCATGCCGCTGTACCTGTCGCTGCTGTTCAAGGTGATGAAGGAAAAGGGTACTCACGAAGGCTGCATCGAGCAGCTCGACGTGCTGTACGACATCCTTTACGGCGGCAGGGCCGATGGCACGGCGGTCGACCGCCTGCGCCACGATCTGGTCGATGGCGATGGCCACACCGTTGCGCTGGTCGACGAGGAAGGCCGCCTGCGTGCCGACTACAAGGAAATGGCGGCGGACGTGCAGGGCAAGGTGGTCGCGCTGTGGCCGCAGGTGACCAACGAGAACCTGTACGAAATCAGCGACCTGGCCGGTTACAAGGCCGACTTCCTGCGCCTGTTCGGTTTTGGCGTGGAGGGTGTCGACTACGAGGCCGACGTCAATCCGGACGTGAAGATCGACAACCTGGTCGACATGACCTGATCAACGAAAAGGCCGGCGAAAGCCGGCCTTCTCTTTGTGTAGAGCCGAGCCATGCTCGGCTGCTCTTCGCTTGAGTCCCGCAGCCGAGCATGGCTCGGCTCTACAGAGAGGCATCACCCAAACTCGAACCCCATCTCCGGCAACGCCGGGCCGACGAAATCGCCCTGCACGTAATCCACGCCGGCACTGAACAGCAGGGTCATCGAATTGGCGTCGCTGACGAACTCGGCGATGGTGCGTATACCGGCCTCCTGCGCGCGTGCGGTGATCTGGCTGATGCGATCGATGTTCTCGCGGGTGGCCGCCAGATCGCTGGTGAAACCGCGGTCCAGCTTGAGGAACTGCGGCTGGAAGTGGGCGAGCAGCTGGAACGAATCCAGTCCGGAACCGAACTGTTCCAGGCCGATGCGGCAGCCCAGGGGCGCCACTTCAGCAAGGAACTGCTGCGCACTGCGCAGGTGGGTGAACACCTTGGCTTCCGGCGCATGCAGCCACAGCCGTTCGCCGGGTAAACCCTGCGCCTGCAGCTCGCGGCGCAGGGTGGCGATCATCTGCGGGTCATCGAACGATTCCGGCGTGACCTTCACCAGCACCTGGGTGGCATGACCCGCACGCGCGCGTTCACCCAGCACCGCGATCGCCTGCGAGACCACCCAGCGGTTGATGTCGGCCAGCAGCCCGTGCTCTTCGGCGATGCCCAGGAACGCGGTCGGGCTCAGCAGTTCGCCATTGTGTTCCAGGCGCAGGTAGGCCTCGTAAAGCTCCAGTGGCTCGCCCTGCAGGTTCAGCACCGGCTGGTAGTGCAGCTGGAAGCCGTCGCCAGCCAGCGCCTCGCGGATGCGGGCGACCCAGCGCAGCACGCGCTCTTCCTCGACCCGGTCGGCGGCGGCCGGGTCGAAGATGCGGCAGGTGTTGCCCAGTTCGGCGGCGGCCTGCGTGCATTCGCTCGCGCGTGCCAGCACCTGGCCGATGCTGGCGATCTTCTCGCCCACCTGCACGCCACCGATGCTGACCGTTACCGTGGCCGAACGCGCGCCGATGCTGAAGACGTGTGCGGCGTAGGCTTCGCGGATGCGCTCGGCCAGCGCCACGGTCTGCGCGTAGGGCCCGGCCTGCAACACGGCGAAATTGTGTTCGCCGAAGCGGGCCAGTTGCGCGTCCGCGCCAACTACTTCGGCCAGCAGGCCGGCGAGGGCGCCGATCAGCGTATCGGCCGAGGCCAGGCCGATGTCCGGCAGCAGGCGCGCATAGTGGTCCGGCTCGATCAGCAGCAGTCCGAACTGGCCCTCGCTGCGCCCGGCCTGGGCCACTGCGCTTTCCAACTGCAGCATGAAGGTCGGTCGGTTGAGCAGGCCGGTCACCTGGTCACGCTGGCGCAGGTCCTCGACCTCGCGTGCCAACTCGGGATCGAACTCCATGCGGCGGCGGAGCACCACCTGCAGGCAGGATTCGCCCTCGTAGGTGGCGGCGGTGAATTCCATCGTCGCCGGGAACGCACTGCCATCCTGGTGGCGCGCGTCGAGCTGGTACTGCGGCGGCGGCGCTTCGCCGCGGCTGAGGCCCTTCAGCAGCTGCTTGAAGCCTTCCACGTGCTGCGCGGCAACCATGTCCAGCAGCGAGATGCCTTCGATATCGTCGAAATGCTCGTAACCGAACATCTCCAGGTAAGCGTCGTTGGCACGGATGTGCATGCCTTCATGCACGTAGGCGATGGGATCGCGCGAGGAGGCAATCAGCGCATCGCAGCGGCGCTCGGTCTCACGCATCTGCGCCTCGATGCGGCGCAGGCCACGCCGTGCCTGCAGGTCCACCCACTGGTCACGGACCACGGCCAGCAGGTGCTCGGAACGCTGGCGCAGGGCGAGGGCACGGATGCCATGGCTGCTGGCCTGTACCAGTTCGTCTTCGTCGATGCGCTCGGCCAGCAGTACCAGCGGGATGTCCTTGCCGCTGGCGGCAATATGCTGGGCCACCAGCGGCAGCGGAATGCCCTGCGAAGGCGAGGCCAGCACCAGGTCGATGGCCTGGCTGGCCAGCACCTGGGCCAGCTCGGCAGCATCCTGCGGGCGCCACGGACGCACCGCGATGCCGCTGTTGCGCAGGGTGCTGACGATGGCTTCGGCATTCTCGCCGCTGTCATCGACGATCAGCAGGCGGATGGTGATGTCGTTCGCGTTCTGCATGCACTGCTCCCCAATCTGCAAATCTAGATACACGATGCGCGCCGAACCGTCCATGCGCGCACCCCTTGCGCGCAACGAACGGCGATGTGGTTCACACCACGCCACCGGCCGCGTGGCCGCTGGCCCAGGCCCACTGGAAGTTGTAGCCGCCCAGCCAGCCGGTCACATCCAGCACCTCGCCGACGAAATGCAGGCCGGGTACGCGCTTGGATTCCATTGTCGAGGACGACACCTCGGCGGTATCCACGCCGCCCAGGGTGACTTCGGCGGTGCGATAGCCCTCGGTGCCGCTGGCCACCAGCGGGAACGCGCCCAGCAGCTGCGCGGCCTGGCGCAGCACCGGCTCGTCCAGCTGACGCACCGGGCGGTCCGGCAGCCAGTGCTCGCACAGGCGCTGCGCCAGCCGCTTGGGCATCACGTCGCCCAGCACGGTGCGCAGCTCGGCGGCGGGCCGCTCGCGCTTCATCTGGCGCAGCCACTCGCCCGCATCCTGGCCGGGCAACAAGTCCAGCTCCAGCGCATCGCCGGGCTGCCAGAACGACGAAATCTGCAGGATGGCCGGGCCGCTCACGCCGCGGTGGGTCAGCAGCATGAAGTTCTGGAAACTCTTTCCGTTGCAGCGCGCCTCGACCGGCAGTGCGACGCCGCTGAGGTCGGCCAGCCGCTCCTGGTGCTTGCCGCTCAGCGTCAGCGGGACCAGCCCGGCGCGGGTCGGCAGCACCTGGTGGCCGAACTGGCGGGCAATTTCGTAGCCGAAGCCGGTGGCGCCCATGCTCGGAATCGACAGGCCGCCGGTGGCAACCACCAGCGAGGCGCAATGGAACAGGCCCTGCGTGGTGTGCACGCGGAAACCATCGCTGCCGTGCTCGATGCGCTGCACGCTGCATTCGGTGCGGATCTGGGCACCGGCCGCCTGGCATTCGTCCACCAGCATCTTCACGATCTGCTTGGACGAGATGTCGCAGAACAGCTGGCCCAGTTCCTTTTCGTGATAGGCGATGCCGTGCTTGCTGACCAGCTCGATGAAGTGCCAGGGCGTGTAGCGCGCCAGCGCGGACTTGCAGAAGTGCGGGTTGGCCGACAGGAAGTTGGCCGGGGTGGTGCCGGTGTTGGTGAAATTGCAGCGGCCGCCGCCGGACATCAGGATCTTCTTGCCGACCTTGTTGGCATGGTCGATCACCTGCACCTGGCGACCGCGCTGGCCAGCCGTGATCGCGGTCATCAGCCCGGCCGCGCCGGCGCCGATGACCACCACGTCGCAGCGGATCGTGCTCATGCCTTGGCGCGCTTGCGCCAGTCCGGGATCACGTCAAGCTGCATCTGATCGTTGAGCAGCTGCACTTCACCGTCCTGGATCAGCACGCTCCAGCGCATCGCGCGCTGGATCTGCTGGCCCCACAGTTCTACGAAGGCACCGTCGAGGTCGACCACCGACAGGTTGTCGAAGCGCGCCAGACCCTTGCCCTGCTTGCCCCACCAGATCTCCGAGGCGTTGCCGCCGTAATTGATCACCTGCACTTGGCGGCTGCGGTTGCTGGCCTTGCGGATGCGCGATTCGTCCGGATGGCCCAGGTCGATCCACTGCAGGATGTCGCCGGTGTAGTCGTGTTCCCACAGGTCCGGCTCATCGTCGGTGCTCAGGCCGCGGCCGAACTCCAGGCGATCGCTGGCATTGAGAGCGAAGGCGAGCAGGCGCACCATCAATCGTTCGTCGGTCTCGGACGGGTGCTGGGCCAGGGTCAGGTTGTGGGTCGCGTAGTAGCCGCGATCCATGTCGCTGATCTGCAGTTCGGCCTTGCGGATGGTGGCGGTAAGAGCCATGGGGGATCCGTGGACTAAAGACGTCAATGATAGAGGTTTGCTCGAAGGGTGTCCGTTGCCGGGCTGTCTGCGCAGCGTCAACGGTGGCACTCTTGGCGCTCTTTCCCGTGGCCGGAATGGACGCCATGACCCTGCCCAGCCACCTGCAGCTGCCCCCCGGCCACTGGCCCAGCCTGCTCGATGGCCTGTGCGCGCGTTTCCCGCGCATCGGTCGCGCGCAATGGCAGGACCGCTTCGCCCGAGGCCGTGTGCAGGATGCGCAGGGCAGGGCACTGGCGCCGGACATGCCCTGGCAGGTGGGGCTGGAAATCCAGTACTTCCGCGAGGTTGCCGACGAGCCGGTGATTCCCTTCGCCGAGACCCTCCTGCATCTGGATGAGCACCTGCTGGTGGCCGACAAGCCGCACTTCCTGCCGGTAACGCCGGCCGGTGGGTATGTGCGCGAAACCCTGCTGTCGCGCCTGGTCGCCCGCACCGGCAACACGGATCTGGTACCACTGCACCGCCTGGACCGGCTCACGGCGGGGCTGGTGTTGTTTTCGACCCAGCCGGCGACACGCGATGCCTATCAGCGCTTGTTCCGCGAGCGCCGCATTGAAAAGACCTACGAGGCGCTGGCACCGGCGCTGCCTGGGCTGGCGTTCCCGCTGCTGCGGCACAGCCGGCTGGCGCCAGACGAGCCGTTCTTCCGCATGGCTGAAGTGCCGGGCGAGCCCAATGCGCGCAGCCGGGTCGAACTGGTCGAAGCCGAGGGGGCGATCTGGCGCTACCGGCTGCTGCCGGAAACCGGCCGCAAGCACCAGCTGCGGGTGCACATGGCGATGCTGGGTGCGCCCATCGTGGGCGACGACCTGTATCCGCAGCTCAGAGTGCGCCCGGAGGGGGCGGACGAGCCGCCCCTGCAGCTGCTGGCGCAGGGCTTGGCCTTCAATGATCCGTTGAGCGGGGAGCGACGGCGCTTCCGCAGCCAGCACCGCTTGGTGCTGCCGGGTCAGGGCGACTAGGCCCGTTCAGCGGGCCGGGCGCCGCGCCAGCCAGCGGTCCAGCTCGGCGGCGAACAGCTGCCGGTCGCGCTGGCCCAGTGGTGGCGGGCCGCCGGTCTGGACCCCGGCGCCGCGCAGTTCTTCCATGAAATTGCGCATCGACAGCCGCTCGGCCATGTTGTTCGGGGTGTACAGCTGACCGCGCGGGTTCAGCGCCACGGCCTTCTTCTCCAGCACCAGCGCGGCCAGCGGAATGTCCTGGGTGACGACCAGGTCTCCAGCGGCGACCCGTTCGACGATGGCGCTGTCGGCCACGTCCAGGCCTTGGGGGACCTGGATCGAGCGCAACCAGCGCGACGGCGGGGTGCGGATCCACTGGTTGGCAACCAGGGTCAGTTCGATCCCGACCCGTTCAGCGGCCCGGAACAGGATGTCGCGAATGACGGCGGGGCAGGCGTCCGCGTCCACCCAGATACGGGGGAGGGCCAGTTCAGCTTGGGTTTCAGCTTCAGTCATTTACCCAGTGTAGGGTAGGAAAATCCTGAATGGGGGCTCAGGGTTAGCCTCGACCGGCTGCCAACCCTTGCCACGTCTAGCGGGCGGGGCCAGCCCATGAACGCCCCGGCTATCGCTTTTTGCAGAAAACACGCGTATCGTTGGCCCCACTGTGTTTGCTAGGGTCACCGTGAATCGTGGCCTGGTGCAGTTGATCTCACGATCCGCTCATCGATCCGCTTTACCAACGCCTGCAACTCAGTCTCGGCCCCGATACCCGGTGGCTGCGATTTTTTCAACATGTGTTTCAGGAGTTAGTCAAATGTCTGATCGTCAGACCGGCACCGTCAAGTGGTTCAACGACGCCAAGGGCTTCGGCTTCATCACCCCGGAAAGCGGCCCGGACCTGTTCGTGCACTTCCGTGCCATCCAGGGCACCGGCTTCAAGACCCTGCAGGAAGGCCAGAAGGTTACCTTCATCGCCGTCCAGGGTCAGAAGGGTATGCAGGCTGACCAGGTGCAGGCGGTCTAATCCGTCTGCTGCCGTTTGGTAGCCAGAACGCCGGAAGCGAGAGCTTCCGGCGTTTTTTATTGCCCGTTGTTTTTTTGTAGAGTCGAGCCACGCTCGACTGCTCTCAAAGCCACTCGAGCATGGCTCGACTCTACAAAGGGCATGCACTGCGCGCGGTACGATGTGGGCCTCCCCAAGGATCATCCCCATGCGCATTGTCCATCACCTGGAAAACTCCCGTTCCCTGCGCGTGCTGTGGATGCTGGAGGAGCTGGGGCTGGACTACGAACTGCGCCGTTATCCCCGTGATCCGAAGACGCTGCTGGCACCGCCCGAGCTGCGCAGGGTGCATCCGCTCGGCAAGTCCCCCGTGCTGCAGGACGGTGAGCTGGTACTGGCCGAGTCCGGCGCGATCCTCGACTACCTCGCGGATCGCTATGACACCCAACGCCAGCTGTCGCCGTCCCCGACACCGGCCGATGGCGCCGAGCGCATCGCCTACCGTTACTGGCTGCACTACGCCGAAGGCTCAGCGATGCCGCCGCTGCTGTTGACCCTGGTGATGGGCCGCATCCGCAACGCGCCGATGCCGTTCTTCGCCCGCCCGATCGCGCGCAGCATCGCCGACAAGGCCGAACGCGGCTTCATTGGTCCGCAGCGGCGCCTGCACCTGGACTGGATGGAGCGCCGCCTGGCCGAAAGCCCCTGGTTCGCGGGTGAGCGGTTCAGCGCAGCCGACATCCAGATGAGCTTTCCGATCCAGGCTGCGGCCGCGCGCGGCGGTGGCCTCGACGACAAGCCGGCGCTGCGCGGCTTCCTCAAGCGCATTGGCGAGCGCCCGGCCTACCAGCGCGCCGAGGCCCACGGTGGACATCTGCAGGCGCTGAGCGGCAATTGAGGCCGTCGGCCGTCGCCCCCATCTTCTACACCATGGATAACGACAGCCCCCGTTTCGACAATCGCCTGCTGAATGCCCTGCCGGGTGACCCAGAGTCCGGCCCGCGCAGGCGTGAAGTGCTGGGCGCCGCCTGGTCGCCGGTGATGCCGACGCCCGTGGCGGCGCCCACGCTGTTGGCCTGGTCGCCGGAGGTGGCGGCGATGCTCGGCTTCGATGCCGATGAAGTGGAGAGCGATGGCTTCGCCGATGTGTTCGGTGGCAATGCGCTGTACCCCGGCATGCAGCCGTGGGCGGCCAATTATGGCGGGCATCAGTTCGGCCACTGGGCGGGGCAGCTGGGTGATGGCCGCGCGATCTCGCTGGGCGAACTGGTCGCGCCGGATGGCGGTCATTGGGAGCTGCAGCTGAAGGGTGCCGGCCCCACCCCGTATTCGCGGGGCGCCGATGGCCGCGCGGTGCTGCGCTCGTCCATCCGCGAATTCCTGTGCAGCGAGGCGATGCATCACCTGGGCGTGCCGACCACGCGCGCGTTGTCGCTGGTCGGCACCGGCGAAGACGTGGTGCGTGACATGTTCTACGACGGTCATCCCCGCGCCGAACCCGGCGCCATCGTGTGCCGTGTATCGCCGTCGTTCCTGCGCTTCGGCTCATTCGAACTGCCGGCCTCGCGTGGTGAAACTGGCTTGTTGCGGCAGCTGGTCCACGCGTGCATCGCCCGCGACTTTCCGGAGCTCGAAGGGCAGGGCGAGGCGCTGTACGGTGACTGGTTCGCGCAGATCGCGGTGCGCACTGCCGAGATGATCGCGCACTGGATGCGCGTCGGCTTCGTGCATGGCGTGATGAACACCGACAACCTGTCCGTGCTAGGCCTGACGCTGGATTACGGTCCCTATGGATGGGTCGAGGACTTCGATCCGGACTGGACGCCGAATACCACCGATGCCCAAGGCCGGCGCTATCGTTTCGGCACCCAACCGCAGGTGGCGTACTGGAACCTGAGCCGACTGACGCAGGCGTTGTCGCCATTGTTTGCCGATGTCGAACCGTTGCAAGCGGGACTGGCGGCGTACCAGTCCACGTTCGTTGCCTGCACCCGTCGCGATGCAGCGGCCAAGCTCGGCCTGGCAGCGGCGGATGATGAGGACCTGCAGCTCTACCTGCGCTGGCAGCAGCTGATGCAGGACGGCAGCATGGACATGACGCTGGCCTGGCGCGCGCTGATGCGCGTTGATCCAACGTCGCCCGATGTGGGCGTGCTTGACGCGGTGTACTACGACGAGGCGCGCCAGCAGTCGGTGCAGGCACCGCTGCAGCAGTGGTTGCAGGACTACGCGGCGCGACTGCGCGTGGATCCGCTGTCGGCCAGCGAGCGCACGGCGAAAATGGCCGCGGCCAATCCGCTGTACGTGCTGCGCAACTGGCTGGCCCAGGAGGCCATCGATCGCGCCGAGCAGGGCGACCTGGGCGGTGTTCACGCATTGCAGGACGTACTGCGTGACCCGTATACCGAACGCGCCGGGCTGGAGCACTTTGCCGGCAAGCGCCCGGCGTGGGCCGACAACCGCGCCGGCTGCTCGATGCTGTCCTGCAGTTCCTGAGGGTGGGTTTCGGCGGGGCTGCGCCCTGCACCTGCAGAGGCCACCGCGCAAGCAACGGCCAAAGCCAAAGCGGCTCTGGATTGCTGATGGTCTGGCGGGGCGGTGTGGGGCTGCAGGACACGCCGTAAACCCGTCCATGGGGGCTCGATGGCGCCATTCATGGCGCCAACGGTCCTGCAGCCCCACACCGCCCCACCTCCGACAGATTCCCGCTGCTGTGGGTAGGTGTCGACCTTGGTCGACACGGTCGATCCACGCCATGCGTGGATGCTTTTCGTTCAATTCTCGAAATATTCGATTTCGATGAAAGTTCATCCACGCATGGCGTGGATCTACGACAGATCGCAGGAATCTGTCGAAGGCGGGGTGGGTCCGGTTGCGGGGGCGTGAGCCGCATGGGCCCGAGGCATGCCTCGGGCGGGTTGGGCAGGACGCCCAACCCCGGTCTTGCCGTGTGCGCAGGAAAGCGCACACGAGCAAGCGGCTGCCAAGCCTAGACGGACGTACTTGCAGCGCCCCCCGCAACCGGACCCACCCCGCCATCCCTCGGAATGCGGCTTTTGTTTTCGCTTTTGCTTGCGCGGTGGCCTCTGCAGGTGCCGGGCGCAGCCCGGCCGAACACCCCAACAGGCAGCCGGCGCCCGGAACAGGTACCCTATGCCGCCATCAGATAGCCAACGTGACATGACCGACGCCCTCGTCGCTCCGCAGTGGGCCTCCCGCCTGCGCGACATCGCCGACTTCCCCAAGCCCGGCATCCTCTTCAAGGACATCATGCCGCTGCTCGCCCATGGCGAGGACTTCCGCGGTGCCATCACCGCGATGGCCGACCGTTGGCGCGACCAGAAGCTGGACGCGGTGATCGGTATCGAATCGCGTGGTTTCATCCTCGGTGCCGCCATGGCGCTGGAACTGGGCGTGGGCTTCGTGCCGGTGCGCAAGCCGGGCAAGCTGCCGGGCCAGGTGCTGCGCGAGGAATACACGCTCGAATACCGCAGCGACTGCATCGAAGTGCACGCCGATGCGCTGCCGGCCGGTGCCCGCGTAGCAATCATCGATGACGTGCTGGCCACCGGCGGTACGCTGGTCGCTGCCTTGTCGCTGGTGCGCCGCCTGGGTGTCGAGGTGGTGGGTGCCGGCGTGTTGGTCGAACTGGACGGACTCGGCGGCCGCGCACGCTGGGAAGCGGACCTGCCACTGCACACCGAACTGGTGTTCTGAGCGTGTCGCCGGGCGTGGCCCGGCGCTACACACGGCATGCCGGTAGCGCCGGGCCACGCCCGGCGACCACCCTGTTCCTTACATCATCCGCACGCGGAAACGACGGCCCTTGATCTTGCCGGCTTCCAGCCTGGCCACGGCCTTGTTGGCCTGCTCACGGGCGATCGCCACGTAGGAGCGGGTCGGGAAGATCGCGATCTTGCCGATGAACTTGGCTGACAGGCCGGCGTCGCCGGTCAGTGCGCCGAGGATGTCACCCGGGCGCAGCTTGTCGGTCTTGCCACCATCGATGCGCAGCGTACGCATCGCCGCCTGCGGCAGCTCGGCCGGGCGCGCCGTCGCCAGCGGCGTCTTCTGCCAATCCAGCGGTTGCCCCATCTGTGCTTCGATCGCTTCGGCGCGGGTCTTCTCGCGGCCGGCCACCAGGCTGATCGCCAGGCCACTGGCACCGGCACGGCCGGTACGGCCCACGCGGTGCTGGTAGCTCTCCACGTCGGTCGGCAGCTCGTAGTTGATCACCGCGGCCAGCTCTTCCACGTCCAGGCCACGTGCGGCCACGTCGCTGGCGACCAGCACGTTGCAGCTGCGGTTGGCCAGCAGCAGCAGCACTTCCTCGCGGTCGCGCTGCTCCATGTCGCCGTGCAGGGCCAGTGCCGAGAAGCCGAACTGCTGCAGCGAGTTCGCCACTTCGTCCACGTCCTTGCGGGTGTTGCAGAACACCACCGCCGATTCCGGCGTGTACTTCAGCAGCAGGCCGGCCAGCGCCTTCTGCCGGTGCGCCGGTTCCACTTCGCAGAACATATGGCGGATGGCCGGGGCCTGGTCAGCGCCTTCGACGGTCACTTCCACCGCGTCGCGCAGCAGGTCGCGTGCCATGGCACGGATGCTGTCGGGGAAGGTGGCCGAGAACAGCAGGCTCTGTCGATCCTTGTGGGTACGGCCGGCGATCTCGCGGATCGGTTCCTCGAAGCCCATGTCGAGCATGCGGTCGGCTTCGTCCAGCACCAGCGTGCGCACCGCGCCAAGATTCAGCGCGCGCTTGCGCGCCAGCTCCTGCACGCGGCCGGGCGTGCCGACCACCACGTGCGGGTCGTGGCCTTCCAGCGACGCCAGCTGCGGGCCCAGCGGCACGCCGCCCACCAGCAGCAACAGCTTCAGGTTGGGGATGCCGGTAGCCAGCTTGCGGATCTGCTTGCCGACCTGGTCAGCCAGTTCGCGGGTCGGGCACAGCACCAGCGCCTGCACGCGGATCAGGCTGGGGTCGATGGCCTGCAGCAGGCCCAGGCCGAAGGCGGCGGTCTTGCCGCTGCCGGTCGGCGCCTGTGCGATCACATCGCGGCCATCGAGGATGGCCGGCAGGCTCTGCGCCTGCACAGGGGTAAGAGTGGTGTAGCCGAGGGCATCCAGGCCGGGCTGCAGGGCCGGGCTCAGCGGCAGGGTCGAGAAGTCAGTCATGGCGCATTGTACCCGTCCGCGAGGCCGGTCCCGCCTGATGGGGTAGGGTCATCCACGCATGGCGTGGATCTACGGGTGGGTGCCGACCGCCGGTCGGCACGCTCTTGCTCAGCCCAGCACCGCCAGCACGCCCTGGTGGATCGCCAGGCCACCGAAGAGCAGCCAGGCGAACAGGATCAGCGCCAGCAGCAGCGGCTTCAGGCCCGCCTGGCGCAGCGCCGAGACGTGGGTGGTCAGGCCCAGTGCGGCCATCGCCATCGCCAGCAGCACGGTATCCAGCTGCACCAGCCCGGCCTGCAGGCCGGCCGGTAGCAGGTGCAGCGAGTTGAAACCGGCCACCGCCACGAAACCGAACGCAAACCACGGCACCACGATGCGGGCCTTGCTGCCGCCGGCGCTGGCCTTGCCGCCACGCGCCAGCCACAACGACAACACGACCAGAAACGGCGCCAGCAGCATCACCCGCACCATCTTGGTGATCACCGCGGTATCGGCGGCGGCTTCGCTGACCGCGCGGCCGGCGGCTACCACCTGCGCCACTTCATGCACCGTCGCACCGGTGAACAGGCCATACTGCCGTGCGTCCATTGCCAGCCAGCCGTGCGACTGCGCCAGTGCATAGAGCGCCGGGTACAGGAACATCGCCAGCGTGCCGAACACCACCACCGTAGAGACCGCGACCGTGACCTGCGCCGCGCGGCCGCGCACCACCGGTTCGGCGGCCATCACCGCTGCCGCACCGCAGATCGCGCTGCCGGCACCGATCAGCATTGCTGCCTCGCGTTCCATCTTGAACACGCGCACGCCCAGCCAGCAGGCCAGGCCGAAGGTGCTGGCGACCACCAGTACGTCCATCAGCACGCCGCTGACGCCGACGTGGCCGATGTCCTGGAAGGTCAGGCGCAGGCCGTACAGCACGATGCCGGCGCGCAGCAGCCAGTGCTTGGAGAAGCCGACACCGGCCGCGCTGCTCGGCGCCAGCCGCGGGTAGAAGGTGTTGCCGACCACGATGCCGGCGACGATGGCGACGGTCAGTGCACTCAGACCATGCGCCTGCAACCAGGGAAGCTCGGCCAGGTACAGGGATGCCGCCGCGATCAGGCCCACCAGCAAGAGGCCGGGCAGGCGTGGCTGCCAGCGTTGGCGCAGAGCGGGCAGGGACCAGGGGGAGAGAGCGGGGGCGTTCATGGCAACGGCAGGTCTGGAATGGCCAGGCAAGCGTGCGCCTGCATGGCTGACCTGTAAAACGAATAATATGGGTGAAATCTACCTATTAAGCGGGTAAATGACATGCGCCTGACCTTGCGCCAGCTTCAGGTCTTCGTCGCCATCGCCGATCACGGCAGCACCACCGCCGCTGGCCAAGCCATCGCGCTATCGCAGTCGGCCAGCAGTGCTGCGTTGCAGGAACTGGAGGCACACTTCGGTACCCCGTTGTTCGACCGCATCGGCCGCCGCTTGGCCCTGAACGGCCACGGCCGCGCGCTGCTGGAGCCGGCCCGCACGCTGCTGGTCAACGCCGCCGACCTGGAGCGGCAGCTGGCCGCCGGCGGCGATCCGGGGCAGGGCGCGCCGCTGCGGCTGGTGCTGGCCGCCAGTACCACCATCGGCAACTACCTGCTTCCACCGCGCATCGCCGAGCTGTTGCGGCAGGCACCACAGGCCGAGGTCGACCTGCGCATCGACAACAGCGCCGGCGTGGTCGCCGCCGTGCAGCGCCTGGATGTGGACGCCGGCCTGATCGAAGGCCCGTGCCACGAGCGCGGCCTCCAGGTCACGGCCTGGCAGGAGGACCCGCTGGTGATCGTGGCTGCCGCCAATGCCCCCGCACGCTGGTCGCTGGACGAACTGCGCCGTACACGCTGGCTGTTGCGCGAGCCCGGCTCGGGTACCCGCGAAGCGGTGGAGCAGGCGTTGTTGCCGCACCTGCGCGGCTTCGCCCAGACCCTGCAGCTGGGCAATACCGAAGCGATCAAGCAGGCCGCCATCGCCGGCCTCGGCCTGGCCTGCCTATCGCGCCACGCGCTGGAAGAGCCGCTGGCCCTGGGTCGCCTGCGCGTGCTCGAGACTCCGCTGCCGGCCCTGCAGCGCACCCTGTGGTTGGTACGCCACCCGGGCAAGCAATGGTTGCCGGGGTTGCAGGCGTTGCTGGGGGAGGTGGAGTAGCAGGGATCGGTCTTGCACTGCGCGAATTCCACGAAGGGGTCAGAGCCCGTTGCGCAGCAACGGGATCCGACCCCGACAGATCGACAGGCCTTGCAGCGCTCATCCACGCGTGGCCTGGATCTGCCGTGTCGACCAAGGTCGACACCCACCCGCGCAGAATGCCGTTCCGACAGATCGCGGGAAACTGTCAGAGGCGGGGCGGTGTGGGTCTGCAGGACCGTTGGCGCCATGGATGGCGCCATCGAGCCCCCAAGGAGGGGTTTACGGCGTGTCCTGCAGACCCGCACCGCCCCGGCATCCCACAGGAAACCAGCTTTTGACGTTGCCGTTGAAGTTGCCGGCCAGCGGCCGGCACTACCGCGGGTGCCGGGTGCAACCCGGCCGACGCCCCCAACCCGTACAATATCCGGATGCCTCTGATTACTCTGCAGAACGTCGACTTCAGCGTCGGCGGCCCGTTGTTGCTGGAAAAAGCCGAACTGTCGATCGAGCCGGGCGAACGCATCGCCCTGATCGGCCGCAACGGCGCCGGCAAATCCACCCTGCTCAAGCTGCTGTCCGGCGACCACAAGCCCGATGACGGCGAAGTCCGCGTGCAGCAGGGCGTGCGCGTCACCCGCCTGGAGCAGGAAGTGCCGCACGGCGCCGCCGGCTCGGTGTTCGACGTCGTCGCCGATGGCCTCGGCGAGCTGGGCCAGTGGCTGGCCGAATTCCACCACCTCAGCCATGCCGAAGTCTTCGATGGCGAAGCCCTCGGCAACGTGCAGGCCAAGATCGATGCCGCCAACGGCTGGGGCCTGGACCAGCGCGTCAGCGAAACTCTGACCAAGCTCGACCTGGATGGCGAGGCCGAGTTCGGCCGCCTGTCCGGCGGCATGAAGCGCCGCGTGCTGCTCGCCCGCGCGCTGGTGTCCAGCCCCGATGTGCTGCTGCTGGACGAACCGACCAACCACCTGGACATCGAGGCCATCGACTGGCTCGAAGCGTTCCTGAAGGGCTGGAGCGGCAGCGTGGTGTTCGTCACCCATGACCGTCGATTCCTGCGTGCCCTGGCCACCCGCATCGTCGAGATCGACCGCGGCCAGGTCACCAGCTGGCCAGGCGACTGGGCCAACTACGAGCGCCGCCGCGAGGAACGCCTCAACGCGCAGGCGCAGGAAAACGCCCGCTTCGACAAGCTGCTGGCGCAGGAAGAAGTCTGGATCCGGCAGGGCATCAAGGCCCGTCGCACCCGCGACGAAGGCCGCGTGCGCCGCCTGAAGGCAATGCGCGTGGAGCGTTCGCAGCGCCGTGATCTCAGCGGCAACGTCAAGATGGAAGCCGCGCAGGGCATCAGCTCCGGCAAGAAGGTCATCGACGTCAAGGACATTTCGTTCGCCTTCGGCGAGCGCACCATGGTCCGCGATTTCACCACGACCATTCTGCGCGGCGACCGCATCGGCCTGATCGGCCCCAACGGCAGCGGCAAGACCACGCTGTTGAAGCTCCTGCTGGGCGAGCTGCAGCCGGCCAAGGGCGAAGTCAACGCCGGCACCAACCTGCAGATCGCGTATTTCGACCAGTACCGCGCGGTGCTCCGCGAAGACTGGAGCGCGATCGAGAACGTCGCCGAAGGCCGCGATTTCCTCGAGTTCAACGGCAAGCGCAAGCACGTGCATGCCTACCTGCAGGACTTCATGTTCACCCCGGAACGTGCGCGTGCGCCGATTACCCGCCTGTCCGGTGGCGAGCGCAACCGCCTGCTGCTGGCCAAGCTGTTCGCGCAGCCGTCCAACCTGCTGGTGATGGACGAACCGACCAACGACCTGGACGTGGAAACCCTGGAGCTGCTGGAAGAGCTGCTGGGCGAATACACCGGCACCCTGCTGCTGGTCAGCCACGACCGTGACTTCATCGACAACGTGGTCACCTCCACGCTGGTGATGGAAGGCGACGGCGTGATCGGCGAGTACGTGGGCGGTTACAGCGACTGGCAGCGTTATGCGGCCAGCATCGCAGCGCCTGCCGCGGCCCCTGCGGCCAAGCCGGCGGCCGCTGCGCCGGCCACCCCGGCTACCGCAGCTCCGGCCGCACCCAAGCGCAAGCTGGCCTACAAGGAAGCGCGCGAACTGGAGCAGCTGCCGAAGACCATCGAGAAGCTGGAAGGCGATGTCGAAGGCCTGACCTCGGCGATGAACGACCCGTCGTTCTACACCCGCAGCAGTGCTGAAGTGACGGCGCACACCCAGCAGCTGGCCAAGGTGCAGGCCGAACTGGATGCCGCTTACGCGCGCTGGGAAGAGCTGGAAGGCTGAGCGTTGACCGGCGCCAGCGATCGCGCCGATTGATGTAGAGCCGAGCCCACGCTCGGCTCAGCAGATCCACGCCATGCGTGGATATCCGGAATCTGTGCGGACCAACGGTCCGCACCTACCAACCGACGGTCCGCACCGACCGGGGGGCCGGCCGTCATTTGACCCCGTGCAGATCCCGCAGCTGGCTCGGCCGGCTACCGAAATACGCGGCCAGATCGGCGATGTCCTGATCGCTCAGGTCCTTCGCCTGCGGCGTCATCAGCGCATGCTGGCGGTCACCGGCGCGGTAGGCCTGCAGCGCGTGCGCCAGGTAGTCACCGTACTGCCCACCCAGCTTCGGGTAGGTCGGATCGATCGGCGCATTGCCGTCGGCCCCGTGGCAGTCGATGCAGCTCTGGTTGGTGGCCTTGCCCTTCACCTTGGCGCGGGCTTCACCGGCGGCCTCGCGGCCGGCGGGCAGGCCGGCCGAAGACGAAGAGCCGTGTTCGCCGCTGGCGTGGCCCGGGTCGGCGGCGGATTTCTCGCTGTTTTCCACCTGCGACTGCGAACAGGCCGCCAGCAGCAGGGCAACGGACAGGGCGATGGCGTGACGCATCGGATGCGCGGCTTTCGACATGGGCGGGCCTTACTTGACGGTGGACAGGTAAACAGAGAGATCGGCGATCTCCTGTTCGCTGAAGCTCATCGACTGCGCCTGCATCGTCGGATGCCGGCGCTTGCCCTGGCGGTACTCGGCCAGGGCCTGGGCCAGGTACTGCTGGGTCTGGCCGCCGATCTTCGGCACCCGGTAGCTGGGGTAGGCGTTCTTGTAGCCGGTGATGCCGTGGCACCCCTGGCAGGTGTAGGCCAGCACGCGGCCATTGTCGAAGTTGCCGGTGGGCGCGGCAGGCGCCGGCGCGGCGGCAGGAGCCGGGGCCGGGGCAGGTGTGGCGGGAGCAGAAGCAGGAGCGGGCTGTGCGGCGGCCCCAAGGGGCAGGAGGACGGCCAGAGCGAGACAAGCGGCGAGCGGCTGCGGGCGCATGGTGTCGTTTCCGGGGATTCGGGTCTGGTCGTTCCGGCGTGGGGTACGGAACGCCCCGAGTATAGCCTCAGGTTTCATCTAGCTGAAATGGGGTCGGTCCGACCGGTGGCGTGAAGGCACCATGACCTTTGGGATATGGTGTGGCCGTGAAGTGGTGCATTACTTTGCTACCACACCTGTCCACGCATCCTCCAGGGACCTGACGATGTCGCACCCAACCTTCCCGTCCGGCCGTCGCAGCGGAATCTGCGCTGCCGCACTGCTGATCTCCACCTCCCTGCTGCTGGGCGGTTGCGCCGCAGGGCCCAATTCCGAAGCCAAGGCCGCCGACACCAAGGAGGAGAAGAAGGTCGATGCGGTCCCGGTCGAAGTGGCCGTGGCCAGCCATCGCGCGGTCGCGGCCAGTTACACAGGCACCGCCGCGCTGGAACCACGCGCCGAGTCGCAGGTGGTGGCCAAGACCTCCGGTGTGGCGCTGGCGGTGCTGGTCGAGGAAGGCCAGCGGGTCACCGCCGGCCAGCCGCTGGTGCGCCTGGACCCGGACCGCGCACGCTTGGCCGTAGCCCAGAGCGAAGCGCAGATGCGCAAGCTGGAGAACAACTACCAGCGTGCACAGAAACTGGTTGGTCAGCAGATGGTCAGTGCGGCCGATGTCGACCAGCTGCGTTTCGACCTGGAGAACGTCCGCGCGCAGTACCGCCTGGCCACGCTGGAACTGTCCTATACCACGGTGGTGGCGCCGATCTCCGGCGTGATCGCCTCGCGCTCGATCAAGACCGGCAACTTCGTCCAGATCAACACGCCGATCTTCCGCATCGTCGACAACTCGCGCCTGGAAGCCACCCTCAACGTGCCCGAGCGCGAGCTGGCCACGTTGCGCGCCGGTCAGCCGGTAACCCTGGCCGCCGACGCGTTGCCGGGCCAGAGCTTCACCGGCACCGTCGACCGCATCGCGCCGGTGGTGGATTCGGGCAGCGGCACGTTTCGCGTGGTCAGTGCCTTCGATGGCGCCGCGCACGCGCTGCAGCCCGGCATGTTCGGGCGCATCCGCATCGATTACGACCAGCGTGCCGATGCGCTCGTGGTGCCGCGCCTGGCGCTGCTCGACGACGGTGAGCCGGCGGTGTTCCGGGTGCGCGAAGGCAAGGTCGCACGCGTTCCGGTCAAGCTGGGTTACGCCGAGGGCCCGTGGGTGGAGATCCGTGATGGCCTGGCGGCCGGTGATCAGGTGGTCACCGCCGGCAAGGTCGCGCTGCGCGATGGCACCGCAGTGCAGGTGATCGCTGATCCGAAGGCAAAGGCGAAGACGGTCGCAGCGGCCGCCAAGCCGGCAGACAAGGCCGGGAGCAAGCAATGACCGCCCCGGGCCACGACCACGGTGCCTCGCCGGCGAGCGACGGCGCCGCCGCCGGCATGCGCGGCGGCCTGGTGGAATTCGCCACCCGCCGCCGCGTGACCATCGCCATGTGCACGGTCACCCTGCTGCTGTTCGGCCTGATCGCGCTGGGCAACCTCAAGGTCAACCTGCTGCCCGACCTGAGCTACCCGACGCTGACCGTACGCACCGAGTACACCGGTGCGGCGCCGACCGAAATCGAAACCCTGATCACCCAGCCGGTCGAAGAAGCGGTGGGCGTGGTCAAGAACCTGCGCAAGCTGAAGTCGGTCTCGCGCACTGGCCAGAGCGACGTGGTGCTGGAGTTCGCCTGGGGCACCAACATGGACCAGGCCAGCCTGGAGGTGCGCGACAAGATGGAAGCGCTGAACCTGCCACTGGAGGCCAAGGCCCCGGTGCTGCTGCGCTTCAATCCGTCCACCGAACCGATCATGCGTCTGGTGCTGTCGAGCAAGGACGCGCCAGCCACCGATGCCGATGCGATCCGCGAGCTGACCGGCCTGCGCCGCTATGCCGATGAAGACCTGAAGAAGAAGCTGGAGCCGGTCACCGGCGTCGCAGCGGTCAAGGTCGGCGGTGGCCTGGAAGACGAGATCCAGGTCGACATCGACCAGCAGAAGCTGGCGCAGCTGAACCTGCCGATCGACACCGTCATCAAGCGCCTGAAGGACGAGAACATCAACATCTCCGGCGGTCGCCTGGAGGAGGGTTCGCAGCGCTTCCTGGTGCGCACCGTCAACCAGTTCGCCGACCTGGAGGAAATCCGCAACCTGCTGGTCACCACCCAGGGCTCGAACGGCAGCGCGGCCGACTCGGCGTTGCAGCAGATGTTCAACATCGCCGCGTCGACCGGGTCGGCGGCCGCCATCGCGGCGGCGTCGGCGGCACAGAGCGCATCGTCCGGTAGTGGCTCCAGCGTGGTCGCCAACGGCGTGCCGGTGCGCCTGAAGGACGTGGCCACCGTGCGCCAGGGCTACAAGGAGCGTGAAGCGGTGATCCGCCTGGGCGGCAAGGAATCGGTGGAACTGGCGATCTACAAGGAAGGCGACGCCAATACCGTGTCCACCGCCGAAGCGCTGCGCAAGCGCCTGGAGCAGATCAAGGGCACGTTCCCGTCCGATGTCGAAATGACCACCATCGAGGACCAGTCGCGCTTCATCGAGCACGCCATCGCCGACGTCAAGAAGGATGCGGTGATCGGTGGCCTGCTGGCGATCCTGATCATCTTCCTGTTCCTGCGCGATGGCTGGAGCACCTTCGTGATCAGCCTGTCGTTGCCGGTCTCGATCATCGCCACGTTCTTCTTCATGGGCCAGCTCGGCCTCAGCTTGAACGTGATGTCGCTGGGCGGCCTGGCGCTGGCCACCGGCCTGGTGGTGGACGACTCGATCGTGGTGCTGGAGAGCATTGCCAAGGCGCGCGAACGCGGCCTGGGCATCCTGCAGGCGGCGATCGTCGGTACCCGCGAAGTGAGCATGGCCGTGGTCGCCTCGACCCTGACCACCATCGCGGTGTTCCTGCCGCTGGTGTTCGTCGATGGCATCGCCGGCCAGCTGTTCCGCGACCAGGCAATGACCGTGGCGATCGCCATTGCGATCTCGCTGCTGGTGTCGATGACCCTGATCCCGATGCTGAGCTCGCTGAAGGGACGGCCGCCGCTGGCGTTCCCGGAAGAGGCACCGAACGAACCGTGGCAGCCGCAGAACCGTTGGCAGAAGCCGGTGGCGCTGGGGCGCCGTGGTGCCGTGGCGACCGCGCGCTGGAGCTTCTATGCACTGGCCTGGCTGGTCGTGCGGGCGTGGCGTGGCATGGTGGCCGTGGTTGGCCCGGTGATGCGCAAGGCCAGCGATCTGGCGATGAAGCCCTATGCCGGTGCCGAGCGCGGCTACCTGCGCCTGCTGCCGAGCGCGCTGGCCCATCCGGGCAAGGTGCTGGGCGTGGCCACGATCATCTTCGTGGCGACCATGGCGCTGGTGCCGATGCTTGGTGCCGACCTGATCCCGCAGCTGGCGCAGGACCGTTTCGAAATGACGGTGAAGCTGCCGGCCGGCACGCCGCTGAAGCAGACCGATGCGCTGGTGCGCGAGCTGCAGCTGGCCCACGGCAACGGCGAGGGCGTGGCCTCGCTGTATGGCGTCAGCGGCAGCGGCACCCGCCTGGATGCCAGCCCAACCGAGAGCGGCGAGAACATCGGCAAGCTGACCGTGGTGATGGAAGGCGGCGGCGACGCGCGTACCGAGGCGGAGATCACCGAGCGCCTGCGTGACACCATGGGCCAGCATCCGGGTGCACAGGTCGACTTCGCGCGCCCGGCGTTGTTCAGCTTCTCCACGCCGCTGGAAATCGAGCTGCGTGGGCAGGACATGGCGACGCTGGAAGTGGCCGGCCAGCGCCTGGCGGCAATGCTGCGCGGCAACGCGCACTACGCCGACGTGAAGTCCACGGTTGAAGAGGGCTTCCCGGAAATCCAGATCCGCTTCGACCAGGAACGTGCCGGTGCGCTGGGCCTGACCACCCGCCAGATCGCCGACGTGGTGGTGAAGAAGGTGCGCGGCGACGTGGCGACCCGCTACAGCTTCCGCGACCGCAAGATCGACGTGCTGGTGCGTGCCCAGGAAGGCGACCGTGCCAGCGTGGAGAGCATCCGCCGGCTGATCGTCAATCCGGGCAGTACCCGTCCGGTGACGCTGGACGCGGTGGCCGACGTGGTCGCCACCACTGGTCCCAGCGAGATCCATCGCGCTGACCAGACCCGGGTGGCCGTCGTGTCGGCCAACCTGCGCGATATCGATCTGGGCGCGGCCATGCGCGAAGTGCAGCAGATGGTGGCCGAGCAGCCGCTGGGCGCGGGTGTCGGCATGCACATCGGTGGCCAGGGTGAGGAGCTGGCGCAGGCGGCGAAGTCGCTGATCTTCGCCTTCGGCCTGGCCATCTTCCTGGTCTACCTGGTGATGGCCTCGCAGTTCGAATCGCTCCTGCACCCGTTCGTGATCCTGTTCACCATTCCGCTGGCGCTGGTCGGTGCCATCCTGGCGCTGGCACTGACCGGCAAGCCCATCTCGGTGGTGGTGTTCATCGGCCTGATCCTGCTGGTCGGGCTGGTCACCAAGAACGCGATCATCCTGATCGACAAGGTCAACCAGCTGCGCGAGGCCGGCGTGGCCAAGCACGAGGCCCTGGTGGAAGGGGCACGCTCGCGCCTGCGGCCGATCATCATGACCACCCTGTGCACGCTGTTCGGCTTCCTGCCGCTGGCGGTGGCGATGGGCGAGGGTGCCGAAGTGCGCGCGCCGATGGCGATCACCGTGATCGGTGGCCTGCTGGTGTCGACCCTGCTCACCCTGCTGGTGATCCCGGTGGTGTACGACCTGATGGATCGCCGCGGTGATGCCTACTACCGCGAGCGTGGCCGCAAGCACGCCGGCGAGATCGAGCCGGGTGCAGCAGGCAGCGCGGCGGGTGTGGAGGAGCCGGCATGAGTGTTGCCGAGTTCTCCATCCGCCGTCCGGTCACCACCATCATGTGTTTCGTGTCACTGGTGGTGATCGGCCTGATCGCCTCGTTCCGGCTGCCGCTGGAAGCGCTGCCGGACATCTCCGCGCCGTTCCTGTTCGTGCAGATTCCGTACACCGGTTCAACCCCGGAGGAAGTGGAGCGGACCATCATCCGCCCGGTGGAGGAATCGCTGGCGACGATGACCGGCATCAAGCGGATGCGCTCGTCGGCGACCTCCGAGGCGGCGCTGATCTTCATCGAGTTCAGCGACTGGGACCGGGACATTGCCATCGCCGCGTCCGATGCACGCGAGCGCATCGATGCGATCCGCAGCGACCTGCCCGATGACCTGCAGCGCTACAACGTGTTCAAGTGGTCCAGCAGCGACCAGCCGGTGCTGAAGGTGCGCCTGGCCAGCACCACCGACCTGACCACCGCTTACGACATGCTCGACCGCGAGTTCAAGCGGCGCATCGAGCGCATCCCCGGCGTGGCCCGCGTCGACATCACCGGCGCGCCGCCGAACGAGGTGGAGATCGCCATCGATCCGAACCGGCTCAACGCGCATGGGTTGAGCATCAACGAGCTGAGCGAGCGCCTGCGCACGCTGAATTTCTCGATCTCGGCCGGGCAGATCGACGACAACGGCCAGCGCGTGCGCGTGCAGCCGGTGGGCGAGATCACCGACCTGCAGGAAATGCGCGACCTGGTGATCAACGCCAAGGGCCTGCGCCTGGGCGACATCGCCGACGTGCGCCTGAAGCCGGCGCGGATGAACTACGGGCGCCGCCTGGACGGCAACCCGGCCGTCGGCCTGGACATCTTCAAGGAGCGCAGCGCCAACCTGGTGGAGGTGTCGCGCGCGGCGCTGGCTGAAGTCGAGTCGATCCGTGCCGAAGCATCGATGCGCGACGTGCAGATCAAGGTGATCGACAATCAGGGCAAGGCGGTGACCTCCTCGCTGCTGGAACTGGCCGAGGCCGGTGCGGTCGGCCTGATCCTGTCGGTGACGGTGCTGTTCTTCTTCCTGCGCCATTGGCCGTCCACGCTGATGGTGACCCTGGCCATTCCGATCTGCTTCACCATCACCCTGGGTTTCATGTACTTCGTCGGGGTGACGCTGAACATCCTGACCATGATGGGCCTGCTGTTGGCGGTGGGCATGCTGGTCGACAACGCCGTGGTGGTGGTGGAGAGCATCTACCAGGAGCGCGAGCGCATGCCGGGACAGCCGCGCCTGGCCTCGATCATCGGCACCCGCAACGTGGCCATCGCGCTCAGCGCTGGCACCTTGTGCCACTGCATCGTGTTCGTGCCGAACCTGTTCGGCGAGACCAACAACATCAGCATCTTCATGGCGCAGATCGCGATCACCATCTCGGTCTCGCTGCTGGCCTCGTGGCTGGTCGCGGTCAGCCTGATCCCGATGCTGTCCGCGCGCATGGCCACGCCCAAGCTGGTGCACTCGCAGACCGGCCTGATCGCGCGGCTGCAGCGCCGCTACGCCAGGCTGCTGGACTGGTCGCTGCACCATCGCGGCTGGAGCCTGCTCGGCATCGTGCTGGTGGTGCTGGTCAGCCTGGTGCCGATGAAGCTGACCAAGGTCGACATGTTCGGCGGTGATGGCGGCAAGGACATCTTCATCGGCTACATGTGGAAGGGCGCCTATACCTATCGGCAGATGTCCGAGGAGGTGGCGCGCGTGGAGAACTGGATCGACGCCAACCGCGAGCGCCTGCACGTCAAGCAGGTGTACTCCTGGTACAGCGAGCAGGAAGGAAGCTCGACGGTGGTCACCCTGGACGAGAAGTACGCCAAGGACATCAAGGCGCTGCAGGAAGAGCTGCGCAAGGGCCTGCCGAAGTCGGCCCGCACCGACTACTTCGTCGGCAACCAGGGCGGTGATGGCGGCGGTGGCGGCAACCAGGGCGTGCAGGTGCAGCTGGTGGGCGACTCCAGTTCGATGCTGCAGGAGATCGGCCAGGAAGTGGTGCCGCTGCTGGCCCAGCGTGCCGAGCTGCGCGACGTGCGCATCGACAACGGCGAGAAGGGCGGCGAGCTGAAGGTGCGCGTCGACCGCGAGCGTGCCGCCGCATTCGGCTTCAATGCCGAGCAGGTCGCCAGCTTCGTCGGCCTGGCCCTGCGCGGTGCGCCGATGCGCGAGTTCCGCCGCGGCGACAATGAAGTACCGGTATGGGTGCGCTTCGCTGGCGCCGAGCAGAGCAGCCCGGAAGACCTGGCCGGCTTCAGCGTGCGCACCGGCGACGGTCGCAGCGTGCCACTGCTGAGCCTGGTCACCGTTGACGTCGGTTCATCGGCGACCCAGATCGGTCGCACCAACCGCCAGACTACGCTGACCATCAAGGCCAACCTGGCCGAGAAGGTCACCGCACCGGATGGCCGCAAGGCGATGGAATCGGTGCTCAAGCCGATGAACTTCCCGGCCGGCTATGGCTTCACCTTCGATGGCGGCGACTACGGCAACGACGACGAAGCGATGCAGCAGATGGTGTTCAACCTGCTGATCGCGCTGGTGATGATCTACGTGGTGATGGCGGCGGTGTTCGAGTCGCTGCTGTTCCCGGCGGCAATCATGAGTGGCGTGCTGTTCTCGATCTTCGGCGTGTTCTGGCTGTTCTGGATCACCGGCACCTCGTTCGGGATCATGTCCTTCATCGGCATCCTGGTGCTGATGGGCGTGGTGGTGAACAACGGCATCGTGATGATCGAGCACATCAACAACCTGCGGCGCAGCGGCATGGGCCGTACCCAGGCGCTGGTGGAGGGCTCACGTGAGCGATTGCGCCCGATCATGATGACGATGGGCACGGCGATCCTGGCGATGGTGCCGATCTCGCTGACCAACACGCAGATGTTCGGCAATGGTCCGGAGTACGCGCCGATGGCGCGCGCGATTGCCGGCGGGCTTGCGTTCTCCACCGTGGTCAGCCTCCTGTTCCTGCCGACCATCTATGCAGTGCTGGATGACCTGCGCAGTGCGGTGACGCGGCTGATCCGCCGTGCCCGAGGTGTGGAGAGGGTAGAGCCGGGCGCTGCCCGGCTGTAATGCGCGACAACGTGTTGTGGTGTGGGGGAGGCTGGTCGTAGTGGGGCGGCCTCCCCCTTTTTTTGGCTTGAGTCAGGCTTTGCGCAGGAACCAGGTCCGGCGCGTGTACTCGTGACCGAAATCCACCTGCCCGAATCGCGCGATCTCACGCTGACCACGCCTGTAATAGCGCCAGGGCGCTTTGGCCAGCGGAGGGGTTTGCCCGTAGAAAACATCCATGTGACCCACGGGCATCGACTTCGGGGTCACGTGCATGACCACGCTGCGGCGGGTTCCGGCAGAGGGATGCGGGGCGCCGCCATGGAACAGCTGCGGGTGCCAGACGATCACATCGCCTGGCTGCACGTGCACCGACTGCGGCTTCAGGCCAGCGTCTTCGCACTGGCGCGCCACCGCATCCTGATAGGCGGCCCAGCCCTCCGGCGACATGGCGCTGATCGGGCCGTCGCCGAAGACTTCGCGTCGCAGTGCCTGCACATCGATGGGCGGCAACAGGTGGCTACCCGGAACCACGCGCAGGGGGCCATTGCTTTCGTCAACCGCATCCAGCGCGGTCCATACCCCCATGTAGCGCTCGCCCGGGGACGTGCAGAACACTGGCGTATCGCGATGCAATGACTGCTCCGATCCGCGCTCGTAGTAGAGGCTGGTGTAGAGCGTGGTCGGTTCGCCGAGGAAGCGATCGCAGACGTCGATGGCCGGGTTGTCAGTGAGCAGGCGGGTCATCGCATCCACCGCCAGGTGCAGGTTGACGACCCGATACATGCGCTGGTGGTCGTCCAGGTTGCGCGAGACCGCCTTTGGATTGCGCTGTTTGAAGCGCGAGATGCGCTCGTTGATGTCCCTGACCAGTGCGGGTGCGATGGCCTGTCGCACCACCACGAAGCCATCGCGCATCAGCGCATCGTATGCATCCATTGGACTGTTCCTTCCTTAAATGCGGAGTATAGCTACGTGTGGCGGGACGTTACCCCGCCACCTTGCCCCACACCTTGAACGTGGTCAGCCACAGGCCGAGCATGCTGCCGATGTTGGTCAGCATGAACGTCAGCACCACGCGCGTGACCCGATTGCGGTACCAGCCCTTCAGGCTCTGCGCGTCGTCGCGCAGCTTGAGGAAGTCTTCGTACGCCGGCTTGCGCAGGCGCGCTTCCACCAGCGCCGAGAATGCGCCGGTCGGGATGCTCAGGCGGAACGGCTTGAACGGGGCCACCGCGATCGCGGTGAGGATGCTCAGCGGGTGACCGCCTGCCAGCAGGCAGCCCAGGCCCGCCAAGCCGCCGGTAAACATCGCCCAGGTCGCCAGCAGTTCGGTACCCACGCCCAGCCCGCCGCGGTAGAAGCCCACGCCGATGCCGGTCGCCACGATGGCCAGGATGCCGAGCGTGAACCACGGAATGTTGCGCTTCTTCGGTACCGCCTCCAGCTCGGCGCGCAGCGGTGCCGGTGCCTCGGTGTCGGTTTCCAGGTAGCGCGCCAGGCCTGCAAGGTGACCCGCACCCACAACCGCCAGCACTTCACGCTGCTGCGGGTTGTGCTCCTCGCGCAGGCGCGTGGCCATGTAGCGGTCGCGCTCGCCGATGATGGTCTCGTACAGTGCCGGGCTCTCGCTGGCGAACTCGCCGAAGCTCGATTCCAGCATGTCGCCCTGCTTGAGCTTCTCGATCTCGTTCTCGCCCACTTCCTCGGACGAGAAAAGGCCGGCGCCGAGACCGGCAACCAGCTTCAGCTTGCCGAAGAAGCCCAGCCGCTGCGAGGCGCGGCGGAAGGTCAGGCCGACCTCGCGGTCGATCAGGTGCACCGGCAGGTTGCGCTCGCGCGCCAGGTCCACCGCGCGCTTCAGCTCGGCACCGGGCTCGATGTCGAGCTGTTCGGCCAGGCGGCGCTGGTAGGCGGACAGGGCCAGGTTGGCGGCGAACAGGGCGACGCGGCCCTTGCGGATCACATCGACCAGGTCGAGCTTGGCCAGCGTATCCGGGTCGCTCAGCGCCTGCAGGCGCTGCGGGTCCAGTTCAACGGCAACGGCATCGAAGCGGCCGCTGTCGATGGCTTTCTCCACTGCTTCGACGCTGGCGCGCGAAACGTGGGCGGTGCCCAGCAGGGTGTAGCGCACGCCGTCGCGTTCGACGACGCGCACCGGCTGGCCGGCGAACAGATCGTCGCCGGTCTCGGGAAGGGTTTCGGTCATGGGTTCATTCATTGAAAGGTGCGGTTTCGGCGCCATCGCCGAGCGCGCGCTGCATCTGCACGGTGTCCAGCCAGCGGCCATGCTTGCGGCCGAGGCCACGGAACACGCCCACCAGCTCGAAGCCGAAGCGTTCGTGCAGCTTGATCGAGGCGGTGTTGGTCGGTTCGCCGATCACGGCCACCATCTGCCGGTAGCCACGCGCCACGCAGGCATCGATCAGGGCCTGCAGCAGGCTGGTGCCGACGCCCTTGCCCTGGAACGCGGCATCGACGTAGACCGAGTTCTCCACGGTCCACTGGTAGGCAATGCGGGTGCGGTAGGTGTTGGCGTAGGCGTAGCCGGCCACCTGGCCGTCGATTTCGGCGACCAGGTAGGGAAAGCCGCGATCGACAATGTCGCGCATGCGGCGCAGCATCTCGGTCGCGTCCGGAATGTCGTACTCGTAGGTGTTGACGAAGTCGGTCACTTCCACCGCATAGATCGCGGTGATCGCGTCGATGTCGGCCGGGCCGGCATCACGGATGAGGACGGCCATGCGCGGCTCCGGCTCAGTCGATGTAGCGCTTGAGCAGGTCACCGTACGCGTCGATGCGACGGTCGCGCAGGAACGGCCAGATGCGGCGCACGTGCTCGCTGCGCTGCAGGTCGACATCGCACAGCAGCACGGTGGCGTCCGTGCCGGCCTCGGCCAGGAACTCGCCCTGCGGGCCGAGCACGTGGCTGTTGCCCCAGAACTGGATGCCCGAGGCACCCAGCGGCGAGGCTTCGTGGCCGACGCGGTTGCAGCTCAGCACCGGCAGGCCGTTGGCCACGGCATGGCCGCGGTGGCTCAGCACCCAAGCGTCACGCTGGCGGGTCTTCTCGTCCTGCACGTCGTCCGGGTCCCAGCCGATCGCGGTCGGGTAGAGCAGCAGTTCGGCACCGGCCAGCGCCATCAGGCGTGCCGCTTCCGGGTACCACTGGTCCCAGCACACCAGCACGCCCAGGCGGCCCACCGAAGTGTCGATCGGCTTGAAGCCGATGTCGCCCGGGGTGAAGTAGAACTTCTCGTAGAAGCCCGGGTCGTCCGGGATGTGCATCTTGCGGTACTTGCCCAGCAGCGTACCGTCCTTCTCGAACACCACGGCGGTGTTGTGGTACAGGCCGGCGGCGCGGCGCTCGAACAGCGAGCCGACCAGCACCACGCCATGCTGCTTCGCCAGCGCGCCCAGGCGCTCGGTGCTCGGTCCGGGAATCGGCTCGGCCAGGTCGAACTCGTCCACCGACTCGTGCTGGCAGAAGTACGGACCGTTGTGCAGTTCCTGCAGCAGCACCAGCTTGGCACCCTGCGCAGCCGCCTCGGCCACGCGTGCTTCGATCACCGCCAGGTTGGCGGCGGCGTCACCGTGGTTGCGCTCCTGGACCAGGGCGACGGTAAGGGGGCTGCGCGAGTTCATGCGGGGCGTTCCTGCGGGAGAAAACCTGCATGTTAGCGCGGATGGGCGGCCGCAGCGTGTTGCGCGCTGAATGGCGTCCGCACACGGTAGCGCCGGGCCATGCCCGGCGGATTTTCAGGTCGTCGCTGCGCTCGCCGGGCTTGGCCCGGCGCTACCGGTCCGGCTTATGCCTTCAACAGCCCTTCCGGCAGCTGCATGGTGATGCAGTGCAGGCTGCCGTTCTGCCAGATCAGCGAGCGGCAGTGCACCTGCACGATCTCGCGGCCCGGATGGGCCTGGGCCAGCACGTCGCGGGCCAGGTCATCAGCCGGATCGCCGTAGGCCGGCATCAGCACCGCGCCGTTGATGATCAGGTAATTGGCGTACGACGCCGCCAGGCGGCGGCCTTCGTCGATCACCGGCTGTGCCCACGGCAGCGGGAACAGGCGGTACGGCTTCCCATCCTTGGTACGCAGCGCGGCCAGTTCGTTGCCCATCGCCTGCAGTTCGGCGTAGTGCGAGTCGCTCGCGTCGTCGCAGGCCTGGTAGACGATGCTGTCAGGCGAGGCGAAACGGGCCAGGGTGTCGATGTGGGCGTCGGTGTCGTCGCCTTCCAGGTAGCCGTGGTCCAGCCACAGCACGCGGTCCTGCTGCAGCCAGTTGGCCAGGTCGGCGCTCAGGCTGGCGCGGTCGCGGTCCGGGTGGCGCTCGTGCAGGCACTTCCAGGTGGTCAACAGGGTGCCTTCGCCATCGGTCTCGATGCCGCCGCCTTCCAGCGCGAACGGGATGCTGCGCACCGGCGCGTCGTTGAACACGCCGGCCTGGTCCAGCACGCCCACCAGCTGGTCATCCAGGGTGGCGTCGAACTTGCCGCCCCAGCCGGTGAAGCGGAAATCCAGCAGCTGGAAACCGCCATCGGCACGGCGCAGGGTGATCGGGCCGGAGTCACGCAGCCAGGTATCGTCGTAGGCCGCCGTGGTGAAGTGGACCTTGTCCATGTCGATGCGGTTGGAGCGCAGCCGCATCTCGGCGTAGGTCTCCACATCGTCGTCGGCCACGCAGATCAGCACCGGCTGGAAGCGGGTGATGGCCGCGACCAGGGCGATGTAGGTCTCTTCCACCTGGCCCAGGCGGTCAGCCCAGTCGGTATCGGCGGTGGGCCAGGCAATCAGGACGCCGCTCTGGGCTTCCCACTCGGCAGGAAAACGAAGGGTCTGGTTCATGGTCTCGCTACACAGGCCCGCCCACGGCGGGTAAGGGGATCAGCGGATCGGCGGTCTCGGGCCGATTTCGTTCGGGTCCGCCTGGTTGGCCACCACGTCGATCACCTTCTGCTTCTCGAAGTAGACGGTGAACTGCGGGTACACCCAGCGGTTGATGGTCGGCCATTGCCGCTTCTGCCCGCCACGCGGCTGCAGCTGCTCGCTCGGCGCGCCGAACTGCGCCTGCACCTGCTGCATGCTCTGGCCGCGCACGGGCAGGGCACCGGCCGGCTTCTCGCGGGCGCGGTCGACAAGCAGGGTATCGGCCAGCGCCGGCGTGGCGGCGGCCAGGGTGGCCATCACGGCCAGGGCGGACAGGTAACGCTTCATCTCGATCTACTCCCCAGTGGTCAAGAAAGGCGATTACAGCAAAAACGGCAGGAAAAAGCCGCATAAACAAAAAACCGCCCGAAGGCGGTTTCTTGCATCGGGTCGGCCCCGCGTAGGGCCAGCCGCAGCCGGAAGGCTGTGAGGCTTAGCGCTGACGCGCCTTGAAACGCGGGTTCGACTTGCAGATGACGAAGATCTTGCCGCGACGACGGACGACCTTGCAGTCGCGGTGACGGGCCTTCGCCGACTTCAGGGAGGACAGGACTTTCATGGCATACCTCGGCGTAAACAGTAGTTGTTCGGGTGGAGCGTGGCCGCGATATGCGAAAGACAATCGGCAGTTGACGCTCGTTCAAGCCCGCCATTCTACCGGGCTTTTCCTCGTGGTTTCAAGTGGTTGCACAAAAGACCCCGCTGGGGGCGTCTGGCAGGGGCTAGAATGACCCCTTCACACGCTCTGGGACCCCCATGAATCCACTCGCTCCCGTCCTGACCATCGACGGCCCATCCGGGGCCGGCAAGGGTACCATCAGCCGCATCATCGCGCGCCGCATGGGCTGGCATTACCTGGATTCGGGTGCGCTGTACCGGGCGGTGGGCGTGGCCGCAAGCTGGGCCGACATCGACACCTCCGACGCCTCGGCGCTGGTGCGCTGCACCTTCGATACCCATGTTCAGTTTGTCGAGCAGGGCGATGCCATGCGGGTCATGGTCAACGGCACCGATGCCACCGACGAGCTGCGCCTGGAGACCACCGGCGCCCTGGCCTCTGCCATCGCCGCCATCCCCGAGGTCCGGGCCGCCCTGAAGGAGCGGCAGCGCGCATTCAGGGAGCTGCCGGGCCTGGTCGCCGACGGCCGCGACATGGGCACGGTGATCTTCCCGGATGCCCCCCACAAGGTCTTCCTGACCGCCAGCGCCGAGGAGCGCGCCGAGCGCCGGCATAAGCAGTTGAAAGACAAGGGGGTTTCTGTTAACTTTGATGACCTCCTGCGCGAGATCATGGCCCGCGACGCCCGTGATGCCCAGCGTACCGTGGCGCCCCTGAAGCCGGCAGACGATGCTGTCCTCATCGACACCACAGGCATCGGCATCGATGATGTCGTTGCCCGAGTGATGGATCTGCTTCCGGTTCCGGCTGCCTGATCCGTTCGCGCGGGAGCACTGCCAGCCGCATCGGCAGTGGTCGCGCAAAGCAGTGCTGTACCCGCTCCGTCGCGCAATGATGCGTGGCGGTTTTCCTACTACACACGACCTGCGTTTCCGGGGTCGACCAACAGGCGGGCGGTCGCCATTCCCCTGAAGGGGACGCCACCGACCCATGTGTCCAACAGAGTAAATCTAATGACCGAATCATTTGCCGAACTGTTTGAAGCCAGCCAGGCCAACCTGGCCAAGCTGAAGCCGGGCGCCATCGTCAGCGGTACCGTTGTTGAAGTCCGCGGCGACGTCGTGGTGATCAACGCTGGCCTGAAGTCCGAAGGCATCGTGCCGATCGAACAGTTCCGTAACGACGCTGGCGAAATCGACGTCGCCGAAGGCGACATCGTCAAGGTCGCCCTCGACTCGATCGAGAACGGCTTCGGCGAAACCGTCCTGTCGCGCGAGAAGGCCAAGCGCGCGATGGTGTGGGACGAGCTGGAAGAAGCGTTGGAAAAGAACGAAACCATCACCGGCCGCATCAGCGGCAAGGTCAAGGGTGGTTTCACCGTGGACATCAAGGATGTCCGCGCCTTCCTGCCGGGTTCCCTGGTCGATGTGCGCCCGGTGCGCGATCCGGCCTACCTGGAAGGCAAGGAGCTCGAGTTCAAGCTCATCAAGCTGGACCGCAAGCGTAACAACGTCGTGGTCTCGCGCCGCGCTGTCGTCGAAAGCGAGCACTCGGAAGAGCGCGAGCAGCTGATGGACAAGCTGCAGGAAGGCGCGATCCTGAAGGGTGTCGTCAAGAACCTGACCGATTACGGCGCGTTCGTGGACCTGGGCGGTATCGACGGCCTGCTGCACATCACCGACATGGCGTGGAAGCGCGTGCGTCACCCGTCGGAAGTCGTGAACGTCGGCGACGAGCTGGACGTCCGCGTGCTGAAGTTCGACCGCGAGCGCAACCGCGTTTCGCTGGGCCTGAAGCAGTTGGGCGAGGATCCGTGGGACAACATCGGCCGTCGTTACCCGGCCAACAGCCGCGTCTTCGGCAAGGTCTCCAACGTCACCGATTACGGTGCGTTCGTTGAGATCGAGCCGGGCGTCGAAGGCCTGGTGCACGTCTCGGAGATGGATTGGACCAACAAGAACGTCAACCCGTCCAAGGTTGTGCAGGTTGGTGATGAAGTCGAAGTGATGGTGCTGGACGTCGATGAAGAGCGTCGCCGCATCTCGCTGGGCATGAAGCAGGTTGCCGCCAACCCGTGGGAAACCTTCGCTGCCACCCACAAGAAGGGTGACAAGGTGTCGGGCCAGATCAAGTCGATCACCGACTTCGGCATCTTCATCGGCCTGGACGGCGGCATCGACGGCCTGGTCCACCTGTCCGACATCAGCTGGAACACCACCGGCGAAGACGTCGTTCGCAACTTCAAGAAGGGCGATACCCTGGACGCCGTCGTCCTGGCTGTCGATCCGGAGCGCGAGCGCATCTCCCTGGGCGTGAAGCAGCTGGAGCAGGATCCGTTCGGCCAGTACATGGCTGCCAATCCGAAGGGCTCCAAGGTCGAAGGCGTGGTGAAGGAAGTCGACGCCAAGGGCGCGATCATCGAGCTGGCTGACGGCATCGAAGGTTACGTCTCGGCCCGCGACATCGCCAACGAGCGCGTTGACGACGCCACCCAGCACCTGAAGGTCGGCGACAAGGTCGAAGCCAAGTTCGTGGGCATGGACCGCAAGGGCCGTACCCTGCAGCTGTCGATCAAGGCCAAGGACGACGCGGAAATGCGCGAAGTGCTGGAGGAATACCAGTCCTCTTCGGCTTCCAGCGGCACCACCCAGCTGGGCGCACTGCTGCGTGCACAGCTGAACGGCAACAAGTCCGAGTAATCGGCCTTAGGCTGTTCGTTGTTTCCTGGACGGCCCGGGCCTTGCCCGGGCCGTTTCAGGCTGAGATACCCCTGATGTGAGCCGGTAATGACCAAATCCGAACTGATCGAAATCCTTGCGCGCCGCCAGGCGCACCTGAAGGCCGATGATGTCGATCTGGCGGTGAAGTCGTTGCTGGAAATGATGGGCGGATCGCTGTCCGCCGGGGATCGCATCGAAATTCGTGGTTTTGGCAGCTTCTCGCTGCACTATCGGCCGCCGCGCCTGGGTCGCAACCCGAAGACCGGCGAGTCGGTTGCCCTGCCGGGCAAGCACGTCCCACATTTCAAGCCGGGCAAGGAACTGCGCGAGCGTGTCAGCAGTGTGCTGCCGCTGGACGCCGATCCGGCCTGAGCCTCCCGTCGCGCCACCGCGTGCGAATCCAGCCGCGAGTCGGATAAGCTACGGACTCCTGCCACTGGAGCTGTCGCATGAAGGTTTTTCGTCTGCTGGTCCTGCTGGCGGTACTCATTGTTGGGTTGATCATCGGTGCCATGAACATGGACGAGATGACCATCAACCTGCTGTTCACCCAGCTCAAGACCTCGGTCGGCGTGGCCATCATTGCCGCGTTGCTGATCGGCGTCATCGTTGGTGCTGGCCTGGTGCTGGTGAGCGTGGTCATTCCGCTCTACAGCCAGCTGCGCCGCGCCAACAAGTCCGCTGCCGCCACGCCGGCACCGGTTGCCTCCCCTCAATCTTTTGATGGACGCTGATCGAAGATGGATTTCGTCACCGAGTGGTTCTGGTTCTTCCTGTTCGTTCCGCTGGCCGCACTGGCCGGGTGGGTGATCGGACGGCGTGGTGGTCAACGCCACGGTGACAACCAGGTCAGCCGCCTGTCCAGCACCTACTTCCGTGGCCTGAACTACCTGCTCAACGAGCAGCCGGACAAGGCCATCGAGCTGTTCCTGCACATCGCCGAGCTGGACAAGGAAACCTTCGAGACCCAGGTCGCGCTGGGCCACCTGTTCCGCCGCCGCGGCGAAGTCGATCGCGCCATCCGCCTGCACCAGGGCCTGGTCAACCGGCACGACCTCAGCGATGCGCAACGCGTGCAGGCGCTGCTGGCGCTGGGCGAGGACTACATGAAGTCCGGCCTGCTGGACCGTGCCGAGACCGTGTTCACCGAACTGGCGCAGCTGGACCAGCGTGCCCCGCAGGCACTCAAGCACCTGATCGGCATCTACCAGGCCGAGCGTGACTGGGAAAAGGCGATCGACAACGCGACCCGTTTCGAGGACGTTACCGGCGAGCCGATGGGCAAGCTGATCGGGCAGTTCGAGTGCGAACTGGCCGAACGCTTCCGCGGTGCCGGCAAGCTGGAAGAGGCGAGGGCGGCGATCGCCCGGGCCTACCAGGCCGATGCGATGTCGGTGCGTGCCGGCATCATCGAAGGGCGCCTGGAAACCGACGCGGGCAATCCGGAAGCGGCCGTACGCGCGTTCGAGCGTGCTGCGCGCAATGATCCGGAGTACCTGCCGGAGCTGCTGCCGGCGCTGATGCAGAACTACCGCAAGGTGGGTGATCTGGCAGGCGCGCGCGCTTTCCTGTCGGAGATGACCGAGCATTACCGTGGCATTGCCCCGGTGCTGGCGCTGACCCGCCTGATGGAAGAGCAGGAGGGCGTGGCCCCGGCCCGTGCCTACCTGGGCCGCCAGCTCAAGGACCGCCCGTCGGTGCGTGGCGAGTCCGCGCTGATCGACCTGACCCTTGCTGAAGGCGCTGATTCCACGGCGACCCTGCACGACCTCAAGCACATCACCGACCAGTTGCTGGTACGCAACCCGGCCTATCGCTGCACCCGCTGTGGTTTCGGGGCGCGCACCCATCACTGGCAGTGCCCGAGCTGCAAGGAGTGGGGTACGGTCAAGCCGCTGTTGAATTACGCGGTGCTCTGATCCATGCCGTGGCTCGTGATGGGCGCGCTGCTGGGCCTGGCCCTGCTGAGTGCGGCGCTGACCTGGGCGGCGCGGGGCTATGCGCTGCGCCGGCAACTGTTTGACCAGCCGGGCGAGCGCCGCAGTCACAGCGTAGCGACCCCTCGAGGTGGCGGCATCGCCATCGTCATCAGCCTGCTGGTGACCGCCGGTGTTGCCATGTGGGCCTGGCCCGCAGCGCTTCCGAGCCTGCTCGTGGCCGCCCTTGGCCTGGCGCTGGTGGCGGGTATCGGCTGGTGGGATGACCATCGGCCGCTTCCGGCCATGCGCCGCCTGATGGTGCATTTCATCGCCGCCGCGCTGCTGGCCGCGCTGGTCAGGGTGCATGGTGGCAGCTGGCTGCTGGCCGTGTTGGTCCTGCTGTTCACTGCCTCTCTGATCAACATCTGGAATTTCATGGATGGGATCAACGGCATCGCGGCCAGCCAGGCCGGTGTGGTGGCCCTGGGGCTGGCGCCGTTGCTGCCCTGGCCGTACTCGCTGGCGGCCATCGCGTTGGGCCTGGCGTGCCTGGGCTTCCTGCCGTTCAACTTCCCACGGGCCCGGATCTTCATGGGCGATGTCGGAAGTGGCGCGCTGGGTTATGCGGTTGCGGCGGTGCTGGCACTGGCCAGTGTCAAGACCGACATCAACTGGATACTGCTGCTTGTGTCGGCATCGCCGTTCCTTGTGGACGCAGGCTTCACACTGCTGGCGCGCATCATTTCAGGACAACGCTGGATGGAACCCCATACCCAGCATGTCTACCAGCGCGCGGTGCAGGCAGGAGCCAGTCACGCCCGGGTAACAGGGATGTACTTTGCTTTGGGCCTGTTCAGTATTACAGTGCTTAATGTCTGCTCCAACTTGCAGCCGAGGTGGGAGGCTGCCGTGGCGATCGCGTGGTTCATTGCGCTGAGCGTCCTCTGGCTCCTCCTGCGCAATGGATTGCGCCACCGAAAAGGAAATACCTGACTTATGGCTTCACCCTGGCGGGACAGAATCCTCGGCCTGATGCCGCGTTCGGCCATCGTCTGCCACGACCTGTTCATGGTCTGGGCATGCTGGCAGCTGCTGCATGCAGGGCGGTACTCGATCCTGGCCAACGCCCCCGAGCTCCCTCTCTGGAACGTCGACACCACGCTGGTGCTGCTGCTGCAGGGCCTGGTGTTCTGGCGCGTGGGCCTCTATCGGGGGCTGTGGCGGTTCGCCAGCGTCAGCGACCTGCTGAACATCTTCAAGGCCAGCTTCATCGGCATGGTGGCCATCGTGCTGGTGCTGATGTGGAAGCGCTTCGATGGCGTGCCGATGTCGGTGCTGGTGATCTATCCGTTCGCGCTGTCGGCGCTGCTGGGCGCGCCGCGCCTGCTGTACCGGGCCTGGAAGGACTACCAGGCGCTGCAGTCGGACTCATCCGCGCGTCGCGTGCTGATCCTGGGTGCCGGCCAGGCCGCCGAGACCCTGGTCCGTGACCTGCGCCGTTCAGGCAATTTCGAGCCGGTCGGCCTGCTGGACGATGCGCCGCACCTGCGCGGTGCCAAGCTGCAGGGCCTGCCGATCCTCGGCACCCTGGACGATGCGCCGACCGTGGTCCGTGAGACGGCGGCCAAGCTGCTGGTGATCGCCATCCCCTCGCTGGACGCCGCAGGCATGCAGCGGATCGTGGCCATCTGCGAAAGCACCGGCGTGCCGTTCCGCACCGTGCCCAAGCTCAGCGACATCCTGCAGGGCCAGTCGCTGCCGGGGCAGTTGAAGGAAGTGGCGATCGAGGATCTGCTCGGACGCAAGCCGATCATGCCGGACTGGAACCTGATCCGTGGCTGGTTGGGCGGGCGTACGGTGATGGTCACCGGCGCTGGCGGCTCGATCGGCTCCGAGCTGTGCCGCCAGTGCGCGCGTCACGGTGCCGGTCGCATCATCCTGCTCGAGATCAGCGAGCTGCTGTTGCTGACCATCGAGGGTGAGCTGCGACGCAGCTTCCCGGACGTCGAGGTTGAAGCAGTGCTGGGCGATTGCGGCGACCCGGCGGTGATCCGCCATGCGCTGTCGCTGCATCCCGTCGACACCGCCTTCCATGCCGCCGCCTACAAGCATGTACCGGTGCTGGAGCGGCAGCTGCGCGAGGCGGTGCGCAACAACATCCTGGCCACAGAGAACGTGGCCCGCGCCTGCCTGGAAGCGCGCGTCGAGCACTTCGTGTTCATTTCCACCGACAAGGCCGTCGACCCGGTCAATGCGCTGGGCGCCAGCAAGCGCTATGCGGAAATGATCTGCCAGAGCCTGGACCAGAAGTCCACGCATACCCGTTTCGTCACGGTGCGCTTCGGCAACGTGCTGGCCTCGGCCGGCAGCGTGGTGCCACTGTTCCGCGAACAGATCCTGCGGGGTGGGCCGGTGACCGTCACCGACCCGGAAGTCAGCCGCTACTTCATGACCATCCCGGAGGCCTGCCAGCTGATCCTGCAGGCCGCCGCCTCGGCGTCGCACGGTGCGATCTATACCCTCGACATGGGCGAGCCGGTGCCGATCCGCGTACTGGCCGAGCAGATGATCCGCCTGGCCGGCAAGCAGCCGTACAAGGACATTCCGATCATCTACACCGGGCTGCGTCCGGGCGAGAAGCTGCACGAGACGCTGTTCTATTCGGACGAGGACTATCGTTCCACCGCGCACCCGAAGATTCTCGAGGCCGGTGTGCGCGCGTTCTCACGTGACCTGGTGCTGGGCAATGTTCCGCGCCTGCGCGATGCCGTGGCTGGTTACGACACCACCAGCATCCAGGAGATCCTGTTCGCGACAATGCCGGAGTTCTCGCCAATCGAACAGGATGCTTACATTTCATCCGCTAAAGTCGTGCCCTTTCCGGCACGTGAGGCCAACAGGCACCAATGAGCAAGCGAATTCGCAAGGCAGTTTTTCCAGTGGCAGGGCTCGGGACGCGCTTCTTGCCGGCAACCAAGACGGTTCCGAAGGAAATGTTGCCGATCATTGATCGTCCGCTGATCCAGTACGCGGTCGATGAGGCAATCGAAGCTGGTTGCGACACGCTGGTGTTCATCACCAACCGCTACAAGCATGCCGTGGCCGACTACTTCGACAAGGCTTACGAGCTGGAGCAGAAGCTCGAGCGCGCCGGCAAGCAGGAGCAGCTGGAGATGATCCGCCACGTGCTTCCCAACGGCGTGCGTGCGATCTTTGTGACCCAGGCCGAGGCCTTGGGCCTGGGCCATGCGGTGCTGTGTGCAAAGGCCGTGATCGGTGACGAGCCGTTTGCAGTGCTGCTGCCGGACGACCTGATCTGGAACCGCGGCGACGGCGCGCTGAAGCAGATGGCCGATCTGAACGAAGCCAGTGGCGCCAGCGTCATCGCCGTTGAAGATGTGCCGCACGACAAGACCGCCAGCTACGGCATCGTTGCCACCGAGGCGTTCGATGGCCGCAAGGGCCGCATTTCGCAGATCGTGGAGAAGCCGAAGCCGGAGGACGCGCCCAGCGACCTGGCCGTGGTCGGCCGCTATGTGCTGAGCCCGAAGATCTTCGAGCTGCTGGAGCAGACCGGCAGCGGTGCCGGTGGTGAGATCCAGCTGACCGATGCGATCGCGCAGCTGCTGAAGACCGAAGAAGTCGATGCCTATCGTTTCGAGGGCACCCGCTTCGACTGTGGCACGCACCTGGGGCTGGTGGAGGCGACGATCCGCTTCGCGCTGGACAACCCGAAGCTGGCCGGCCCGGCGCGGGAGAAGCTGGCGGCGATGCTGGCGGAATAAGGGTTCTATCAAGCGCTCCGTGCAGCGCCTTGATCGATACGTGATGGGCGGGACGGGTGGGCCTTTGCAGGACACGCCGTAAACCCGTCCATGGGGGCTCGGTCGCCGCATCCATGCGGCGAACGGTCCTGCCAAAGGCCCACCCGCCCCGCCTGTCAGGTTTCCTGCGGGCGCGGACGGGAAGGGCGGAATCAAGGGCAAGAGCAAAAGCAAAAAGGCAGCCGATGGCTGCCTTTTTTGTTTCCGCGAGCGTCGAGTCGGGGTCGGATCCCTTTGCGTAGCAAAGGGCTCTGACCCCAGCTCTTGCCCTGCCTTTGCTCACCCCTCCGCCGCGCGGAATGATGGATGGCGTGGGTGGGTGAGGCTGACCGGGACCGTTGGCGCCATGGATGGCGCCATCGAGCCCCCAGGGACGGGTTTACGGCGTGTCCCGGGCAGCCTCACCCACCCGGGCCCCACAGCCAACCAACAATCAGCCGGCAACGCTTTGAACCTTACAGCGCCTCGAAAATACCCGCCGCGCCCATGCCGGTGCCGATGCACATGGTCACCATGCCGTACTTCTGCTGGCGACGACGCAGGCCGTGCAGCAGGGTTGCGGTACGGATCGCGCCGGTTGCACCCAGCGGGTGGCCCAAGGCAATCGCGCCGCCCAGCGGGTTGACCTTGCTCGGGTCCAGGCCGCAATCGCGGATCACCGCCAGCGACTGCGCGGCGAACGCTTCATTCAGTTCAATCCAGTCCAGCTGGTCCTGGGTCAGGCCCGCCTGCTTCAGTGCCTTCGGGATCGCGGCGATCGGGCCGATGCCCATCACTTCCGGGCGCACCCCGGCCACCGAGAAGCTGACGAAACGGGCCAGCGGGGTCAGGCCGTAGTCCTTGATCGCCTGTTCCGAGGCCAGCAGCACGGCACCGGCGCCATCGCTCATCTGCGAGGAGTTGCCGGCGGTGACGGTGCCGCCGAACTGGCCGTTGCGGAACACCGGGCGCAGCTTGGCCAGGCCTTCGGCCGAGGAGTCCGGGCGGGGGCCTTCGTCGGTGTCGGCGATCTTGTTGCGGGTGATGATGCGCTGGCCGTCGGCCAGGTCCGGCAGGTGCGAGACGATCTCGTACGGGCTGATCTCGTCCTTGAACTCGCCGTTCTGGATCGCGGCCATGGCCTTCTGGTGCGAGGCGAGGGCGAAGGCGTCCTGGTCTTCACGCGAGACCTTCCACTCTTCGGCGACCTTCTCGGCAGTGATGCCCATGCCGTAGGCGATGGCCACGTGGTCGTTGTCGAACACGCTCGGCGCCATGGCGATCTTGTTGCCCATCATCGGCACCATCGACATCGACTCGGTGCCACCGGCCAGCATCAGGTCGGCGTTGCCCAGGCGGATCGCGTCGGCGGCCTGCGCCACGGCCTGCAGGCCGGAGGAGCAGAAGCGGTTCACGGTCTGCGCGGCGATGGTGTTTGGCAGGCCAGCCAGCAGCACGCCGATGCGCGCCACGTTCATGCCCTGCTCGGCTTCGGGCATGGCGCAGCCGATGATCGCGTCATCGATGCGGTTGACGTCCACGCCCGGGGCCTGCGCGACGACGCTGCGCAGCACGTGCGCAAGCATGTCGTCGGGGCGGGTGTTGCGGAACATGCCCTTGGGCGCCTTGCCAACCGGGGTGCGGGTGGCGGCGACGATGTAGGCGTCCTGGATTTGCTTGGTCATTGCAGTGATCTCTTGAATTTTTTAGCCGGAGTGCCGACCAACGGTCGGCACCCACCGGAAGCAGGGATGGGCGATCAGTTACGCAGCGGCTTGCCGGTCTTCAGCATGTGCGCGATGCGGGCCTGGGTCTTTTCCTGCTGGGCCAGTTCGACGAAGTGCTTGCGCTCCAGGGTCAGCAGCCACTCTTCGTCGACCAGGGTGCCGCGGTCGACCTTGCCGCCGCACAGCACGGTGGCGATGCGCTCGGCGATCTCGTAGTCGTACGGGCTGATGAAGCGGCCTTCCAGCATGTTGACCAGCATCATCTTGAAGGTGGCGATGCCCACGTCACCGGCGACCTGGATGCGGCGTGCCGGCAGCGGCGGGCGGTAGCCGGCTTCGGCCAGGGCGCGTGCTTCGGCCTTGGCGATATGCAGGGCCTCGTAGCTGTTGAACACCACCTTGTCGGTGCTGCGCAGCAGGCCCAGCTCCTTGGCGTTGACCGCCGAGTTGGACACCTTGGCCATCGCCACGGTCTCGAAGGTCTTCTTCAGTTCGGCGAACACGTCGCCGCCCGGGCCCGCGGCCTGCGAGGCACGCACGGCCAGTTCCTTCAGGCCACCACCGGCCGGCAGCAGGCCGACGCCGGCTTCGACCAGGCCGATGTAGCTTTCCAGGAAGGCAACGGTCTTGGCGCTGTGCATCTGGAACTCGCAGCCGCCGCCCAGGGCCAGGCCACGCACGGCGGCCACCACCGGCACCAGGGAGTACTTGATGCGCTGGCTGGTGCGCTGGAAGTTGGCGACCATTTCCTCGAACTGGTCGACCTTGCCGGCCTGCAGCAGGCCGAGCGCGCCGGCCAGGTCGGCACCGGCGGAGAAGGGTTCCTTCTGCTGCCAGATCACCAGGCCCTGGAAGTCCTTCTCGGCGCGGCTGACGCATTCCTGCAGGCCGTCCAGCACCTGGTCGGAGACGGTGTTCATCTTGGTCTTGAAACTGACCACCGCGATGCCATCGCCGTCGTGCCACATGCGCAGGCCGTCGTTCTCGAACACGGTTTCGCCCGGAGCGAACTGCTCGCCCAGCAGCGGATCCGGGAAGCGCTGGCGCTGGTACACCGGCAGCGACGAACGCGGCAGCTTGGCGTTGCGCGACGGGCTGTAGCTGCCTTCGGCGGCGTGCACGCCGTCGCGGCCATCGAACACCCAATCCGGCAGCGGGGCGCTGCTCATGCTCTTGCCGGCCACGATGTCATCGGCGATCCACTGTGCCACCTGCTTCCAGCCGGCAGCCTGCCAGGTCTCGAACGGGCCCAGCGACCAGCCGTAACCCCAGCGGATGGCCAGATCGACGTCGCGCGCGGTCTCGGCGATGTCGGCCAGGTGGTAGGCGCTGTAGTGGAACAGGTCGCGGAAGGTCGCCCACAGGAACTGCGCCTGCGGGTGCTGGCTCTCGCGCAGCTTGGCGAACTTCTCGGCCGGGTTCTTGATCTTCAGGATCTCCACCACTTCAGGTGCGGCGGTGCGGTCGGCCGGACGGTAGTCCTGCTTCTCCAGATCCAGTACCACGATGTCCTTGCCGACCTTGCGGAAGATGCCGGCGCCGGTCTTCTGGCCCAGCGCGCCCTTGGAAATCAGCGCGTCCAGCCACTTCGGCGACTTGAAGAATTCATGCCACGGGTCGTTCGGCAGGGTGTCGCCCATGGTCTTGATGACGTGGGCCATGGTGTCCAGGCCGACCACGTCGGAGGTGCGGTAGGTGGCCGACTTCGGGCGGCCGACCAGCGGGCCAGTCAGGCCGTCCACTTCATCGAAGCCCAGGCCGAACTGCTGGGTGTGGTGGATGGTGGACAGGATCGAGAACACGCCGATGCGGTTGCCGATGAAGTTCGGGGTGTCCTTGGCGTACACCACGCCCTTGCCCAGGGTGGTGACCAGGAACTCTTCCAGGCCTTCCAGCACGGCGGCGTCGGTGGTGGTGGCCGGGATCAGCTCGGCCAGGTGCATGTAGCGCGGCGGGTTGAAGAAGTGCACGCCGCAGAAGCGGTGGCGCAGCTGTTCGGGCAGCACGTCGGCCAGCTTGTTGATGCCCAGGCCCGAGGTGTTGGAGGCCAGCACCGCGTGGTCGGCCACGAACGGCGCAATCTTCTTGTACAGGTCCTGCTTCCAGTCCATGCGCTCGGCGATGGCCTCGATGATCAGGTCGCAGTCCTTCAGCTGCTCCAGGCCGGAGTCGTAATTGGCCGGGGTGATGGCTTCGGCCAGCGACTTGCTGGCCAGCGGCGCCGGGCTCAGCTTGCCCAGGTTGGCGATCGCCTTCAGCACGATGCCATCGGCCGGACCTTCCTTCGCAGGCAGGTCGAACAGCACGGTGTCGACGCCGGCGTTGGTGAGGTGGGCGGCGATCTGGGCACCCATGACGCCGGCACCCAGCACGGCGGCGCGGCGGACTAGCAGGGAATTGGACATGGTGTAGGGCCTTTGTTGGTCAGCAGTTACTGGGTGGAATCAAAGGGAAGCGGGCAGGGCGCTGGCACGTGCGGCGGCGCGGAACCCGGCTTCGGCGAAATGGATCAGTTCGTGGGCGGCATGGGCACGATGCGCCGCTTCGGTGACACCGGCGGGACGCTTGATCAGCCCGAAGTCGGCCATGGCATAGGTGAGCGAGCCGGCCAGGAAGTCCAGGCGCCAGTACAGCTCTTCCTTGCTCAGGCCGGGCACGCACTCGCCGATGGCCTTGCCGAACGCACGCAGCACGTGGCCGTAGTGGTCGGACAGGAACTTGCGCAGGTTGTCGTTCTTCTCGGCGTAGGCGCGGGCAATCACGCGCACGAAGGCGCCGCCGTTCTGGCGGTCCTGGGCCAGCGCCAGGGCCGGCTCGACGAAGGCGGCCAGCACCGGGCGCAGTTCGCCGGGGTGTTCGCTGCGGGCCCGCTCCAGCTGCGCCAGGCGCGCGCCGGTCATCTCGTCCATGCGGCGGCGGAAGACCTCATTGACCAGATTTTCCTTGGAACCGAAGTGGTAGTTGACCGCGGCAATGTTGACGTCGGCCTGGCTGGTCACCTGGCGCAGCGAGGTGCCGGCGAAGCCGTGCTGGGCGAACAGCTCCTCGGCCGCGCCGAGGATCCGGTCCTTGGTCGAGAAGTGGGCGGGTTTGGCCATCGGCGGGCAGACCTTAATCAAACGATTGTTTGATACTAGGACCAGACGGTACCGTATGGCATTTTGCAGTGCAGCAAAATCGGCCGCTCCGGTCAGATTTCACTCAGGTGGGTGAATGGGTGGACCTGAACCTGTAGAGCCGAGCCCGCGCTCGGCTGCTCTTCGGCCCAAAGGCCAGCCGAGCATGGGCTCGGCGCTACAACAGGGCCACATGGCCCTCTACCACCCGGCCACGTTATCTTTTACAATTCGCCTACGTTTATCAGGCTAAGCCCGCGTCCCGACGCGGGTTTTTTTCATGTTACCCTTCGGGCCATCAGCGGCCCGATTCCATTGGAGACATCCCATGGCGCTGGAGCGCACCCTTTCGATCATCAAGCCGGACGCCGTTGCCAAGAACGTCATCGGCGAAATCTACGCCCGCTTCGAGAAGGCCGGCCTGAAGGTCGTGGCCGCCAAGTACAAGCAGCTGTCGCGCCGTGAAGCCGAAGGCTTCTATGCCGTGCACCGCGAGCGTCCGTTCTTCAACGCGCTGGTCGAGTTCATGATCTCCGGCCCGGTGATGATCCAGGCCCTGGAAGGCGAGAACGCCGTCCTGGCCCACCGCGACCTGCTGGGCGCCACCAACCCGAAGGAAGCCGCGCCGGGCACCATCCGCGCCGACTTCGCCGAATCCATCGATGCCAACGCCGCACACGGCTCGGACTCGGTCGAGAATGCCGCGATTGAGATCGCCTACTTCTTCGCCGCCACCGAAGTCGTCTCGCGCTGAGAGTAATGCCGTGAACGAGGTCGTACAGTCCCCCGCCATCCAGCCGCTGCCGAAGTCGGCACCCACGGCTGGCAAGCAGAACCTGCTCGACCTCGATCGCGCGGGCCTGGAGAAGTTTTTCGTCGAGGTTCTCGGCGAGAAGAAGTTCCGTGCCCATCAGGTGATGAAGTGGATCCACCATCGCTACGTCACCGATTTCGATGAAATGACCGACCTCGGCAAGGTCCTGCGCGCCAAGCTGCAGGCCCATGCCGAGGTGCTGGTTCCGAACATCGTGTTCGACAAGCCCTCCGCCGACGGCACCCACAAGTGGCTGCTGGCGATGGGCGTGGATGGCAAGAACGCCATCGAGACCGTGTACATCCCGGACAAGACCCGCGGCACGTTGTGCGTGTCCTCGCAGGTCGGTTGCGGCCTGAACTGCACGTTCTGCTCCACCGCCACCCAGGGCTTCAACCGTAACCTGACCACCGCCGAGATCATCGGCCAGGTGTGGGTTGCCGCACGCCACCTGGGCAACGTGCCGCACCAGATGCGCCGCCTCACCAACGTGGTGATGATGGGCATGGGCGAGCCGCTGATGAATTTCGACAACGTCGTGCGCGCCATGAGCGTGATGCGCGACGACCTGGGCTACGGCCTGGCCAACAAGCGAGTGACCCTGTCGACCTCCGGCCTGGTGCCGCAGATCGACCGCCTGTCTGCCGAAAGCGACGTGTCGCTGGCGGTGTCGCTGCATGCGCCGAACGACGCACTGCGCGAGACGCTGGTGCCGCTCAACAAGAAGTACCCGATCGCCGAGCTGATGGCCTCGTGCGCACGCTACCTGCGCGCCAACAAGCGCCGCGAATCGGTCACCTTTGAATACACCCTGATGAAGGGCGTCAACGACAAGCCCGAGCATGCCCGCGAGCTGGCCCGCCTGATGCGCCAGTTCGACAACGCGGTGCAGGCCAAGGATTCGGGCAAGGTCAACCTGATCCCGTTCAATCCGTTCCCGGGCACCCGCTACGAGCGTTCCGAGGAGGCCAACATCCGCGCCTTCCAGAAGATCCTGCTCGACAGCAACGTGCTGACGATGGTCCGCCGCACCCGTGGCGACGACATCGACGCCGCCTGTGGCCAGCTCAAGGGCCAGGTGATGGACCGCACCCGCCGCCAGGCGGAGTTCAACAAGACGCTGCAGGCGGGGAAGGGGAGCGATGCCGCGGCCTGACCGCCTCTGGCTGGCGCTTCTCACAGGCGTGCTGGCCGTTGCGGTCGGCGGCTGCAAATCCCAACCCAAGGCCAAGCTGGGCCCCAGCGAAGCGCCGGTCTATTCGGTGCGAGATCCGGACAGCGTGCGGCGCCAGGTGCGCCTGCAGGATCTGCTGGCGCTGGCTGCCCGTGACATGCAGGTCGGCAACCTGGATGCGGCCGAACGCAAGGCGCGCGAGGCGCTGAAGCTGGCGCCCGACTCGCCGGATGCGCTGGTGCTGCTGGCCGGCATCGATGAGCGCCGTGGCCGGAGCCAGCAAGCGGGCGAGAGCTTCCGCAGGGCGGCCGAACAGGCGCCGCAGCGCGGTGACATCCTCAACAATTACGGGGCGTGGCTGTGCCAGCAGGGGCGGCCGGCCGAGTCGCTGGCGTGGTTCGATCGAGCGCTGCAGGCGCCGGGCTACGCCACACCGGCCGAATCCCAGGCCAATGCGGGCAGCTGTGCACTGGACGCTGGCCAACTTGAACGTGCCGAAGGCGACCTGCGCGCGGCGCTGTCGGTGCTGCCGGGAAACCCGGTCGCGCTGGAGGCGATGGCGCAGCTCAGCTTCCGCCAGGGCCGCTTCATGGAGGCCCGGGCCTTCGCCGAACGTAGGATTGCGGCTGCACCCGCAACGCGTTCCGTGTTACAACTTGCGTCTCAAATCGAAGCGCGGCTGGGTGATCGGGCGGCATCTGATCGCTATCTTCAGCGGATTCGACAGGAATTTCCGCAGGAAGCGGGCTCCTAACTCCAGGGTTGATGCATTGTGATTGATGACCAGACTGTGAGCGCTCTCGAGACTGCGGCCGGCTGCGGCGCCCGCCTGCGCCAGGCCCGCGAGGCGGCCGGACTGACCCTCGAAGATGTCGGCTCGCGCCTGCGCATGCCGGTCCAGGTGGTCAGGTCGCTGGAAGAAGAACAATGGCAGAAGCTTGGCGCGCCGGTGTTCGTGCGCGGCCAGCTGCGCAGCTATGCGCGGCTTCTGGACGTGGACGTGGGAGAGCTGCTGGAGCAGGCCCAGGTCGGCCCGGTGGTGCCGCCTACCCTGGTCAGCCATACCCATACCCCGCGTGCGCGCCGCATTGCCGAGAATCTCGGCCGTCGCGTGCTGTACGTCGGTATCACCGCGGTGCTGGCAGTGCCGGTGTGGTTCGCCACCCGTGGTCATTTCGATGGCAGTGCGACGCCGTCGCCGAACACCGCCTCGCTGGACGCGATTCCGGCCGCCGTGCCGGTCACCCCCTCTGCCGCCGGCGTCGAGCCGGCCGCGGTGGCGGACGTGGCGAGCGCTCCGGCCAGCAAGCCGGCCGCCACTCCGTACGTGGCCTCGCTGGCCCCGGTGCCGCGTCCAGCCCCGGCACCGGCCGCTGCCGCCAATACGCTGGACATGCAGTTCAGTGGCGACAGCTGGGTCGATATCGGCGGCCCGGACGGCAGCACTGTCGAGAAGGCGCTGATCAAATCCGGCGAGAGCCGCAGCTTCACGCCGGGCCAGGTGACCCGGGTGACCCTGGGCAACGCCTCGGCGGTCCAGGTTCAGCAGAACGGCGCTATCGTCGATCTGACCCCCTACCAGCGAGCCAACGTGGCACGCTTTCAGGTATCCTCTGAAGGCTCCGTAGTCCCGGTTTCGCACTGAGGCGCGGTTTCACCACCTTCGATTAATTCCAATGGTCCCTCCCGATGGGCGGGGCGAGAGTACGCATGGCGATCGACGATCTGCTCGACGAGCACGAACAAAGTGAACGCGTCCGCAGCTGGCTGCGGAAGAATGGCGCCAGCATCCTCGGTGGCGTGGTCATCGCCATCGGTGCCATTGCCGGCTGGCAGTGGTACCAGAAGGATCAGGGCGGCAAGCTGGCCTCGGCCAATGTCGAGTACCAGAAGGCGCTCGTTGGCCTGCAGCAGAACAAGCTTGACGACGCCGCCAAGGCGGTCAAGGCGCTCGAAGCCGGCCCGTCCAGCATCTACGGCGACCTGGCGGCGCTGCAGCTGGCCAAGGCCCAGGTCGACGCGGGCAAGAACGAAGAAGCCCTGGCTACCCTGCGCGGCGTGAAGGTTGAAGGTGACCTGCAGCGCGTGGTCGACCAGCGCGTGGCCCGCCTGCTGGTGGCCACCGGCAAGAGCGACGAGGCGATCAAGCTGCTGGGCAGCGCCACCGACAGCAGCAGCCTGGAAATCCATGGCGATGCGCTGATGGCGCAGGGCAAGCGCGATGAGGCCCGCGCACAGTACGAGAAGGCGCTGAAGACGCTGGACGTGGCAGCGCCGCAGCGGCGCCTGCTGGAAACCAAGGTTATGGACGCCGGCGGCACCGTCGCCGCCCCTGCGGAGTCGGTTTGATGAGTCAGAAGGTCATGATCACCCGCGTCGCCACCGTGCTCCTGATGGGCATGGCCCTGACCGGCTGCAGCACCATGAAGGGCTGGTTCGCCGGCAAGGACGCGGCCGCGAAGAAGGCACAGGAACCGGCTGAGCTGGTCAAGTTCGAGCCGACCCTGAAGGTCAACAAGGCCTGGTCGGTCAACCTCGGCAAGGGCGAGCGCCGCATCGGCGTGCGCCAGGGCCCGGCCGTGGCCAACGGCCACGTGTTCGCTGCGGCGATCACCGGTGGCGTGCACGCCATCGACCTGCAGACCGGCAAGAAGGTCTGGACCTGGGAGCCGCAGAAGGAAAAGAAGAAGGCCAAGCTGCGTCTGTCCGGTGGCCCGGGTGTCGGTGAGAACCTGGTCGTGATCGGCACGCTCGATGGCCAGGTCATCGCGCTGGACATCAACGACGGCAGCGAAAAGTGGCGCGCCCGTGTTCCGGGTGAAGTCATCGCCGCGCCGGCCATCGCCCAGGGCGCGGTCTACGTGCGCAGCAACGACGGCCGTATCACTGCGTTCGATGCCGGCAACGGCACCCAGAAGTGGTTCAACCCGAGCGAGCTGCCGGCGCTGACCGTGCGTGGCAACGCACCGGTGGTGACCGGCCCGGGCGTGCTGTTCATCGGCAAGGACGAGGGCGCGGTTGCCGCCCTGGCCCAGCAGGATGGCCGCACCCTGTGGGAACAGAACGTGGGCAACGGTGAAGGCCGTACCGAGCTGGAGCGCATGGCCGATGTGGACGGCGCGCCGGTGCTGGATGGCAACACCCTGTTCGTGAGCAGCTTCAAGAACCAGACCATGGCCATCGAAGGCCCGACCGGTCGCCCGCTGTGGGCGCGCGACCACGGCGGTGCGGGTGGCGTGGCGGTGTCGTCGGGCAATGTGTTCGTGACCGACAACAAGGGCGGCGTGTTCGGCCTGGACAAGGCCAGCGGCGCAGCCATGTGGTCGCAGACGGCACTGGCCCGTCGCTCGCTGACCGGCCCGGCGCTGCATGGCGACTACGTCGTGGTCGGCGACTACAAGGGATACGTGCACTGGCTGCAGGCCTCCGATGGTGCGATGGCGGCACGGGCAAAGAGTGGCGGTGACGCCCTGCTGGCCCAGCCGGTCGTCGCAGACGGGGTGCTGCTGGTGCAGAACGTGGATGGCAAGCTGACCGCCTTCCGGTTGGCAAATTAATACGGAGTACTCGCGATGCTGCCTTTGGTCGCCCTGGTTGGACGGCCGAATGTCGGCAAGTCGACCATTTTCAATGCGTTGACCCGCACCCGTGACGCCCTGGTCCATGACCAGCCCGGCGTCACCCGTGATCGCAACTACGGCGTCTGCCGCCTCGACGAGGACAATCATTTCCTCGTCGTGGATACCGGCGGTATTGCCGGTGAGGACGAAGGCCTGGCCGGTGCCACCACCCGCCAGGCGCGTGCGGCGGCTGCCGAAGCGGACCTGATCCTGTTCGTCGTCGATGCCCGCGAGGGCACCTCGGCGCTGGACGACGAGATCCTGGCGTGGCTGCGCAAGCTGTCGCGCCCGACGTTGCTGCTGATCAACAAGATCGACGGTACCGACGAGGACAGCGTCCGCTCCGAGTTCGCCCGCTACGGTTTCGGCGAAATGCTGGCCGTCTCGGCCGCGCATCGCCAGGGCCTGGACGACCTGCTGGACGAAGTGATCCAGCGCCTGCCGGAAGAAGGTAGCGGCGAAGAGCTGGACAACGATCCGAACCGCATCCGCATCGCCTTCGTCGGCCGCCCGAACGTGGGCAAGTCGACCCTGGTCAACCGCATCCTCGGCGAGGAGCGCATGATCGCCTCCGACGTGCCGGGCACCACCCGCGACTCGATCGCAGTGGACCTGGAGCGCGACGGTCGCGAGTACCGCCTGATCGATACCGCCGGCCTGCGCCGTCGCTCGCGCGTGGACGAGGTCGTCGAGAAGTTCTCGGTGGTCAAGACCATGCAGTCGATCGAGCAGTGCCAGGTGGCCGTGCTGATGCTCGACGCCACCGAAGGCGTGACCGACCAGGACGCCACCGTGCTCGGTGCCGTGCTCGACGCCGGCCGCGCGTTGGTGATCGCCATCAACAAGTGGGATGGCCTGACCGAGTACCAGCGCGAGCAGGCCGAGACCATGCTGTCGCTGAAGCTGGGCTTCGTGCCGTGGGCCGAATCGGTGCGCATTTCGGCCAAGCACGGCTCGGGCCTGCGCGAGCTGTTCCGCGCGGTGCACCGTGCGCACGAATCGGCCAACAAGACCTTCACCACCAGCGAAGTGAACAAGGCCTTGGAAGTGGCCTACGAGACCAACCCGCCGCCGACCATCCGCGGCCACGTCTCCAAGCTGCGCTACGTGCACCCGGCCGGTTCCAACCCGCCGACCTTCATCGTGCACGGCACCCGCCTGAAGGAGCTGCAGGAGTCGTACAAGCGCTACCTGGAGAACTTCTTCCGCAAGCGCTTCAAGCTGATCGGCACGCCAGTGAGCTTCATCTTCCGCGAGGGTACCAACCCGTACGAGGGCAAGAAGAACGTCCTCACCGAGCGGCAGATCAAGTCCAAGCGGCGCTTGATGAAGCACGTCAAGGGCAAGTGATTCACGGGAAGGCGGCCGCAGGGCCGCCTTTTTCGTTGTTGGGAAATGGGATCTGATCCCGGGCGCGGGGCTGGCGCTACCGTAGGCTTGCGGTGGACCTGTAGAGCCGAGCCTGCGCTCGGCTGCTTTTCGCGCATTGCCGCAGGCGCGCTACGCGCGCCAGCCGAGCATGGGCTCGCCTCTACAGATTCTGGTCAACGCGGCCTGCCGCCACGTGCGTGATAATGCGGCCATGAGCATCCAAGAGTTTTCCCCCGCACAGGCACGCGAGCGCCTGGCCCATGGCGCGGTGCTGATCGATGTGCGCGAGGCGCACGAACGGGCCGGCGGCATGGCCGAGGGCGCGCGTGGCGTGGCCAAGGGCGAACTGCAGGCCGACCCGGCCGCGCATCTGCCGCGGCGCGACCAGGAGATCCTGCTGATCTGCCAGAGCGGCAAGCGCTCGGCCGATGCTGCGCAGTTCCTGCTGCAGGCCGGCTACACCCACGTCGCTTCCGTGACCGGCGGTACCGTGGCCTGGCGCGAGCAGTCGCTGCCGCTGGTGCAGCCGCTGGCCAGCGCCGCCGACCGCGACTTCTACGACCGCTATTCGCGCCACCTGCTGCTGCCACAGGTGGGCGAGGCCGGCCAGCGCCGGCTGCAGCAGTCGCGCGTGCTGGTGCTGGGCGCGGGTGGGCTGGGCGCACCGGCTGGGTTCTACCTGGCCGCAGCTGGGGTAGGGCACCTGCGTTTCGCCGACCATGACCGGGTGGAACGCAGCAACCTGCACCGGCAGATCGTGCATACCGAAGCCAGCGTGGGCCAGCTCAAGGTCGATTCGGCGCGCGAGCGGCTGCTGGCGTTGAACCCGTCGATCGACGTCGAGCCCGTTCCCGAGCGGGTCACGTCCGAGAACGTGGATGCGCTGCTGGAGGGCGTGGACGTGGTGCTGGATGGGTCGGACAACTTCCCGCTGCGCTACCTGCTCAACGACGCCTGCATCAAGCACGCCAAGCCGCTGGTGTATGCCGCCATCGAGCGCTTCGACGGCCAGGTCAGCGTGTTTGACGCCGGTCGCCAGCGTGGCGTGGCGCCGTGCTACCGCTGCCTGTTCCCGGAACCGCCGCCGCCGGAGTTCGCGCCGAACTGTTCCGAGGCCGGGGTGCTGGGCGTGCTGCCCGGGTTGGCCGGCGTCCTGCAGGCCACCGAGGTGCTGAAGCTGTTGCTGGGTATTGGCGAGCCGCTGGTGGGGCGGCTGCTGCGCTTCGACGCGTTGGGCATGCGCTTCCGCGAGACCGGCATCCGGCCGGACCCGCAGTGTCCGGTGTGCGCGCCGGGTGTGCCGTTCCCGGGGTATATCGATTACGCCGCGTTTTGCCGGGGTGGGTGAAGCTGGCCGGGGATTCATCCACGCATGGCGTGGATCTACCGGGGCGCGGCGGTTGTGCGTCATCCACGCATGGCGTGCATCTACTGGGGCATGACGGTCGTGCGTCATCCACGCATGGCGTGGATCTACTGTAGAGCCGAGCCCGTGCTCGGCTGCTTCAGGCCTCGGCACGAAGAGCAGCCGAGCGTGGGCTCGGCTCTACAGGTCATGGCGCCCACCCAAGCATGTGCATGGTTTCGGGATGATGCCGGGGGTCGCTCCCTGCATCGTTCCACCTCCAAGACAATCCGGCGCAACATGCGTGCTATTGCCGTCATCGGCATTGCTCTATTGTTGAACCCGATTCTGGATCTTGGGGAAAACACCGCATGGCGGTAGAAGCAGCGACCAGCGAGCTGGTCAAGGTCGTCGCCCTGTTGGGCGCGGCGGTGGTGATGGTGCCTTTGTTCCGCCGGGCCGGCCTGGGCTCGGTGCTGGGCTACTTCGCTGCCGGCCTGGCGATCGGACCGTTCGGGCTGGGCTGGTTCTCCGACCCGCAGGCGATCCTGCATACCGCCGAACTCGGCGTGGTGATGTTCCTGTTCGTGATCGGCCTGGAAATGCGGCCCTCGCACCTGTGGAGCCTGCGCAAGGAGATCTTCGGGCTGGGCACGCTGCAGATCGTCACCTGTGCGCTGGTGTTGACCAGCATCGCCAAGCTGTTCGGCCTCCCGTGGCAGGTGGCCTTCATCGGCGCCACCGGCTTCGTGCTCACCTCCACCGCGGTGGTGATGCAGCTGCTGGCCGAGCGCGGTGACATCGCGCTGCCGTCGGGGCAGAAGATCGTCTCCATCCTGCTGTTCGAAGACCTGCTGATCGTGCCGTTGCTGGCGCTGGTAGCCTGGATGGGCCCGAGCGCGGGCAGTGCCGACGGCGAGGGTTCGCGCTGGCTGTCGGTGGCCATCGGTGTCGGCGCCATCGTCGGCCTGGTGCTGGTCGGCCGCTTCCTACTCAATCCGCTGTTCCGCGTGCTGGCCGAATCGAAGGCGCGCGAGGTGATGACCGCCGCCGCGCTGCTGGTGGTGCTGGGTGCGGCGCTGCTGATGCAGTTGTCCGGCCTGTCGATGGCAATGGGCGCGTTCCTGGCCGGCGTGCTGCTGAGCGAATCGACCTTCCGCCACCAGATCGAAGCGGACATCGAACCGTTCCGCGGCATCCTGCTCGGCCTGTTCTTCCTCAGCGTGGGCATGGCGCTGGACCTGGGCGTGGTGGCTGGCAACTGGCAGCTGATCCTCGGCCTGGTGCTGGCGCTGATGGCAGCCAAGGCGCTGTGCATCTACGTGGTCGCGCGCATCATGGGCAGCGACCACGCGCAGGCGCTGGACCGTGGCGTGCTGATGGCACAGGGCGGCGAGTTCGCCTTCGTGCTGTTCTCCGCCGCGGCATCGGCCGGTGTGATCAACCTGGAGATCAATGCCAACTTCACCGCCGTGGTGGTGCTGTCGATGGCGCTGACCCCGCTGGTGGTGCTGCTCTACAAGCGCATCGCACCGAAGCCGACGGTGAACATGGACGGCGTGGACGAGGCCGAGGGCCTGTCCGGCAGTGTGCTGCTGATCGGCTTCGGCCGCTTCGGCCAGGTCGCCAGCCAGTCGCTGCTGGCGCGCGACGTGGACGTGACCATCATCGACAACGATGTGGAGATGATCCAGAGCGCGGCGCGGTTCGGTTTCAAGATCTACTACGGCGACGGCACGCGGTTGGATGTGCTGCATGCTTCCGGCGCGGCCACCGCACGTGCGATTGCGGTGTGCGTGGACAAGGCCGAGGCGGCTGATCGCATTGTTGAGCTGGTGTCGCACGAGTTCCCGCAGGCCAAGCTGATGGTGCGCTCGTTCGACCGCGAGCATTCGCTGCGGCTGATCCATGCCGGTGTCGATTTCCAGATCCGCGAGACGTTTGAATCGGCGGTGCTGTTCGGCCAGGCCGCGCTGGTGGAACTGGGTGCGGATGAGGATGACGCGGTGGAGATTGCCGAGCAGATCCGCCGCCGCGATGCCGAGCGTTTCGAGTTGGAAATTGCTGGTGGTGGTCTGAATGCCGGCGCCAAGATGGTGTTTGGCAACGCCGGCCAGGGCGTGCCGACGCCGACGCCGTTCACCGCGCCGAAGCGCGAGAGCAAGACGCTGAACCCGCAGGATATGCCGGAAGAGGAAGAGTAGAGCCGAGCGTAGGCTCGGCTCTACAAGGGCGGGGCGGTCGGTTGTAGAGCCGAGCCCATGCTCGGCCGCTCTTCGGTCAGGTTGCGAAAAAGCCGCGCTGCGCGCGTGAGCCGAGCGCAGGCTCGGCTCTACAGGGGCGGGTCGGTCGATGCCGTGGCGGTGGGCGAGGGGGCCTGAATCAGGGACAATAGCGTCCCCGCCGCCCCACGCCTGCCTCCGATGACTGATTCCGCCGCCCCGCATCCTGCCCGCATCCTCGATGGCCGCCGTATCGCCGAGGACCTGCTCGACAGCCTGAAGGTGCGCGTCGACGCCCGCGTGGCCGCCGGTGGCAGCCGCCCGGGCCTGGCCGTGGTGCTGGTCGGTGGCGACCCGGCCTCGACCGTGTACGTGCGCAACAAGCGCCGTGCCGCCGAGAAGGTCGGCATCGAGGCGCATGACTACGACCTGCCGGCCGGTACCACCGAGGCCGAGCTGCTCGACCTGATCGACCAGCTCAATGCCGACCCGAAGATCAACGGCATCCTGATCCAGCTGCCGCTGCCTGGCATCCCCGACGCGCGCCGGCTGATCCAGCGCATCGACCCGCGCAAGGACGTGGACGGCTTCCACCCGGAAAACGTCGGCCACCTGGCCCTGCGCGAGTTCGGCCTGCGCCCGTGCACCCCGCGCGGCATCACCACGCTGCTGGGCCACACCGACCAGCCGGTCCGCGGCCGCAACGCCACCATCGTGGGCGTGAGCAACCACGTTGGCCGCCCGATGGGCCTGGAGCTGCTGATCGCCGGCTGCACCGTGACCAGCTGCCACAAGTTCACCCCCAAGGACGTGCTGGAACAGGCCGTGCGCAACGCCGACATCCTGGTGGTGGCGGTGGGCCGCCCGGGCATCGTGCCGGGCGAGTGGGTGAAGCCGGGCGCGGTGGTGATCGACGTCGGTATCAACCGGTTGGATGACGGCCGGCTGGTGGGCGACGTGGGGTTTGAAGCGGCCGCCCAGCGGGCCAGCTGGATCACCCCGGTGCCGGGCGGCGTGGGCCCGATGACCGTGGCCACGCTGATGCAGAACACCCTGGAAGCGGCGGAAGCGCTGAGCTGACCCCAATTGGGGCTATCTGCTGTTGGTGGGTGCCGACCGTTGGTCGGCACAATGCTGGGGCACAGGTGTCTGAAGGGTAGTGCGGACCAACGGTCCGCACCTACCAAAGATGCCCCAGGGCTGGCCCAGGTGATCCTCTCAAGGTCAAGGTGGGTGCCGACCGTTGGTCGGCACAATGCCGGTGCACAGGTGTATGAAGGTAGTGCGGACCAACGGTCCGCACCCACCGAGGCAGGTTTCACCGCCCCCTGAACCAATCGCCGCCCGCGCGACACTGCGTCGCATCTCCCCCCTGCCACGCGGCGCGAAAACAGGGTAAAATGTCGCGCTTCCCCACATCTCGGGTATGCCGATGCTGCGCATCCAGGCTGAAGCACTCACTTACGACGACGTCTCGCTCGTCCCCGCCCACTCGACCATCCTGCCCAAGGACGTCAACCTCGAAACGCGGTTGACCCGAGACCTGAAGCTGAAGCTTCCGATCCTGTCCGCCGCCATGGATACCGTCACCGAAGCCCGCCTGGCCATTGCCATGGCCCAGCTCGGCGGCATGGGCATCATCCACAAGAATCTCAGCCTGGAACAGCAGGCCGCGGAAGTGGCCAAGGTCAAGAAGTTCGAGGCCGGTGTCATCCGCGACCCGATCACCGTCGGCCCGGAAACCACCATCCGCGACGTGCTGGCCCTGACCCAGGCGCACAACATCTCCGGCGTGCCGGTGGTGGGCAGCGACGGCCAGTTGGCCGGCATCGTGACCCATCGCGACATGCGCTTCGAGACCGAGCTGGACGATCCGGTCCGCCACATCATGACCAAGAAGGATCGCCTGATCACGGTCAAGGAAGGCGCCGCGTCTGATGAAGTGCTGCAGCTGCTGCACCGCAACCGCATCGAAAAGGTGCTGGTGGTCAATGACTCGTTCGAACTGCGTGGCCTGATCACCGTCAAGGACATCCAGAAGAACACCGACTTCCCGAACGCTGCCAAGGATCTGTCGACCCGCCTGCTGGTCGGCGCTGCGGTCGGCGTGGGTGGCGATACCGACCGCCGCGTGGAAGCGCTGGTCGCCGCCGGCGTGGACGTGATCGTGGTCGATACCGCGCACGGCCACTCGCAGGGCGTGCTGGACCGCGTCAGCTGGGTCAAGAAGAACTTCCCGAACGTGCAGGTCATCGGTGGCAACATCTGCACCGGCGAAGCCGCACTGGCGCTGCTGGACAGCGGCGCGGACGCGGTCAAGGTCGGCATCGGCCCGGGCTCGATCTGCACCACCCGCGTCGTCGCCGGCGTCGGCGTGCCGCAGGTCACCGCCATCGACCTGGTGGCCGAAGCGCTGCAGGACCGCATCCCGCTGATCGCCGACGGTGGCATCCGCTACTCGGGCGACATCGGCAAGGCGCTGGCCGCCGGTGCCTCGACCATCATGGTCGGCGGCCTGCTGGCCGGTACCGAGGAATCGCCGGGCGAGACCGAGCTGTACCAGGGCCGTTCCTACAAGAGCTACCGCGGCATGGGTTCGCTGGCTGCCATGGAGAAGGGGTCGAAGGACCGCTACTTCCAGGACGCCGCCACCGCCGACAAGCTGGTGCCGGAAGGCATCGAAGGCCGCGTGCCGTACCGCGGCCCGGTGGGCGGCATCATCCACCAGCTGATGGGCGGCCTGCGCGCCACCATGGGCTACGTGGGCTGCGCCACCATCGACGAGATGCGCAGCAAGCCCAAGTTCGTGAAGATCAGCGGCGCCGGCCAGCGTGAGAGCCACGTCCACGACGTGACGATCACCAAAGAGCCGCCGAACTACCGCGCCTGACGCGGGCCGAGCAAAGAGGAACGGGGAAGCACTTCCCGTTCCTCTTTCTCCATCTGCCGCCGTAAATCTGATTTCGTTTTCCCTACTGCATTGCCGGGGCGCCATGACCAACATCCATAACGACAAGATCCTCATCCTCGATTTCGGCGCGCAGTACACGCAGCTGATCGCCCGCCGCATCCGCGAGCTGGGCGTCTACTGCGAAATCTGGGCGTGGGACCACAACCCGGCCGAGATCGCCGCGTTTGGCGCCAAGGGCATCATCCTGTCCGGTGGCCCGGAATCGACCACGCTGCCGGGCGCCCCGGCCGCGCCGCAGGAAGTGTTCGACAGCGGCCTGCCGATCTTCGGCATCTGCTACGGCATGCAGACCCTGGCCGCGCAGCTGGGCGGTGCCACCGAAGCGGCTGACCAGCGCGAATTCGGCCACGCCGAAGTGAACGTGATCAACCCCGATGCACTGTTCAAGGGCCTGAGCGACCACGGCGGCGAGCCGAAGCTGAATGTCTGGATGAGCCACGGCGACCACGTCTCTGTTGCGCCGCCTGGCTTCACCATCACCGCCACCACCGACCGCATTCCGGTGGCCGCCATGGCCAACGAAGAAAAGCGCTGGTACGGCGTGCAGTTCCACCCGGAAGTGACCCACACCCTGCAGGGCCAGGCGCTGCTGCGCCGCTTCGTGGTGGATGTGTGTGGCTGCCAGACCCTGTGGACCGCCGCCAACATCATCGACGACCAGATCGCCCGCGTGCGCGAACAGGTGGGCGATGACGAAGTGATCCTGGGCCTGTCCGGTGGCGTCGATTCATCGGTCGTGGCCGCGCTGCTGCACAAGGCCATCGGCGAGAAGCTGACCTGCGTGTTCGTGGATACCGGCCTGCTGCGCTGGCAGGAAGGCGACCAGGTGATGGCGATGTTCGCCGAGCACATGGGCGTGAAGGTGGTGCGCGTGAACGCCGCTGACCGTTACTTCGCCGCACTGGAAGGCGTGAGCGACCCGGAAGCCAAGCGCAAGATCATCGGCAACCTGTTCGTTGAGATCTTCGACGAAGAGTCGAGCAAGCTGAAGAACGCCAAGTGGCTGGCACAGGGCACCATCTACCCGGACGTGATCGAGTCGGCTGGCAGCAAGACCGGCAAGGCACACGTGATCAAGAGCCACCACAACGTGGGCGGCCTGCCGGAGCACATGAAGCTGGGCCTGGTGGAACCACTGCGCGAACTGTTCAAGGACGAAGTGCGCCGCCTGGGCGTCGAGCTTGGCCTGCCGCGCACCATGGTCTACCGCCATCCGTTCCCGGGCCCGGGCCTGGGCGTGCGTATCCTGGGCGAAGTGAAGCGCGAATACGCCGAGCTGCTGGCCAAGGCCGATGCCATCTTCATTGATGAGCTGCGCAAGGCCGATCTGTACGACAAGACCAGCCAGGCGTTTGCCGTGTTCCTGCCGGTGAAGTCGGTGGGCGTGGTGGGTGACGCGCGGGCTTATGAGTGGGTGATTGCGCTGCGGGCCGTGGAGACGATTGATTTCATGACGGCGCATTGGGCGCATCTGCCGTATGAGTTCCTGGGTACGGTGAGCAACCGGATCATCAATGAGCTGCGGGGGGTGTCGAGGGTGGTTTATGACATCTCGGGGAAGCCGCCTGCGACTATTGAGTGGGAATGAGTTGAAAGAACGAGGGCGCCGAGAGGCGCCCTTGTTGTTTGTGGTGTCAGATAGAGCTAGGTTCGACTTCAAGTGGGCTTGTTAGCCGGATCCAGCCGCCCTAGTATCGGGCTGTATCAGGGGGAAGCCCGCCATTTGCTTGGTGGATACTTCGTATGACCGTACCAGGGGTCGACTGTTAGTTGGTTGGGGCGCGCGCCTACAGGTACTTGGTTCCATGGATGGAGTCGGCAGTGAGTATATTTCCTCGATGGGACAAGAGCTTTGAGCCAGCTCCTATGAGTTGTACCGAAAGCTCGTGGAACTTCACGTTCTTTGACAACCCACGAGCAAGAAGAAGAATCCTTAAGATTCAGTCTCTACCTCCGCTACTCTCCGATGAAGACCTGCAGGGTGAGGTGCAGAAACTCTGTGACAAAGCATCAGTTGTAGCGGGGTTCGCTCGCGAGCATCGCAACAAGTGCATCGCTCATCAGGATCGCGACTACCTCAGTAATCGTAGTTCTTATCCCCTGAGCGGAATTGGCGGCAAATGGTTAGGGGAGATGCTTGCTGCACTCAGGGCCGTCTTGAATTGCTTAGTTCCGCATTTTCGAGACAGCACGGTCATGTATGAAGATCTCGTGGACGAGAATGGAGCAAGGCTCTTGGTCCATGAACTGAGGAAGATGGAGTGACTCCAAGGTGCGGCCACAAGTGTGCCCTAACAATTTGTTCAATCCACCTCAACTCCGGGGCACGGCATAATTAAGCTCTTGATCAATGTCCGCTTCTTGGCGGCAGCGGACATGAGCTACTTAGACTTCTTCTGCGTTGATCATCAGGTCCCGCCGGGTGCAGGCGCGCCTGGTCCGAACATTGGCGATTCGGAACAAGCGTTTTGCGCCGGCTAAGAGCGCCGCACAGCCATGTGGTCACTTTTTGAGCTTTCTTAGGGATACATGGCCGTTTGCTTGAACGAATTGCATGGTCACTTAGTGTCCTCTGCGACAATATGACCCGCGATGCACCGCCATGTGTTCTTCGCAGCAAGGTGGTGTCGTGAAGGATCAATCCATCCGGTGTGGTGCTAACATCTGTCAAGGTAGCTTTCTCGCGATGACCGCGGGAGGCTAGGGATAATGGACTAACGTAGGGGGGGGGGGGCTGTGACCGAGCTGTCTGTCTTAAATGGAGAGGTAGTTGAGGGGGCGCTGGAGGCAAAGTTTGGTTCGCCTCCACAACTGCCAAGGGACTTTGTACCTCGCGACCACTACGTGGAGAGCCTGAGAGATCTGCTCTTCAACGATGACTTGATTGTGTTCGTAGAGGCAGATCAGGGGGCGGGCCGATCGATCTTGTTGTCGCACTTCTGTCGGACCTATCCTCAAAACACGTTTTCGCTTTTCATAAAAGCGACTAGCAAAATCTCGTACTCGCTGGAATATTTGACCCAGCTCTTGGCTGAGCAGTTTTGGATGTATGTTTCGGAATCTCCTGTGCCCGAAACTCCATTTGACGAAGGTGCGCTGAGGCGACTTGTCCTTCAGGTGCGAAAGAGAAGTCGTGGCTCGCGACTCTTTGTTGTCGTTGATGGCCTTCATCAAGTGCCACTCGATGACGCTCGCCAGATTATTACCGAGCTACTTCCTATTGGGGTCGAGAACTTCTCGTTCCTGATCAGTGGATCGGATGACGCTCTGAGCCAATATGTCGAAGGCGTCAGGAGCAAGTCGTTCACCATTCCGAAATTCGGCGACTACGAGGCAGAGGCCTATCTTTCAGATTTGGTTTTGACGTCTTCGCAACGCGAGCAGGTGAAGAGGCTTTGCCGCGGGAATATAGGAAACCTCGCATCCTTCAAGCGACTTGTTGCCTCGGGCCGAACAGCAGATGAAGTGCTATCCGCCGACATTGAGCAGCATCTCGACTTTGTAAAGCTCGAATTCAGTGCTTTGCCCAGCTTGGATTCGGGTGTAAAGCTGCTGCTTGCTGTACTAGGACAGTCAAAGCAGGAGCTAACTTGGAAGGAGCTCACAAGCATCGTGAAAAGCGTGGATGCACCTGGTTTGAGAGCATACTGCAGCGAATTGCCCTTCCTGCTGGAGGATCCCGATACGCTTATTTTTTCATTCACATCTGAGGCGCATCGCGCCATTGCTGCGGGGATGCTAGAAGACTATCGGGAACGGGCGCTTAATCTTCTCATCGACTACCTCGCGGCCAACCCGGGAAGTCCTATCGCACTACAGTTTCTGCCGACCTACTATCGTCTAATGGGGCAGCGCAAAGAAATTGTTAGCTGCATATCTGCCGATCATTATGACAGCTTGCTAAAGCACACGCAGTCTATCTCTGCACTAAGGGGGCGAGCGTCTCTGGGTGTCCGAGCCGCCTCCGAGCTTCGGGATGCTGTAGATGTCTATCGCTTTTCCATGGAGCGAAGCATCTTCGGCGCGCTCATGGCGACCGAAGATCTTCAGGCGGAAGTAGGGGCCCTAGCTGCGCTCGGAAAAGATGATAAAGCATTGGATGTGGCAATCAATGCGCCAACGCACGAGGCGCGAATCTCGCTGCTTGCCGAGTATTGCCGCCGGGTGCGAGAAAGAGAAGGGACGGTCGACCCGCAGATCACCGATTATATAGGTGAGGTTGCGCGTTCCGTTAATTTCGATGAGCTAGGCGATGCTGCCATCTCGATAGCGGAGAACTTAATATTCGTAATGCCGGACCTCGCATTGAGCATTCTCGATACGGCAATGCGTAGTGGGCGGGCTAAGGATAAGTCCAGGAACGAAGTGCTCGCGCGTCTGTCATTTGCCGCGAGCATGGGGCAGAGAGACGGCGGAGAGCAGGGGGATAGAATTACATCCGAAATTTCGGATGAACGGCTGCAGAAACTGCTGTCATCTCTGCGTTCAGTTGTTGATCAGTCGTCGACCAAGCAAGTGCTTACACTCGCTAGTGGGATGAAGATTGGGCAACGGATGCAATTTCTGCGCTGGGTTATTGGCCTATGCGGTGATGAGAAAAATGCCGCAGAAGTTGTATCGTATGCTCTTGACCAACTTGTTGCAAATTCAGAGTACGTGCCGAAGGCAGTGGACCTTGCGGACTTGGCTGCTCCCCTTCGCCTCATCGGTGACGAAGGTCTAAGGATGAGCTTACTTAGAAGAATTGAGGGCCAGATACCGCTAATCGAGCGGTCATCTCCGTCTAAAGATCTAACGTTGCTACAGATGCGGCTAGCGCACGCGGAGTACAGCGTCAGCCTCGATCGCTGTTCGGCGCGCATGAACGACGCCTACTTTGATGTGGATAACATCGGGAGTGTGGAGACAAAAGTCGACTGTCTGGCCATCATGCTCTCGGCTTTGGACGACGTTGACGTTGATCGCAAGCTCGAAGAAAGCGATGGTTTTAGCGATGTTTTCAGAAAAGATCTACTTGCAAATATTGACGCCTTGATATGTGACAGTGCAAATCAAGGCAGGGTCCTAAAGAGGTCAATCCACTCCCTTGCAACATATAGTGTCTCCCAGGCACTTGAAGTCGTTAACCGCCTGAATTCTTCCATGTCAAGGGATGATGCTAGAGTAAACGTGATAAACGCGGCATGTAAGAGGCCGTGGTCTTCGGCTCTTGAGTCAGAGATCAATGCTGCCATTAGTGCCATAGAAGATTACAACACCAGAGATCTTGCTCTGGCTGCCGCCGCGCGAGCGGTTGTGACCGCGAAGTCGCCTCTGCAGTGGAGCACCTTCCTGCGTAAGCTTCCGCTCCGCGCAAGGGATCCTCATTTCGTTTGCAGTATAGCGATTGACGTTCTGGATTTTGCGGTTGCCGAGCAGCCTGAGGAGAGTATTGATGATTTGATGGATATATTCAACTCCGCCGTCGAGAGCATTGATTCACTTTTCTCGCGGGTTGAGTATCAGTATCTTCTTGTGCCGATCCTTGCGAAGAAGGATTTTGGGGTGGCCGAGAGTGTTTACGAAAAAGCACTGGTTCTTAATCGCAGCGAGACCTTGGGGAAGCGCGCTGTTGCCGATGTGGTTGCTCACTGTCTCGCGCTTATGACCCGGGCCTTTAGGCCGCTGATGAAGTATGGCGCGGTGACGAAGGCTGATCTGGACCGGATGTATAGACTTTGCGATGCTATACCGTGTTCTTCGACGCGTGTGAACATCTACACGGATTTGGCAACAAGATTCTGGTGTGAGCGGCGCACCGATGAGTGCAAGGCTGTTGTTAAGGACAAGATCCGCCCACTCATAAGTGGGAGTGATGTTGGAAGCGAAGCCGATACGGCGGCAATAGTCGCCATTGCCGCTCCTGCGTTGTACGTAGCGCATGCTGTTACTGCGCTCCAGGAGTTTGACACGCTCTCTCCTCAGCAAAAGGCATCGGCCTTCTATCGCACAGGTAGGATGATGCTGTCCCGGAAAAGTACCGGGGAACCATCTCAGGAGTTGGAAGAGGCGCGGGTGATCCCAGATCACGAGGACCTAATGGACCTCTTGGCGCTGCTGGATAACGTGAACGACGATTGGCTGCTTTGGGCTTTGATCGAGCCTGCCTGCCGTGCCATTTCGTCCCGGGACAACAAGACGCGTTTGACGGGTCAGCAGAGGCGAGACTTTGCTATCAGGGCTCAAGACCTTGCTCAAGCAAAGCTTCCCGATCTGAAAAATGTCAGGCACGACGGCTATTTGATTGTTTGTCTCGCACAGACTATGCGGATACTCGAGGCAAAGCAGCCGGAGTGGGATCAGTTGATCCTGCGGGCGAAGGCAGTAAGCAATCGAGCTGATCGAGCCTACGTTCTCATCGAAGTGTCTAAGTGCCTTCCGGCACGAATGCTTGATTTGAGGAAGCAGTTGTTGGCAGACGCCAGGTCACTGATCGACGAACTTCCTGCTTCTTATGACAAGTACACAAGGCTTGAGAACTATATTCGAGCGGTGCGTGAAGTTGCGCCGGCGCTGGCCAAGACTGCATTGAGGGATGCGCTGAAGATCTCGCTCGACAGCGGTCATCGAGATGTAGATTCTCGTTGGCGACGGAATCTGGTCGACCTCGCAGATGTCGTCAGCGCTGATCTTTCACAGATGGTGTCGGAGCTTTCTGATGAGGATCCAGCTCGACTGGAGATGAAGAAGCGCTTCGATCGAGACATCGCCATTCAAGGCATAAGGAAGCGACTTGGTGATGAGGATGCGGAAAAGGTTCAGCAAAGTAGCGCGTCAGACCTGTCGGATGCCGCTCAGCGTAATCTCTGCTCGCTTGTGAGCGGTAGGATGCAGGCTAAGGAACCGAAGAAAATGATTGGCGCACTTGTTCAGGCCGGAGATATGTACCTTCCTGATTCCTACCCCGTGCTCGCTTGGTATATAGAGAACGCGGCGTCTAGGTGCATGCGTGATGTGGATGCTGAGTCTCGAATCAGACCACTGCTTGAGGTCATCATGCTATCAAGCGAGATTGCACTCAGTACTGCGAGTCGCATCGGTTCTTCCAGATCCCGCGCTTCAATTCCGGCCTCAGGTCTAGCATCGGAGAGTGCTCTCATTGTCAGGCCAGGGCATCGCCAAGAGGCAATGGACTTCATGCGTTTCTGGCTTAGAAGCAATTCATCCGACTCTGTAGTCCTTTGTGATGCCTACTTCTCAAGTGGGGATTGTGAGTTTCTGCAGCTGGTGCTGGCCGAATGTCCTGATGCGCAGGTTACGGTGCTGACAAGTCTCAAGGCCGTGGAAGGAATTAACTTTGATCGAGAGAGTTTCCTTGCGCAATGGAGAATGATTTCAGATGACGAGCCGCCGGCTACTGAAATCATTGCAATGGCCGGCTACGACAACAAGGGTCAGATTCTCATACATGACCGTTGGCTGATTAGCGGGATGGCTGCGCTTCGTCTGGGGACTTCCTTTAATAGCCTTGGTATTGGCAAACTAAGTGAGATTTCGCCGGTGCTATCTAATGAGTGCCCAGCTGTGATCGAAGAGGTACTCAAGTATAAGAACAAGAGTCGGCTTGTAAACTCGGTCCGTGCGCAGTACAAGTCGGTAACCCTCTGATAAATCACCGATGCCGCCCCTTCTGGGGCGGCATCCTTTCGCTAGCGCATGCTCATTGATCCGTGGATCTTCTTCTTGGATTACTAGGCAGAACGAGCGTGTTTGAATTGCTTGATGCGCTAAAGAGGTATGAGTAGCACCTGGATGGACAGTGCGCTGTTCCAGTGTCTCCCCCCCTCTGCTGCACGAAGATGGTCTATATAATCTCTCAGCGTCGATATAAGGGGTGCGTCTGAGGTTGAGCGTTAGTTCTGCCGGTTTGATCAAGCGTCTCGCTGTGCTACGTGGCGCCGCGGCCATCCGGCCAAGGCAGGCCTGGTTGCGGAGGCTCGTGGTCGTGCCGGCCCTATTCACTATGCGGGGCATTGTGGTTAATCGGCCACCACTACGACGGTTCGTTGATGGCGAGGAGCGAGCGGCTCGCTGGGAAGTGTGCGGGAGCAATCCTCGACTGGCTGCTGCTGCGCCGTGCGGTACTGATCTGGATGAAACGACAGTGCGGCTGTGACGCAGCGCGGATTGAGGCCTGCAGTTTCTGCTGCTGGTCACGTTTCCGATGAAGTATGGGTTCGAGGTGACGCCTGCTGTGTCGTCTACGATGAGTGCCAACGTAGCCTCAATGCTGCCTATCTGCTGCTAGCTGGCGGGTTCAAGGGCGTCTTCGATGACAAAGTGCTGTCGGTATCTGTCAACGCTGCACAAGTGCTTGCCCAGCACCTTGGGCGCGGCGCACTGAGGAAGGGAGGAGCCTAGGCGTTTACAGGCCCATGAGGGTGTCCGCTCCTAGCCGAAAGCGGACGCTGAGGCGACGAGTGCCATTTACGCAGCAAGAGTGCGCTTACAGGTCAGTCCGGTCTGACTTGCTGACATGCCCACTCAACCAACCCCCGGCAAGCCAGAAACAACCCATCCACAACCCCCTCATCCAAATGCCGCTCCGGATCCGCTGCCACCCGGCAGCGGTCTGCCGCGTGCAGCAGCTCCAGTACCGTCAGCGCTCCCACCATCGCGCGCTCGGTCCTGGCCAGACTCACGCGACGGCCAGGTGACACATCGGTTTCTGGCCAAGGATGCCCATCAGCCCCCTCGCAGCCGCGCATGCGCTTGAGGATGCCAAGCAGGGAGTTCAGGTCGGGCAGGGGCGTGTCGTCGTTGATGGGCTCAACAACGGTGTACGAGGTGAAGGTATCGGATTCGTTCATAGCGTCGGCTTCCGTGGCTGTGCTTAACAGCGCCACCGTGAAGAGGTGGCGGACGATGCGTGGCTGCAAACCGGGATGAAATAGCACCATAGACCGGTGGGTCCGAAGACCCCCACGCACCGCCCGCCAGAAAGGCCGACGGATTGCCCGCCGGCACCGGTTAAGGACGGTGCCGACGGGCAAGCGCAAACTACAGGTGCATCTCTCATCACGGGTTTGCAGACCCGGCCACCCGTTGTCGGTGGCGCGCCATGGTGTTTACGCAGCCGCTTCGAATGCAAATAGAAATTCGCGAAGGAATCGCCGAATCCGAGAGCGAAGAACTATTGTCACACGCGCCATTCATGCAACACCCGACGCCAGCAGACGCATTCGCGCAGCTGCTCTGCTGATGGCGATTCAAACTGGCGCAATCGCCCATGCCGCAAGCGATTAGCGCGACAGCCTTCTTTGCAACAGTTCTTAGTCCGCCTCGCCAATCAACGGCGCGCGATCAGCCGCACACCTCGAAAATCGGTTCAAACCCGACACCGTTAACAAGCTCGCAGCTTCAACCAGCGCGATTCTCAGCCGCATTTCCCACCAGCAACTCGATCATCGCCCGGGCCGCCGCCGACTGCCTCCGATGCGGCGCATAGATCACCGAGAACGGCCGCGACCGTCCCCGCAGCTGCGGCAGCACTTCCACCAATTCCCCCCGCAGCAATCGCTCGCGCACGATGAACGCATAGCTCTGGCAGATGCCGATGCCCTGTTCGGCAAGCGATACCACGCCCAGTACATCGTCGGAAGTCTCGATGGACGAACGCGGCAGCCAGTCCACGTCGCGTCCGCCGTCGCGGAAGATCCACGGCGCCAGCCGCCCGGTGCGCGGCATCACGAAGGGCAGGCACAGGTGCTGCTGCAGGTCGTCCAGCGTCTGCGGCGTGCCGCGGCGCCGCAGGTAGTCCGGCGCGGCCACCAGCAGCAGCGGCGCGTCTTCCAGCTTTCGCCCCACCAGCCCGCTGTCCGGCAGCTGGCCCAGGCGGATGGCCAGATCGAAGCCTTCGGCCACCAAGTCCACGTTGCGGTTGGTGATGTTCAGTTCCACCTGCACCTGCGGGTACTGCTGCGCAAAGCGCGCCAGCACGGGCGGCAGCCGGTAGTGACCATAGGTGGTGGGCACGCTCAGGCGCACGCGGCCGGCCAGCGCACCTTCCTGGGCCAGTACGTCGCGCTCGGCGTCGTCCAGCAGGCCGAAGGCCGTGCGCACCTGTTCCAGATAGAGCCGCCCGGCGTCGGTCAGGCCGACGCGGCGGGTGGTCCGCTGCAGCAGCTGCCGGCCCAGCCGCGCTTCCAGACGGGTGACCGCGCGGCTCAGCACCGAGGGCGTGGTGGACAGCGCCACCGCGCCGGCCGTGAACGAGCCGTGCTCGACCACCGCCAGGAACACCTCCACATCGCCCAGGTAGTCGAACTTGCGGCTCATTTGGTTCTCCGGGGAACAGATGTTTTGCGATGGGGCCAATTTATCGCCGCTGGGGCAATGAATAAAGTGGCCGCCATTCCCCGATAGGAGCGACCCCATGAACCTGATGACCCGGCTGGCCGCAGCGCTGGCCCTGACCCTGGCCGCCAGCGGCGCGCAGGCCGCCAACGTGCTGGTGGTGCTGTCTGACGAAAACCACCTGGACCTGAAGGACGGCAAGGTGCTGTCCACCGGCTTCTATCTCAACGAGCTGATGCAGCCGGTCAAGCTGTTGCTGGACGCGGGCCACGAGGTGACCTTCGCCACGCCGCAGGGGCGGGCGCCGACCGTGGATGCGTCCTCGGTGACGCCGGCGTACTTCGGCAACGACGCCGCGCAGCTGAAACTGCACAAGGAACTGCTGGAGAAACTGGCGCTGACCTCGCCGATGGCCTCGCCGGTGGTCAGCCTGGCGCGCGTCGAGCAGCAGGGCTACGCGCGTTTCGATGCGGTGTACATTCCCGGTGGCCACGCGCCGATGCAGGACCTGCTGAAGAGCCCGGCACTGGGTCGGCTGCTGGCCGACTTCCACCAGCGCAACAAGACCACCGCGCTGGTCTGCCACGGGCCGATCGCGCTGCTCTCCACGCTGCCGGATGCGGCGGGTTTCGTGGCAAAGCTGGACGCGGGCGCGATGCCGGCCACGCCGAAGTGGATCTACAGCGGCTACCAGATGACGGTGATCAGCAACCAGGAAGAAGAGCAGGCCAAGCCGTTGCTGGGCGGTGGCGAGATGAAGTTCTACCCGCAGACTGCGTTGCAGCGGGCGGGGGCGAAGTTCAGCAGCAACACCACGCCGTGGACCGGGCATGTGGTGGTGGACCGCGAGTTGATTACCGGGCAGAACCCGGCTTCGGCGCTGGAGGTGGGGCAGCGGTTGGTGGAGCGGTTGAAGTAAGGCGGGGCTGCGCAGCAGGTTGCCAGCCCTGGGCCGAGGGGCCAGCGCCTCGGCCTGTCTATGGAAGTCTCAACGTGGTCGGAAGAGAGGGCATCAGCCCTTCGCGAGCGCTGCCCCTGACAGATCTTCAATCTGGGAAAGCGCGTGACGCGTCGCAGTCCAATCGCCGGCGTGCCTGATCGCTATGCCTCCGGCCGCTGTCCAGGCATCACAGTTCGCTTCGAAATCGTCGATCAGAACATCGCCTGGCTGGTGCATGAAAAGAGGCTTGTGCCTGCCGCCGAGCACAGGCAACACCAGGCAGGTTGCTGACAGGTGCTCGCGGACCCACTGCCGCTTCTGCATGGCAGCGAGTGGATAGTTCGATTTCGGGCAGGCCGTGAGAATCACCGGGTTCAAGTGGTGGATGCTGTGGAAGAACTCCACTGCACCCTGCATCGGCGGAAGGTCGCGGAAGAATGACGGGTGGTTGTTGATGTGCCCCCACATTTCATCGTCGGCAAGCACGCGGTGGTCCAGGCCAAACAGGGCGGGAAATGCCGCGTCGAAGTCGGCCATTACGCCATCAAGATCTACGTAGATGGTGCGTCTGGATGCACTCGATCCACGTGTGTGCTGGTTGGCGAGCGGGTCCATCATCGGTATTGACTTCACATCATCAGCGTTCATTTACGCGCTCTCCTCTCAAGAGTGGGCTTTCTTCTTCATCGGTTCCCCAGTAGCGGGGCAAAGTGTTTGGCGATTGCGACAGACGTGGCGGCAATCGCGATGCCGACTACGCCGGCACGGCTGAAGGGGGCGGCGACCCACGGATGCCGTAATCGGCATGCTGGAAATGCGGCTTATGTCGCGGCGCTTCTTCAAGGGCCTGCGGGCGGCTGAGCTGGCCCTTGGCCAAGACGCACGGCCCGCAGCCGCTGGCTCATTTCGCCAACCAAGGAGCAATCTGGTGCGCTGGTGGTTGGATAATCCCCAAGCGCTACGGAAAGGCCGAACGGGGATATACCTGTTGCGCTCGTTCCAGACTGATCCAGGAACGTCACTGAACATGGATGTCCAGGCGCACTCAATATATCACGCCGACCAGCGCCAGCGGTTTGAACCCGCTCGATCTCCAGCAGTTTGATTGGGCATGGCAAGGCCGGCATGGCACCATGACGGGCTTGCCTCGTCCCTTCGGGAGGGGCCGATTTCCCAGGGAAGCCCTCGAACACGCCATGCGAACGTCCTTCTTCATCCTCTCCGCCCTGTGCCTTGGCCTGCTGTCCGGCTGTGCCAGTGGCCCGGAAGAGCACGCCTCAAGCCGCGAGATCACCAGTGCGTTCGTGGCCGACGACGGCCAGCTGTATCTGCTGCCGCGCTATGACGAGCCGATGCGTTTCAATGCCGCGCCGTTCCGCGAGTACCGCGCGCTGATGGACAGCCCGCTGCGCGAGGCGGTGGCCTGCGCGCAGATGTACTTCCATGAGGACTGGCGCGACCCGGCCAACAAGGCCAAGGTCCATGGCAGCTATGCGCTGCTGCTGCGGCCGGAGCAGGTAACGCCGGAGCAGGCCGCGCAGTTCAAGCTGGAGCGGATTGAGGTCCCATCGCGTGAGGCCAAGGCCGTGGAGGAGCGGGCGCGCTACTACCTGCCGATGGACCGGACCCGCTACGCGCTGGCGTTTGATCGCGCCTGCAATCTTTCACGGAAGGGCGGCAGCTATTACAGCGCGCTGTTCGAGGGCGACGGCGAGCGGGTGCAGTTGCCGGATGCTGCGGCACTGGCGGAGAAGGGGAAGCTGGCACAGCCGATCAATGCGCGGGCGCAGCGGATCCTGCCGGAGAGGGAGGACAAGCCGGGTGTGGGTTCGGCGGCGGGCAAGGTGCTGGGGGCGGCGTTGATCCCTGTGGCGGTTCCGGTGTTTGTGTTGAGCCTGCCGTTCCTGGGGCCGGATCATTGGAAGTGATGGGGCGTTGAAGCCAGAGCATCCACGCGTGGCGTGGATCTAGTCGGGCCTTGCAAGTGCCTGAACGTTCATCCTGGAGATCTGTGTGCCCAGCACGCTGGAAACTGCTTTGAAGACCGTAGGTTTCATTGTCCTTGCGGCGCTTCCGTTGGTGATCCTCTGGTTTACCCTTCGGCGAATGTCGGCAACTGCTCGCTCGTCCGTGAAATCGGGGCTGCGTTTGGATCCTCCTCGCCGGATATCCGGAGCATCCATGACCTTGGTGATGGTGGATGGCAAAGAGGATCGCGAGCATTACTTCTTTGATGCGGCGTCCTTTTACCTGCGGCGTGGGCCGGTGCCCACGGCGGTTCCGCTCTCGCAGATCACCTCAGTCACACGAACGTCCGACGTCATCTATTCGCGCTATGTCTGGCAGGTGTGCTTCAGCAGAGCATCGGGTAGAAAGTGCGTGACGTTCACCAACAACCTGTCGCTGTTCAACCGCGACTTCCTGCTCTTTCTGGAGGCGGTGCGGAAGGCCAACCCGCTGGCGACCGTTGATCGAGCGAGCGTTCTCTTCTAGAGCGTGTTTGAAGTTCGGTATGAACAGTGTCACTGCAATGGCATCACAGCGCGCAGCTCCTGTTCGGCCAATGCGATCGATGAGAAATGGGCGTTTGTTGCGCGGTATCTGATGCCGAAGCATTCTCATGCGTGGCAGTGCAAGTATGATCTGCGATGAACACGCAAAGCCCGTAACATGGAACGAGGTCGGCTCGTTTCTGCGCGCGATGCGAAGCGTGGGCCTTGTCACCTGTGACGAAGACGCATTTGAGGCAATTGTCGAGACGATTTACGTTTATGGCATGCGGTCAATCTCTGCGGAGTAGTTCCTGATGATGTGCCGGTCGACGCTGGACGTATCCCTGATTCACGCCTACGCGCTTCCTCTCGGCATATGCGTGGCAGCAGCCGTGGTTCTGATCGCAATATGGCTTGCATCCCGCTCTGGCGGGGTGCCAGCCAGGAATATTGCGCTCGGCTCGGCGCTGGCCGTTGTTGTCGTAGTTGCCTTTGGCCTCGTATATCAAGCGCGGACAGCGTACATCGCCGTTACAGATGGCCAGCTGATTGGGTCAGCAGCGTTTGTCCGACTGCAGCTCCCGCTTTCCAGTGTCTCGTGGCAGGACGCTTCCGATGCTTCAACGATCACGCTGCCTCACCGGCAACTTGGGACCAGCACAGGGGGCGTTGAACTTGGCAAGTTCCGCATGCAGAACGGTCGCAACGTCTTCGTGCTGCGCACGGACCGTAGCTCTGTTCTCGTCACAACCAGAGGGGATACTGACTTGATTCTGGACCGACGTCTTCACGAACAGCTCAAAGCATGCTTGGATCAGGTACGTGAGACCGGCGGCCATCGAGGAAGATTGCAATGATCAGCAGGAAGTACTGGTTTACCAGGAAAAAGTACGGATGGGGTTGGGGGATGCCGTGCGCGTGGCAGGGCTGGCTTGTTTACGCAGTCGCATTCGGCCTGCTGCTGGCGGGTCCGTTTCTGTTCTCTCCATTTCGCGAGCCCATCGCGTTTCAGCTCTACACGTGGGCCGTAGTGTTGGTCCTTGTCTTTATCTGCTGGATGAAAGGCGCTCCGCCCGGTTGGAGGTGGGGGGAGTAGAACGGCCGCAGAAGCTATTTTCGGACCTGTTCGATTTCGATCCGCCGGGCAAAGCATGGATGCATTGCCCTTGTGGGAGTCGGACAGCATCGCCAGCAGGCCACGGCTGCGCCCCCTCTGAGGCGTACCGCCCGTTTTGAATGAATGCTGGACACTTCCCTCGGCGGCTACCCAACGCGTTTTAACCGTTGATTGACCAAGGTAGCGCCGCTTAAAGGGGCGCGCCGGTGAAGCTACACTGGCCACCTACGCCCAATGGAAGCTTGCCCATGTTCAGTGGAAAGGTTGCGGTGGTCACCGGTTCCACCAGCGGTATCGGTCTTGGCATCGCCACCGCGCTGGCGCGGCAAGGTGCCGACATCGTGCTGAATGGCTTCGGCGATGCGGCGGAGATCGAACGCATCCGTTCCAAGCTGGAAACCGAGTTCGGCGTGCGCGTGGCGCATGACGGCGCTGACCTGTCGCGGGGCGAGGCAGTGCGAGGCATGATCGACCACGCCGTTGCGAAGATGGGGCGCATCGACGTCCTGGTGAATAATGCTGGCATCCAGCACACCGCGTCGATCGAGGAATTCCCGGTCGAGAAGTGGGACGCGATCCTGGCGCTGAACCTGTCGGCGGTGTTCCATGCAACGGCGGCGGCGTTGCCGCACATGAAGCAGCAAGGCGCCGGCCGCATCATCAACATTGCGTCGGTGCACGGCCTGGTGGGCTCGGTGAACAAGTCGGCCTACGTGGCGGCCAAGCATGGCGTGGTGGGGTTCACCAAGGTGACCGCGCTTGAGAATGCGGGCACCGGCATCACCGCAAACGCGATCTGCCCAGGCTGGGTGCGAACGGCGCTGGTCGAGCAGCAGATCACCGCATTGGCCGAGCGCGAAGGCACGGATCAGGAGACCGCTGCGCGTGCGCTGCTGGCTGAGAAGCAGCCCTCGTTGCAGTTCGTGACGCCCGAGCAGCTGGGCGAGATGGTGGTGTTCCTGGCCTCGGACGCGGCAGCGCAGATTACCGGCACGGGGCTGCCGGTGGATGGGGGCTGGACGGCGCGCTAGCTGGCCGACACGGGAAGACGTGCCAGCAGGGCATCCCAGTCGGACACGAAGCAGCCGTTGTGGCCGCGGTTGCATTCGGTGATCCACGCGTCCAGTGATTCGCTTTGTGCGCGGTAGGCGCTGACATCGCCCAGCACGGCGAAACGCAGGCGGTAGTTCACCAGCATCTGCAGCCATTGCCCGGCCATGCCGGAGCGCAGCTCGAAGAAGTCTGCCGAAAGGCGCTGCACCGGCACGGCAATCCACTCGGCCTGGTACCCAAGGGCATCGCCGACCAGATCGCGCAGGCCGTTGGCATCGAGTGCGGGGCCCTGCGGCGCGATGCGCAGGAGGCCGGTGGTGCCGATGTGTTCAATGGAATCATTCATGCTGGAGGTTCTGCAGTTGACGCAGCCGGGCGAGGATGTCTTCGCGCAGGCCGGGGATGTAGTGATAGGCGTCTGCGAGCAGGGTGACGTCCGCCGTCGGGACGAGCCGCTTCATGCGTTCGGCGGCGGCAGGGGTGTCGATGAGGGCATCACGCGCGCCCATGACAAGGGCTACCGGCGGATGCAACGCAGCCAGGCGCTCGTCGCTGATGCGGGGAATGCGCAGCGGACGTGGCCGAACCTCGGCACGGATCAATGCCAACAGGTCGAGCAGCGGCTGCGCACGTGCAGGTGCATGCAGTGGCGCGGGACCCATGACCGCGCGGCGCAGGCGCTCGCGTCCCCATCGGCCAAGCAGCAACAGTGGCAGCGCCTTGAGCAGGAATGCACGCTGGCGCCCGATACCCGAGGGGCTGACCAGGACCAGTGCGTTGACCCGGGCAGGCCTTCGCAGCGCGTAGTCCAGTGCCAGGAAGCCGCCGAACGACAGGCCCACGAATGCTGCGCTTTCCACGCCAAGTGCGTCGAGGACATCATCCAGCCATTGCGCATGCGCGTCGCTGTCCAGCGCAGGTTGCGTGCCTTCGCTGAGGCCCGGTTCGCCAATGATGTCGACGGCGTGCACGCGGTAGTACTCGCTCCAACGTTCGGCGTCGAACATCCAGCTGGCGGCATTGCTGAGGGTGCCATGCAGCAGCACCAGGGCAGGGCCGTGTTCCGGGCCGCAGCTGACCACAAATGTCGAACCGGCGCGGGTGGCGAGATGATGCGATTCGTGTGGTACCGGCCAGTCCGAAAGCACCTGGCGATAGGCGGCAAGTACGTGCTGCGTGGGAATGCCGGGGCGCTGCCGCTTCATGCGCTGCGGTCCTGCAGCAGACGCTGCAGGCTGACCAGCAGCGCCGTGGAACCTGCCAGGCCACCGATCACGATCAGCTTGAGCACATCGTGCTCAGGCGAATAGATCGTCTCCATGCGCAGCGGCTCATCGTCGGCCTCGCGGCCGGTGACGCGCGCATGCAGGGCACGCACCAGGTCGGCGGCACGTGCCGCACCGCATCCGGGAATATCCACCACCGTGGTCAGCTGTGGGCGCGCAGTGGAGGGCTGACGCACGGTGCCGGTGAACACGTCGAGGTCTTCGGCGGTGATGCGATAGGACTTGCCGATGCGGGTCGCGCGCAGTTGGCCGCTACGGATATGCCGCAGGACGGTTTTGGGGTGCAGGCTGAGCTGCTGGGCAGCCTGATCGACGGTTAGCAACGCGGGGGACATATCGGAACTCGAGAACCATGCGCTCCCTATTGTTCCATGAAATGCAATTTTCGGGAGCGATTGGGGATTGCGCGGCGACGGCGACAGGAGGCCATCTGCCCGGTGCCGCTCGTGCGGGCCAACCCTCCCGACGGCTACGCTGGCTTGGCAAACACATCCAGCCCCTTGCCCGTCTCCAGCAGCGACTTCAGGCTGGACAGCACGATCGGCCAGCCCTGGCGGATGCCGGTATCCATGCCACTGCCCGGTTCCAGCTCCTCATGGGTAACCGTCAGCCGCACCATGTCCTGGTAGGGCACGATCTCGAAGGTCACACGGCTGTAGGCGTCCGGGTCGTCGGCCTGCGAGGCGGCGGCCCAGGTGATGACCAGCCGCGAGGGCGGGGTGCTTTCCACCACTTCGCCGACCAGCTCGACCGAGCGCGTTTCGTTGGCGCGCACATGCTGCCAGCGCGAGCCGGGCTTCCAGTCCGAGACGTTTTCATGGCCCCAGTAGCGGCTGGCGATCTCGGGGCGGGTGATGGCCTCGAACACCTTCTGTGGCGTGGAGGCGATATAGATCACGTGGATGAAGCGGGTGGTCTCTGCGGACATCGTCATTCTCCTTCCAGTTCGCGTTTCAGGTCATGCAGCAGGCTCAGGCGCTGCTGCTCGAACTTGCGTACCCAGCGCTCATAGACCTCATGCAGCGGCACCGGGTTGATGAAGTGCAGCTTCTCGCGGCCACGGCGCACGGTGCTGATCAGGTTGGCGTCTTCCAGCAGGCCCAGGTGCTGGGTGACCGATTGCCGGGCCATGTCCAGGTGCTCGCAGAGCTGGCCCAGGGTCTGGCCGTTGTTTTCGCAGAGCAGGTCCAGCAGCGTTCTGCGCGTGGGGTCGGCCAGGGCCTTGAACACCTTGTCTGCATTCATGCGGGGCGTCTTCAGTTCCAGTTGTCGATCCTGACGTCGTGCGGGTTGGGCTGGCCCTTGCCGGTTTCCAGCAGGGCTTTGAGGCTCATCAGGAACACCGCCCACTTGGTGCTGCAGTGGGAGGTGAACTCGACGCGTTCCTTCCAGCCTTCGTGGGTGAACAGCACGATGCAGTAGTCGCCTTCCTGTTTCAGTGCGAAGCGCGCATGCGTGCCGATCCATTCGGCGGGGCCGGCCAGGAACTTCCAGAGCACCAGCTCGCCGGGAATGAGCTGTTCCAGCAGCATTTCCATGGCGCCGATTTCCTGGCCGTTGTTCGTGAAGCGCACCCTGACCGTGCTGCCGACGTTGCGGTCGCCGTGGGTGTCTTCAGCCCACCAGGCCGCCACGCCTTCGGGGGTGGCCAGGGCCTGGTACACCTGGCTTACGGGGGCCTTGATGCCGACCCGGTGTGCGATATCCACCATTGCAGGTTCCTCGCATGGGCCGGCAGGTGCCGCCCTTGAGTGGACTATATGCAGGTAAATACCTGCATGTAAAAACCGGCCACGAACGCCCGGATGCGGTAGTGCCGGCCGCTGGCCGGCATCCCGGTGGAGTTGGGTGCGTGCAGTTGCCGGCCAGCGGCCGGCACTACCAGATGCTGCCCACCCGGCCGCGGATAGTTGACAGGACGTCAACCTACTAGTAGGTTGACGGCATGAAAGAGTCGCTCTCGCCCAAGGCCCAGGAGATCCTGGCCCATGCCCGCTCGCTGCTGGAGGCCGGTGGCTACAACGGCTTCAGCTACGCCGACGTGTCCGCGCGGGTGAACATCAGCAAGGCCAGCATCCATCACCACTTCCCCAGCAAGGCGGACCTGGTGCGCACGGTGGTTGAACTGTACCGGGCCGAGGCGCGCGAAGGCCTGGCGCTGCTGGACCGGCAGCTGGACGACCCGCTGCGGGAGCTCAACGCCTATGTGGACTACTGGTCGAGCTGTATTGCCGGTGGCACGTCTTCGTTCTGCATCTGCGCGATGCTGGCAGCCGAGGCGCCGATGATCCCTGCGGAGATTGCCGATGAAGTGCGCGGGCATTTCGAGGATCTGAGCGGGTGGCTGGCGGTGACGCTGGAGAAGGGCGCGGCGCTGGGCCAGTTGCGCCTGCAGGGTTCCCCTGCGGACGAGGCCAGGGCGTTCATGTCGTCGGTGCATGGCGCGATGCTGGCCGCGCGCGGTTTTGGTGACGCGGCGACCTTCGCGGCACTGGCACGGTTGGCCATTGCGCGGGTGAGCGCGACTGCCTGAGATTTTGTGGTCGGCCTGCGGCAACGTAGGCCTCTTTTTTTGATTAAGCAGTCTACCTACTAGTAGGTTCAATCAACCCTTGGAGATGTTCCATGTCGCACTCTCTGTCCACGCTGGGCGTGATCCACACGTCAGTCAGCCTTGTACCGGTGTTCGCCGGCCTGTATGCCTTCATTCGCCATCGCGCGATCGACCCCGCGACACGCTCCGGCAAGCTGTACCTGCTCGGGCTGGTGCTGTCGGTGGCCACCTCGTTCACCGTCTCCAGTACGGGCGGGATCAACCCGGGCCACGCATTCGGGTTGATCGTGCTGCTGGTTGCCTTCGGCGGCGTGCTGGCCGACCGGCTGCGCTGGCTGGGGCGCGCAGCGCGTTACCTGTCGACCTTCGCGCTGTCGTTCAGTTTCCTGTTGTCGCTGGTGCCCGGCGTCAATGAAACGCTGACCCGCCTGCCGGCCGCGCAACCGATAGCTGCGGCGCCGATGGCCCCGGTGGTGCTGCATACGTTGCTGGGATTGGCGGCAGTGTTTGTGCTGGGCTTTGCCGCGCAGTGCTGGCGCATGCGGTCTCAACCGGTTCGCAGGCGCCCTTGAGCAGAGGCACCTCAGTCCCGCATGGCCATTTCAGCCAGCAACGACTGCGGTTCGATCAGCGCAGCCGAACGTGTGGCATCCACCCGAACATGCCGGCTGCAGAAGTTGAACACCCGACCCTCGGCAGGCGCGGATACGTCTGGCGTTGCGTCCGGCGTCTCGATCTCCAGCACTTCATCCACCGCCAGCGCCAGGGTTGCGCTACCGGCGTTGATCAAGAGCACGGCAGGGCTGCCGCCACCGAATGCCGGTTGACCGCTGAGCCTGCGCAGGTCGGCTACCGGCAACGGCTGCCCCCGTACCTCCAGGGTCCGCCGGCCCTGATGATCTGCGGGGCCGAAGGTCTCGGGGCCGCGTATTTCCACGGCCACCTGGACGTCGATCGCGAACAGGGCCGTGCCTGCACGAAGGACGACGACCTCGAACAACTCGGCGGGCGAGGCACGTGTTTGCGTTGAAGATTGAGCGGGTACAGGCATGCTGTGGATCTGGCAGGAACGATGGGTAACGCGGCTTGAATGATGACGTGCGCAGGGAGTACGCGGCCGCGTGGGACTACGCGCGCAAGGCGGCGGTTCAGCTGGATCCGACGGGCGCATGGTGCGCACTGAGCGGGCCGATGCGCGGAAAGTGCGGACGCAGCAGGCCGACGAGCTGATCCATGCCCGGAACGGCATGGCCAAATTCGTCCCATCGCGCATTGACCAGGCCGGACACCATGATCTGCCCGGTGTCGATGCGGGTCATGGCCCAATAGGGAACAGCACGCGCGCTGATGGCCATGTCCAGTACCGGAACGACGGCAGCATGCGAGCGACTGTCATGGATGCGGCGCTTGACCGCCTCCAGGCCGTCGGGAGGACCTTCGACGTACTGGAAGAACCGCTGACCGTCGACGAGCAGCGCTCCGGTAACGTCCACGCGACGGTTGAACGTAGCAGAGCAGGAGACGATCTGCCGGAGGATTTCATCGGAAAGCCCAGCCGACATGTGGCTGGAGTAGGCAAATGCGTGGAGCATGGAAGGGGCTTCTTGTGACGCCCGTCACTATACGTGGGGCGCCGTAGCCTGCCGTGAGCCTTTCCTCACGCATCACCTGGGAGTGATGCGTTGGATCAGCAGCCCACCAGCCGATCCGCGCCAATTCCGCCGCGATGCTGGCTGCGGTATTCGGTAGGACTGGCGTCCACCTGGCAGCGGAAGTGCCGGCGGAACGACTCCTGCGAACCAAAGCCGGCCTGCTCGGCAATCCACTGCAGCGGCCGGTCAGTGGTTTCCAGCAGCTCGCGGGCGAATGCCACGCGCTCGCGGATCAGCCAGTCGATGGGTGACAGGCCGGTGGCTTCCAGGAACTGCCGCTGCAGGGTGCGCTGGCTGAGCGCGGCCTGCTCGGCAAGACTGCCCAGCGAGTGCGGCTCGCGCAGGTTGCGGCGCATCCATTCCATCAGTTTTGCCAGACGCGAGGGCTCGCCATGGGGAATGGCGCGGCTGACGCGCTGGCTGCGCCCGGCATCACGCCATGGCGCCAGTACCAGCCGCTCGGCCACCAGGTTGGCCACGCGCGCGCCGTAGTCCTTGCGCACCATGTGCAGCATCATGTCCATGCCGGTGGCCGAGCCGGCCGAGGTGATGATGCTGCCGGTATCGACGTACAGCACGTCCTCGCGCACATCGATGCGTGGGAAGTCGCGCGCCAGCGCTTCGGTGAGGCGCCAGTGGGTTGTGGCCGGGCGGCCATCGAGCAGCCCGGCCCAGGCCAGCACGAAGGCGCCAGAGCAGATCGAGGCGATGCGTGCGCCACGGCCGTGGGCACGGATGAGTGCATCAAGCAGCGCCTGTGGCGGGCGCTCGCTGGGCTCGCGCCAACCGGGAATGACGATGATGTCGGCGTCATCAACTGTGCTGAGGTCATAGGGAAGCTGCACCTGCGTTCCGCCAAGCATGCGCAGCGCACCGGGTTCACCCGCGCACAGCTGGGTGCGATACCAGGCCACGCCGAGCTCGGGTCTTATCGGCGCGAACAGGCCCACCGCACAGCCGAATTCGAACAGCCCCTGGCCGTGGCAGGCGACGATGGCAACGAGCGGCGCAGCGGGGTCGGCGGGTGGGCTGGGCATGGCTTGATGCTACGGGTGCAGATGCATGGCGCTGAGTGGTGCGCGGGCATGAGGTGATGCCGGCCAGGCATATGGAGCGGTCGCTCCCCTCTTGTAGAGCCGAACCCACGCTCGGCTCAATACCGGCAGGGGGATGCATCTGACGCCGTCGCGAAGAGCAGCCGAGCGTGGGCTCGGCTCTACAGACAGCAGTGCACCGGCAATGCCGCCTAACCTCATTACCAGCGGTCATGTGGGTGGCCGGATGTTACGGCTGGGTGACGCGATCGCGCCTGTCGCGGTGGGTGAACAGGCCCTTGAATGGAAGCGTGTTTCCGGCCCACCCCCACGAGCCCCCATGCCTGCCGCCCACGCCCCTGTCCTGAGCACTCTCGCTGTCCTGATCACAGCCATCCTCGCCGCTTCGCCCAGCCTTGCGGCTGAAGCCGATGCGGATCCTGCTGCCGCCGCCGCGACGGCCAACGTGGCCGCGTCCACGCTGGATGCCGTGGTGGTGACCGGCTCGCGCACCAGTACGCGTACGGTGAAGAACAGTTCCACGCCGATCGACGTGATCTCCGCCGAAGACCTCACCGCCACCGGCCAGGCCAACCTGCTGGAAGCACTGCAGCGCGCACTGCCGTCGCTCAGCCAGATTGGTGGCTACCAGAGCGACCAGGAGAGCCTGATCCGTGGCTACCAGCTGCGCAACCTGTCGCCCGGCTACACGCTGGTGCTGGTGAACGGAAAGCGCCGCAATGCCAGTGCCTATGTGAGCGGTGCCAACGGCGGCGGCTTCCCAGGCCACGCCTGGGCCGACCTGGCGTTGATTCCAGTCTCGGCGATCGACCACGTGGAAGTGCTGCGCGATGGCGCGTCGGCCATCTATGGTTCGGACGCGATCACCGGCGTGGTCAACGTGATCCTGAAATCGCAGGCGCACGGTGGCGAGCTCGCCGTGGAAAGCGGGCAGAGCATTGATGGCGATGGCTCGCGCACCAGCGTGCGTGCCAACGTGGGGCTGCCGTGGGGCGCCGATGGCTTCGTCAACCTGTCTGGCGAGACCACTCGCCAGCATCATGCGATCCGCACCCGCCGCTACATCGATGGCTACCTGAGCTATCCGGCAGTGGATGCCAACGGCAATCTCGTTGCGCTGCGCCCGAACAACCGGTTGCCGGCCGGCGCATCACTGAACCCGGCCGAAGCCAGCCGCGATGCCGAGGCCAACACCATCCTCAGTTCGCCATCGTATGCGCTGAAGGCCTTCGCAGTGAATGCGGGCCATGGCCTGGGCGAAAGCGCGCAGTTCTACGCTAACGCTACGGCCAGTGACCGCACCGCGCAGGCGATCCAGAACTTCCGTCTGCCGGCGACCATCTTCACCACTTACAAGGCACCCGGCGTGCTGAGCGTGTTTCCCGATGGCTTCCTGCCGGTGCTGGAAACCAAGGAGAAGCAGTACACCGGCACCGCGGGCGTGAAAGGCCAGATCGCAGGCTGGGACTACGACGCCAGCCTGACCGGCAACCGCAGCACGGTGCGCACGTATACCCGCAACTCGGTGAACTACTCGCTGCCATACCCCGGTTCGCCTACCGACTTCTACGACGGCAAGCTGGACTACCAGCAGGGTATCGCCAACCTCGACCTGCGCCGTGGCTTCGAGGTGGCTGCGTTCGCCTCGCCGCTGGAAGTGAGCGCAGGTGCCGAGTACCAGCACGAACAGTACGAACGTGGGGCGGGGCAGTGGGAGTCGTATACCGGCTTTGGTGCTGCGGCCTTCGTCGGCTATTCCACTGCGGACGCGGTGAAGGCTACCCGCAACAGCAAGGCGGTCTATGTGGGCGCGGCCACCAACATCACCTCGCGCTGGTATCTGGATGCGGCCGCGCGCTGGGAAGATCACTCCGACTTCGGCAGTGTCTCCACCGGCCGCCTGACCACGCGCTTCGACTTCACCGACGCGCTGGGCGTGCGCGCCACGGTCAGCAACGGTTTCCATGCACCCAGCCTGGGCGCGCAGTACTACCAGGCCACGGGCAGCTGCCCCTGCGGCACCACGCTGGTGGCGCAGGTGTCTTCGCCGGCGGCGGTTGCGCTGGGTGCGACGCCGCTGAAGCCCGAGAAAGCCACCAACTACAGCCTGGGCGTGACCTGGGACCCGAGCCCGGCGTTCCACCTGGCCGTGGATGCGTACCAGATCGACATCCGTGGCCAGCTCGGCCAGTCCAGCCAGATCGGCTACAACGCGCAGGATCCAGCGCGCATCACCGACAACAGCGGCACGGTGCTGAGTACGGCGCAGAAGAACACCATCGATGCGCTGCTGGGCTCGGCCGGCATCAGGATCCTGCCGGGGGATGCGTTCTACGCCAGCTACTTCACCAACGTGGGCAATACCCGCACACGCGGCGTCGAGCTGACCCTGGAGGCCAACCAGGAAACCGCGTGGGGCAAGCTGCGCTGGAGCTATGCGGCCAACGTGGGGCGTACCACCATCCAGAAGGTCAGCGACATTCCGGCGGCGCTGCAGGGGCTGCCGAACATCAACCTGTTGACCAAGAGCAGCGAGTACGCGCTGCGCTTCCGTACGCCCAGCTACACGCAGGTGGCGGGGTTGGGCTGGCAGAACGGGCGCTGGCGCTCGAACGTCGACTTCACCTACTACGGACCGATCAAGCGCCTGAACAACGGCGTGGAGTACAAGCAGCCGCCGGTGCTGGTGACCAATCTCTCCGGTGGCGTGGAACTGGGTGCGGGCTGGAGTGCGGCGCTGGGCATCAACAACGTGTTCGACAAGCGCACCCGCAAGGTGCCGGAGTACGCGCGCAGTGCCACCGATGTGGCGAGCATCGAGACGACCTGGGATTCTGGCGACGTGCTGAGCCGCATCGGGGCGTTCTGGTACGGGCGGATCAATTACCGGTTCTGATCTGGAGCAGTCGAGCATGGCTCGACTCCGCAAAGGCGAAAGCAGCCGAGCATGGCTCGGCTCTACACAAGGCGAAAGGCGGCCGGCGGCAGTTCTGCATCATCGAGGAGCAGTTCATGTCTTCTGCATTGAAGGTGGTGGCAGTGGTGGGGTCACCGACCAGCTCGGCGACGTCGCGCACGTTGCTGCTGGTGCGGCACTTGTTGGCGTCGTTGCAGCAGCGGGTGCATGCCAGCGTGGAGCTGGTGGAGCTGGCGCCGATCGCGCGTTCGCTGGGGCAGTCGCTGTCGCGCGATGAAGCGGAGCCAGCCGTAGAGCAGGCACTGCAGGCAATCGAGGCGGCCGGGCTGCTGGTGGTGGCGGCGCCGGTGTATCGCGGTTCCTATCCCGGGTTGTTCAAGCACCTGGTCGATTTCATCGGGCTGGAAGCGCTGGTGGATACGCCGGTGCTGCTGGCGGCGACCGGCGGCAGCGAGCGCCATGCGTTGGTGATCGACCACCAGTTGCGGCCGTTGTTCAGTTTCCTGCAGGCGCACACGCTGCCGATCGGGGTGTATGCCACGCCTGCCGACTTCGATGGCGAGCAGATCAACAGTGCAGCCTTGCAGGCGCGCATCGCACTGGCGGCCGAGCGCGCGGCAGGGCATCTGGCTTCGCAGGCGCTGGCGGTACCGGCGCCGCTGCGAAGGATCGCCTGACGGCATAACCGGCGGCGCTTTGCTTATGGCCAAGGCGCATCTGCATGGCCGGATCTGACCGCCGATTGTCGCCTGGCATCGCCGTGCCGACCGCCGTCATCTCTAGCATCGATATCGAAGCGGCATCGCATTGCCGCCCCCCGATGAGGACGACCCCGTGAGTCTGGACGCAACCGACAAGCCCATCCTGTTCCTGCTCGACCGTGAGTTCGAGGACGGACAGATTCCCGGCCAGCGTTTCTTCTGCCGGCACAGCCTGCTGCTGGAAGGGGCGCTGTCGAGCATCGACGGCCTGGACGCGCAGCTGGACGTGCGCCGCATCGGCTTCGCGCGGCCGCGCCGGGAGGTGATCGCCGAGATCGGCGAGCAGGACCAGTCGCTGCCGAAGCTGGTGCTGCCGCAGGGCGTGCGCAGTGACCTCGCGAGTGGCGTGCACCAGGACCGCCAGTACATCTCCGGTGCCGAGCCGATCCTGGCCGCGCTGAACGGGTTGCTCGGCATCCCCGTGGCCCATCCCTGAGCGAGGACGCGACCATGAGCTATCAGATCAGCGTGTTGGACAAGAGCCCGGTGGCCGAAGGCGCCTCGCCGGAGCAGGCGCTGCGCAACAGCCTGCAGCTGGCACAGCGCGCCGAACAGCTGGGCTATCACCGCTACTGGTTTGCCGAGCACCACGCCGCGCCGACGTTGGCGAGTCCCGCACCGGAGGTGCTTGCGGCGTGGGTGCTGGCGCAGACCCGGCGCATCCGTGTCGGCAGCGGCGGGGTGATGCTGCGCCACTACGCGCCGTACAAGGTGGCGGAGAACTTCAACCTGCTGGCAGCGTTGGCGCCAGGGCGCGTGGATCTGGGCGTGGGCAAGGCGCCGGGCGGCCTGCCAGCGTCGACTGCCGCGCTGGCGGCCGGGCGCCCGGCGTTCGCCGACTTCGACCAGCAACTGCGCGATCTTGAGGGCTATCTGTCCGGCGCCGAAGCCGATGTGCTGGCGCGGCCGATTCCGCAGCAGGCGCCGGAGCGCTTCCTGCTCGGTGCCAGCCCGCAGAGTGCACGGCAGGCGGCCGAGCTGGGCTGGCGCTTCGTCTACGCCGCGCACTTCGACGGTGACCCGAAGCACATCGAGGCCGCGTTCGACGCCTACCGCAGCGTCGCCTCGCAGCCGCCGCTGCTGGCCACGGTGGCCTTCGCCGCACCGACTGCGGAAGCCGCTTCGCGCCATATCGGTGCGCTGCGCGTCTACAAGCTGCACCTCGGTCCCGGGCAGGCGGTGAACCTGCCCAGCGCCGAGGCAGCTGCCGAGTACGCGCACCAGGTGGGGGTGGCCGACTTCCGCATCGAGGAGACGCGCCCCAGCGTGCTGTCCGGTGATGCGCAGCACGTGCGCGGCGAACTGGATGCGTTGCACCGGCGTTTCGGCGTGGGCGAGTTCATCCTCGATGCGCCGGTGGCCGACCTCGACGCACGCCTGACATCCCTTGAACTGCTGTCGCCCGCGCCGCGCGCGGCGGTGGCCTGACCTGCAGGAGCGATTCCCATGAGCACCACCCCGCGCCACATTCCGTTCGGCATCATGCTGCAGGGCCCCGGCAGCCACATGCATGCCTGGAAGCATCCGTCCAACCCGGCCGATGCCAGCGTCAACCTGCAGTTCTACATCGACATCGCGCGCACTGCCGAGGAAAACGGCATCGCCTTCGGCTTCGTTGCCTACGGCCTGTACATCAACGAAAAGTCCATCCCGCACTTCCTCAACCGCTTCGAGCCGATCTCGCTGCTCTCGGCGCTGGCCACGGCAACGAAGAAGATCGGCCTGGCGGGCACGCTGTCGACCTCGTACAGCGACCCGTTCACTGTCGCCCGCCAGTTCGCTTCGCTGGATCTGCTCAGTGGTGGTCGTGCTGGCTGGAACGTGGTGACCTCGCCGTTGGAAGGTTCGGGTCGCAACTATGGCCGGCCGCACCCGGAGCATGCGCTGCGCTACCAGATCGCCGACGAATATCTGGAGGTGGTACAGGGGCTGTGGGATTCGTGGGATGACGACGCCTTCGTGCGTGAGCGCGACAGCGGCACCTTCTTCGCACCGGAGAAATTCCGCCGCCTCGACCACAAGGGCCGCTTCTTCCAGGTGGAAGGCCCGCTCAACATCCAGCGCTCGCCACAGGGCCAGCCGGTGATTTTCCAGGCGGGTTCTTCCGATGATGGCATCGCGCTGGCCGGGAAGTACGCCGATGCGGTGTTCACCCATTCGCCGTCGCTGGAAGAAACCCGCGCGTTCACCCAGAAGGTGAAGAACTCGGCGATCGCCCACGGCCGCAGCGGCAATGACGTGAAGATCTTCCCGGGCATCGGCCCCATCGTCGGCCGCACTGCCGAGGAGGCCGAGGCCAAGTACCAGGCGATTGCCGCGTTGGCCACGCTGGAGGATGCACTGGCGTACCTGGGGCGCTTCTTCGATCACCACGACTTCAGCCAGTACGACCCGGATGCACCGTTCCCGGAGCTGGGTGACATCGGCAGCAATTCGTTCCGTTCCACCACCGACCGCATCAAGCAGGATGCGCGTGAGAAGGGCCTGAGCCTGCGCCAGGTGGCGTTGGAAGCGGTGAGCCCGCGACCAAACTTCATCGGCACGCCGGAGCACGTGGCCGATGAGCTGATCCGCTGGTTCGACGCCGGTGCCAGCGACGGTTTCATTCTTGGATTCGCCGCGCAGCGCGAAGGCCTGGACGATTTCGTGACCCAGGTGCTGCCGATCCTGCAGGCGCGCGGCTACCACCAGCGCGAGCTGGAAGGACAGACCCTGCGCGAGCATCTGGGCCTGCCGTACAAGGCCAGCCGCTATTCGACCGACGCCGAGCCGGCGCGGAAGGCGGGGTAGGGCGATGAGCGGAGAGAACTCGGTAGCGCCGGGCCATGCCCGGCTGGATTCCGCGTCCATCGGCGTGCTGCCGGAAATTGCAGCACGCGCCGAGGCCGCCATCGCGATCCGCCATGACCTGCACCGCCACCCGGAGCTGGCCTTCGAGGAGCACCGCACCAGCGCCCGTGTGGCCGAGTTGCTGCAGCAATGGGGCTATGAGGTGACCACCGGTCTCGGCGGCACCGGCGTGGTCGGCACGTTGCAGCGTGGGCAGGGCGGCCGTCGGCTGGGGCTGCGTGCGGACATCGATGCCTTGCCGATCCACGAAGACTCGGGGCTGGCCTACGCCAGCCAGACCGACGGCCTGATGCATGCCTGCGGTCATGATGGTCACACCGCCATCCTGCTGTCTGCGGCGCATTACCTGGCCCATCACGGCAATATCGACGGGACCTTGCAGTTGGTGTTCCAGCCAGCCGAGGAAACCGGCTCGGGTGCATCGAAGATGATTGCCGACGGCCTGTTCGAGCGCTTCCCGGTGGATGCGATCTATGGGCTGCACAACTGGCCCGGCGTACCGGTCGGCCACTTCGGCTTCGTCGATGGTCCGGCGATGGCATCGGTGGACTGGGCGCGGCTGAAGGTGATCGGCAAGGGCGGACATGGTGCCGAACCGCAGGGCAGCGTCGACCCGATCCTGGCGGCGGCGCACATCGTCGCCGCGCTGCAGAGCGTGGTGTCGCGCAATGTCGATCCGCGGCAGATGGGGGTGGTGACCGTCGGTTCGATCCACGGCGGGCAGGCCGCCAACGTGATTCCGGACGTGGTCGAGCTGAAGCTGACCGTGCGCGCCTATCTACCGGAGGTGCGCGATACCCTGCGGCGCCGGGTCACCGAGATTGCCGAACAGACCGCCGCCGCGTTCGGTGCGCGCGCCGAGATCGAATTCCCGCGCGGCTTCCCCAGTGTGATCAACCATCCGCAGCAGACCGCCTACATCCGCGAGGTGGCCGTGCAGGGCTTCGGCGCCGCACAGGTGGTGCCCGACTTCGCACCGCGCACGGCCAGCGAGGATTTCGCCTTCCTGCTGCAGGCACGACCGGGCAGCTTCGTGTTCGTGGGTAACGGTGACAGCGCTCCGCTGCATAGCCCGCGCTATGTGTTCAACGACGCGGCCATTGCCCCCGCCGCCAGCCTGTGGGCGCGACTGGCCGAAGATTACCTGGTGAAGGACGCGACATGAGCCACGACGAACGCTTCCTCTATACCTCGGTCGATGACCCGCTGGCGCGGCCGTTGTTCGACGGCCTGGAGCAGGAATACGACAGTCGCTACGCCGACGTGCGTCGCCGCATCGGCGGCAGCGCCCGCGAGGAGCTGCAGCGCTACCCGGCGCAGGCCTTCGCCGCACCGGTAGGGGCGTTCGTGCTGCTGCTGCGCGACGGGGTGGCGATTTCCGGCGGTGCGTTCATGCCGCACCGCGATCCGGATACCGCCGAATTCAAGCGCATCTGGACACTGCCCGGGCTGCGTCGCCAGGGCATTGCGCGGCGCGTGCTGCAGGAGCTGGAAGAGCAGGCGGCGCGGCAAGGGTACCGGAGGGTGTTCCTGACGACCGGCTTCCGCCAGCCGGAAGCTGTTGGCCTGTACCTGAGCCACGGCTACACCGCGTTGTTCGATCTGGAGGCCGACCCGGAAACCGTTGCGCATCTGCCGTTCGAAAAGCACCTGCGGGCGACGACGCCTGTCGTTACCGCTGCACAGGCACTGCTGCACGGAGCCCACGCATGAGCACACCGTCGACCGCGCTGGAGGGCATCGCCGCTCGTCCGGCGCCCGGACCGGCACTGAAGATCGTGCCGGCCCGGCATCCGCTGCAGGTGTTCGGCACGGTGCTGGCGCTGGCGCTGATCCTGATCGGGCTGCAGTCCGTGCTGGGCAATCCGCGCTGGGGCTGGGGCACTTTTGCCGAGTGGTTCTTCGCACGCCCGGTGCTGGAAGGCCTGGGTCGCACGCTGCTGCTGACCGCGCTTGGCACCGGCCTCGGTTTCGCGCTGGGTACGCTGCTCGCGCTGGCACGCGTCTCTGGTTCGCCGCTGCTGTCGGCGGTGTCGTGGGGCTATGTGTGGTTGTTCCGTTCGATCCCGTTGCTGGTGCTGTTGTTGTTGCTGAACAACCTGGGCTACCTGTACAGCACCATCGAACTGGGCGTGCCGTTCACCGGCATCAGCCTGTTCTCGTACCCGACGACACAGCTGATCGGTGTGTTCACCGCCGCGGTGCTGGGCCTGACCCTGAACCAGGCAGCGTTCTCGGCCGAGGTGATCCGCGGTGGCATTCTTTCGGTCGACCACGGCCAATACGAGGCCTCGGCCGCGCTTGGCCTGCCGCGGGTCCGCCAGGTGCGCCGCATCATCCTGCCGCAGGCAATGCGCTCGATCCTGCCGGCCGCGTTCAACGATGTGATCGGCCTGGCCAAGAGCACCTCGGTGGTCTATGTGCTGGCGCTGCCTGAGCTGTTCTACACCGTGCAGGTGATCTATCGGCGCAACCTGGAAGTGGTGCCGCTGCTGATGGTGGCCACGGTCTGGTACCTGGTGATCCTGACCGTGTTGTCGCTGCTGCAGCGGCGCGTGGAACAGCGCTTCGCGCGCGGCCAGCTGCAGCGCGAGCGCTCGGTGTCGCGGGTGTCGTCACCGGTGCGGACATCCAGTGATGCTGCGCCGCGCGTGGCCAACCGCCCGCGCATCGCCACCCAGGTCGAAGCGGGCGAGGGTGCGGCGGTATCGCTGCATGGCGTGGGCAAGGTGTTCGGCGATCAGCCGGTGCTGGAAGACGTGAACCTGGACCTGCGCGCCGGCAGCGTGACGGTGCTGATCGGCCCGTCCGGTGCCGGGAAATCCACGCTGCTGCGGTTGATCAACCACCTGGAACGCGCGGACAGTGGTTACGTGACCGTCGGCGGCCAGCTGATCGGTTACCGCCGCGAGGGTGACACGTTGTACGAACTTCCCGAGCGCGAGATCCGCCGTCGGCGTGCCGAGGTGGGCATGGTGTTCCAGGGCTTCAACCTGTTCCCGCACCTGACCGCATTGGAGAACATCATCGAGGCGCCAATCGCGGTGCGCGGCGTGCCGCGTGCGCAGGCCGAGCGGCAGGCGCGCACGCTGCTGGAGCGGGTCGGCCTGGCCGACAAGGCCGATGCGTTCCCGCGCCAGCTGTCCGGTGGCCAGCAGCAGCGCATCGCGATTGCCCGCGCGCTGGCGCTGCAGCCGAAGGTGCTGCTGTTTGACGAACCCACGTCGGCGCTGGACCCGGAACTGGTGGCGGAGGTGCTGAGCGTGATCGAGGAACTGGCCCGTTCGGGTACCACGCTGGTGATCGTCACCCATGAGCTGAGCTTCGCCCGCCGCGTGGCCGACCACGTGGTGATGATGGACCAGGGGCGGGTGATCGAGCAGGGCACGCCGGAGGCCCTGTTCGAGCGCCCGCGCCAGCAACGCACCGCCGATTTCCTGGCCAAGACCCTGTAACCCCGGAAGGAACATCATGAGCCCTGCAGTACCGCGTCGTCCCTCGCGCAGCACCCTGTTGATCGTGGGCGTGCTGGTCATCGGCATCGCCGGCATCGTCTACTCGCGCGCGCGCCAGGCCCCGGAGGCTGCCGCTGTGGCCGCGGCCAGCCTGGCCGGCACCAACACCGCCGTGCTGAAGGGCACGCTCGACCCGAAGGCGCAGGCCTTGATTCCTGCGGGCTACCGCTTCGTCACGCCGGGCGCATTCACCGTGGCGACCCACCCGGGGCAGCTACCGCTGGCCGACTACGGCGCCGACAGCAAGGGCGTGGTCGGCATCGAACCGGACATCGCGCGGCTGATCGCGGATGCTTTGGGCCTGAAGCTGGTGATCGTGCCGGTGGCCTGGGCCGACTGGCCGCTGGGGCTGGAGTCAGGCAAGTACGATGCGGTGCTGTCGAACGTGACGGTCACCGAGGAACGCAAGAAGAAGTTCGATTTCTCCAGCTACCGTTACGACCTGCTGGGCATCTACACGCGCAGCGACGGGCCCATCCAGAAAATCGAAAAGCCCGCCGATGTGGCCGGGCTGAAGGTGGTGGTCGGTGCCAGCACCAACCAGGACCAGATCCTGCGCCAGTGGGACCAGCAGAACATCGCGGCGGGATTGAAGCCCGTGGAATACCAGTACTTCGATGACGCGGTGGTCGGCCGATTGGCGGTGATCACCGGCCGCGCCGATGTATCGTTCGAGCCCAATGCTACCGGCGCCTATTCGGCGCGCGACGGCAAGGTGCGGCGCGTGGGCCTGTTCCCTGGCGGCTGGCCGAATGCCGCAGCGATCTCGGTGACCACGCGCAAGGGCAGCGGCCTGGCCGACGCGGTGACGCAGGCGCTGAACACCCAGATCGGCAGCGGCACCTACGCGCAGGCGCTGGCACGCTGGAATGTGGCCGAGGAAGCCGTGCCACAGTCGCAGACCAATCCGCCGGGGTTGCCAACGTTGCAATGACACCGGGCGTGGCCCGGCGCGACTTCCGCTTTTGTAGAGCCGAGCCATGCTCGGCTGCTTTACCAACGCGCCTCCAGTGTCCGGAACGGTTTCGACAACCGCACACCCTCGGCATCGAAGTCGGAAACGCTACGCCCATCCACACGCACGGTCTTCGGCATGGTGCGCTCCGGCCACCAGACCTTCACCGTCGTCCCGCTGCGCAGCCCCTCACCAAGCGCCACCGTCAGCACCCCGTCGCGCTGCCGCGCCTGCATCTGCAACGTGCCATACGCTGTCGGCAGGCGTTCGACCGCCAACCCATCGCCAGCCACCCAAGACGGTGGCGTGCCCGGCAGCAGTGAGAGGGCATCATCGTCTTCGCGCATCAGCATGCCGAACAGCGTGCGGCCGTACTCGGCACCAATCCAGGTATGCGGCATGTCGCCCAGGTAACGCGGAAAACGTAGGCGTGAGTGCACGACCTCAGCCAGCACCTGCCACTCAAGCGGGCGCCGATCATGCAGAAGCCCCTGCAGCAGCTCATCGGCCACCTGCGGCTGGCCCAGGTGCACATAGCTCAGCACGTTGCGGATCTCGTACGGCGTGTAGGCATACAGCACACCGGGCTGGCTGCGCTTGCGCACGTCATCGAGATAGCGGGCGAAGGTGGTACGCAAGGCTTCTGCGGGCAGTACGCTCTGCGCCCCGGTGGGGTCCAGCGCGATCGATACGCCGGTGGGATCGCCATCGCCCAGGTCGGCCGAGGAGGGAATGAAGTCGATGCCCTTCCACGCCATCGTCGCCCGGATCGAGGCGTGCAGCGCGTCGTAAAGCAGTTTGTACTGTTCGCGTGCCCACACTGCGGTCTCGTGGTCGCCCAGCGATTCGGCCAGCCACGCGCCGTCGTGCCAGCCCTTCAGGCCCCAATAGTCGTCCCAGTAGCTGTGGGTGGGAGACGGATAACCCTCATGGCTGATCGACGGCGCAAGAATGCCCGCGAAGCGCTCCGGCGCTGGCTGGTCGGCCTTGTAGCCGGGCGCCAGCGTGCGTTCGCGCAGTTCCTGCAGGAAGCGCAGCGCTGCCTTCACTTTCGGCAGATAGGCACGTACCGATTCGGGTCCGCCATCGAGGCGCGCGACATCGGCCACCAGCGCCACGTACTGGCCCTGGCTGTCGTACTCGATATCCGAACCGAAACCGGTGTTGACGCTGCCATCGTCGTTGAGGATCGGCGAGACCAGGCCGTTGGCATGCACGCCGTGTTCGCTGTACCAGCCCAGATAGTCGCGCGCGACCTTGGCTTCACCCATGCGCAGCAGCACCGCCGAGGTGGCCATGCCGTCGCGGATGAAGGAGCGGTTGTAGTTGCGCGGGCCGGGCTGCATGGCCGGGCCGGTCTGGTTGATCAGCATGTAGGCGGCCTGCGCACGCAGCATGTCGACCAGTGAGGGATCGGGCAGGCGCAGGCCGACCTGGCCCAGCCGTGCCTGCCAGTCCGCGGAGGCCTGCGTGGCCAGGGAATCGAACGCCGCATTGGCATCGCGGGGCAGCGTGGCCAGATCGAGCGCAGGCGCTTCGGTCAGTGCGCCCTTGGTATCGGCGGCGGTAGTACCCAGCGGGAACGCGACCACGATGGCATCGCTGGCCCCCGGTGCCAGTGATACGCGGTAGTTCAACGCAGCCGAGGCAAGACCCTCGTCGTCGCGCGCCTGTTGCGTGGAGGGCAGCTGGCCGGCAGCGAGGGTCGCGGTGATTTCCGTTGCGCCATCCCTGCCAAACGGCGCCGCGCCGGACGCAGCCACCGGCGTGAGCGACTGCAGCAGCGTGCGTCCATTGATGCGCACCGCCTGCCCATCGATGGTCACATCGCGGATCGGTGACAGCCCGCCGTTCTGCCACGGCGGATTCATCTGCATCGGGCGCACGACCAGGCTGAGCGTGCCTTCGATCCTGGCGCTGCCCGTGTTGTGCAGGCGATGCCGCAAGAACGTTACCGGCTGGCCGTCGCGCTCGATGGCGAAAACCTCGCTGCGCAGCTCCAGGCCGGGCTGCGGTGACCAGGTGGCGGAGGGCATCGGCTTCCAGCCATCCCGCAACGCGTGCTGTATCGGCTGTCCTGCCGCGCCAGCGGCACGCCCGTCAGCGCCACGCCAGATCGGCTGCACCAGCGGCGCGCCCTTGAAGGCTTCCAGATTGCCGTATTCGTCGAAGATCGATTTCTGTCGTCCTGCGTGCACACCGACGGCGGTCCAGTAGGTCTGCTGCATCTGCAGCGATGCCGGGAACAATGCGCGCTGAGCGCCGCTGGCGGTGATCTGGTATCGCTTCATCGGCGTCATTACCGCCTTTGGCCCGAGCAGGCGCAGTCGCGCGACCTGCGGTGCGGGGCCGTCCACGCTCAGCCGGAACGCACGCAGGGGTTGTGCCGTGTCAGCAGCCAGCCAGCTTTGCCGATGATTGGCCGCCTGTGCATCGTGTGCGACGTCCTGCCAGCGGCCCTGTGCATCCTGCGCCTGCAGTCGTGCAGCGCCGCGCGCGCCATCGGCCCAGTCGACCACCAGGCCAGCCGTGGATTGAGCCTGCGGCAGCGTGATCTCGAGCGCATGGGATCCACCTTTTCCGGTCGGAACCGCAATGGTGCCGCCGCCTTGCCAGAGCGCGGCTGCCTGTGTTGCATCGACATCGGCGATGCGTGCGCTGAGCGTGCTGTCCAGCGGCTCCATCTCGAAGATCGACACACCCCAGTCGGAGGTGCGCTGCGGACTGGCCAGTCGTAGATAGCGCGCCTGCCGCGGCGCGAAGTACAGCGTTTCCACATCGCCCAGTGAATCGGCCATCGTGTACGCGGTCTGCCACTGCGTACCATCCATTGAGGTCTGCAGTGAATAGCCTTCCGGGTTGGAGACATCCCAGGTGAGTCGTGCGCCAGCCAGCAGGGTTGGCGTGCCCAGATCGATCTGGAACCAGTGGCCGGGGCTGAAGGCGCCGCCGGTGACGGTCTTCGGGTCGCCGTCGATCAGGTGGCTGATCGCCATCGCCGGCACCTGCTGCGAGGAACTGCTGGCCTGCCATTGGCTGCGCGGGGGAAGGGGCTGTGCCTGTGCGGCGGCGGCGAGGGCGGCCAGTATCAGGGTGGCGGCAGTAAGCCACGGAATGGCTGAGCGGGCAACCTTGGAGCGTTCGGCGCGCAATGTCATTACGTACAGCCTCGCAGGTTCGGCCGGTATCGGGCGAGCGCTACGCTAGCAAGGGATGTAATCGGTTACATGACGCACTGCAGCGTCGCAGGCCGCTTCTGTGGTTGACGCAGCCGAGCATGGCTCGGCTCTACATGGTTTCCGGCAGGTCAAGCGCACCGCACGCTACAACTCCACCGTCTCCCACCAGCGCGTGCCCGCCTGCGGCGCCTGCATGTCCAGCGCTTCGCCCATCATCGGCGTGGCCACCGGCACGTTCTTCGCCGCGGCCAAGGCGGTGATCCGCTCGAACGGCTGCTGCCATGCGTGCAGGGCCAGATCGAAGGTGCCGTTGTGGATCGGCAGCAGCCACTTGCCGCGCAGGTCCAGGTGCGCCTGGAGCGTCTGTTCCGGCTGCATGTGCACGAACGGCCAGCGCGGATCATAGGCACCGGTCTCGATCATGGTCAGGTCGAACGGGCCATACTTTTCGCCGATGGCCTTGAAGCCGTCGAAGTAGCCGGTGTCGCCGCTGAAGAAGATGCGGAAGTCACCGTCCTGGATCACCCACGACGCCCACAGGCTGCGGTCGCTGTCGCCCAGGCCGCGGCCGGAGAAGTGCTGGCCCGGGGTGGCGGTCAGGCGCAGGCCGCTGGCCTCGGTCGATTGCCACCAGTCCAGCTGTTCGACCTTGCTGGCGTCCACACCCCAGGCAATCAGCTGATCGCCGACGCCGAGCGGGGCGATGAAGCGCGCGGTCTTGCCGGCCAGCTGCATTACCGCGGCATGGTCGAGATGGTCATAGTGGTTGTGCGAGAGGATCACACCGGCTATCGGCGGCAGCGCGTCGATGCTGATCGGTGGCGCATGGAAGCGGGCCGGGCCCATCCACTGCACCGGCGAGGCGCGCTCGGAGAACACCGGATCGGTCAGCCAGTACTGGCCACGCAGCTTCAGCAGGATCGTGGAGTGCCCCAGCCGGAACAGGCTGCGGTCCGGCGCGGCGTCCAGCGTGGCGCGGTCCAGCGGCTGCACCGGAATGGGGTGGGCCGGGACGGTGCCCTTGGGCTTGTTGAACAGGAACGTCCACCAGATCTCCGCACCGTCGCGCAGGCCCATCGCCGGACGGGGCAGGGCATTGCGGAACTTGCCATCACGGTACTGCGGCGAATCGGGGAAGTCGGGGAGGGACCAGGACTTGCAGAAGGTGTAGGCGGTCACAGCGAGGATTCCAAGCAGGAGGACAAGGAGCAGGCGCTTCATGGGTGACGTCCGCTGAGTACACTGCACAGTGTAGTTTCGTGTTTTTCAAAAGTACACTGTACGGTGTAAAATGTGCGCATCCGTTCAGTTATCCGGTTTCTGCCATGCCCCGTGCCCCGCAACGCCTGACCGACCGCAAACGCGAGGCTATCGTGCGCGCGGCGGTGGAGGAGTTCCGTGCATCGGGCTACGAGGCGACCAGCATGGACCGCATCGCCGAGGTGGCCGGGGTCTCCAAGCGCACCGTCTACAACCACTTCCCGAGCAAGGAAGCGCTGTTCTCGATGATCCTGGAGGAGCTGTGGGAACGCAGCGTGGCCAGCGACGCACTGCCGTATCGCGCGGACCAGCCGTTGCAGGCGCAGCTGCTGCAGTTGCTGGGCCAGAAGCTGGAACTTCTCAGCGATGCCAACTTCATCGACCTGGCACGGGTGGCGATGGCCGAGGTCATCCACTCACCGGAGCGGGCGCAGGCCATCGTCTGCCGCATGGGCGAGAAGGAAAGTGGCGAGAGTGCCTGGATCCGCGCAGCAATTGCCGATGGCCGCCTGCGCGAGGTGGATCCGGACTTTGCCGGCCACCAGTTGCACGGCCTGGTGAAGAGCTTTGCGTTCTGGCCGCAGGTCACGATGGGGCAGCCACCGCTGACCGCGCAGGAACGTGCGCGCGTGGCCGAATCGGCGGTTGCGATGTTCCTGGGCTTCTACGCGGTCTAGCTGGCGGCGAAGCGACGGAACTCGTCGGCCGGCAGCGCCGCCGAGTACAGATAGCCCTGGCCGACATCCACGCCCAGGGCTCGCAGCTTCTGCTCCTGCGCCAGGGTTCCGGTACCTTCGGCCACCACGATCGCGCCGCAGCGGTGCGCGACCTCGACGATGAAGCGCACGATCGACTGTGACTTGGCGTCGGACAGCGTGGCGATCAGTGCCTGCTCGATCTTGACCTCGGCGATGGCCAGCTGCGAAAGCAGGATCAGGGTTGAATAGCCGGCGCCGAAATCATCCAGCGACAGGGTGACCCCGGCTGCCAGCAGCTGCGTGATGTTGGCATCGACCACGTCGCGCTCGACGATTTCGGTCCATTCGACGATCTCCAGGCGCAGCATCGGACCGGGGATGTCATGCAGTTGTAGCAGCTCCTGCAGGCGCAGGCCGAAGTCGGGCAGGCGCAGGGATTCGGCTGACACATTGACTGCGATGGTCAGCGCCGCGCCGTCCTGCCGGAAGTGCTGCAGGAAGTGCACCGCCGACTGCAGTGTGGCCCATTCCAGGTCTGCCAGCCGGCCCTGCCGGCGCAGCAGCGAGATCACCCGCATCGGTGCAATCGGCCGGCCTTCGCCATCGCGCATGCGCAGCAGCGCTTCGGCGCCGACCAACTGGCGGTCCTGCAGGCGATGCTTGGGCTGGTAGCACAGCGGTGCATCGCCCTGCTGCAGCCAGCGTTCGAGAGCGACTTCGATCAGGGCGTCGATCTCGCTGTCGCGCTGGATCGGGTCGTCGAAGAACACGACGCCCGATTCGATCGCACTCATCGTCAGGGTGATCGCCCGGAACGGCAGGTGACCGTCGTGTGTATCGGTGGGGGGCTTGAGTTCGACTACCGCGCAACGGAACAACGGGCGGAAACCCGGCCAATCGCGGCCCACCCGTTCGGCCAGGTTGCTGGCCAGCTCGGTGATCTGCGGTTGCGTACGTAGTTCGGACAAGGACAGGTCGCGCACCAGGATCGCCAGCGCGGCATCGCCGAACTGGTAGATGTCCAGTTGCCCGGTCGGCAGCGATGGCAGCAGCCGATGTACTTCTTCGGTGCTGTCGCGCTGCCACAGGCCGCTTTCCTGCAGCGGACCGTAGCGCAGGCGCAGATCGCGCAGGTTGCCCATCTCGGCCACGATCAGGCAGGCCTTGCCGAGGCCGTCGTTGTCTCGCCAGTACTGCTGCAGACGTTCGCCCAGCGCACGCATGTTGGGCAGGCCGCTGATCGGATCGATGCGCAGCCAGGCGTGTTCGCGCTGACGCTGTGCATCGATCTGCGCATCGTTGTAGACCAGTGCGAACACCGCGCCCAGCATCAGCAGTGACAGCGGCAGTGCCAGCAGGCGCTGGATTGCCAACTCCTCCACGGGTAGCTGATTGGCGCCGATGATTGCGACGCCCAGTGCCAGGCCCAACGCAGTGACGACGATACGCACGCCCCAGGCCTGCAGGATCATGCGCAGCGAGAGTTCATTGAGCATGCGCGGGTGCAGGCGCCTGCGCAGCCAGACGCCTGCCAGCATCTGCAGCGTGGCCTCGAGGCCGGCCGGCAGAAAATACTGGGTGCCGGCGAACTGGTAGCGGGCCAGCAGGCTGGCACCCAGGCAGGCCAGGCCGCCGCGCCAGCCGCCGAGCAGTCCGCTGACCAGCAGGATGTCGAAGCCGAGGTGCAGCTTGACCACGCCCTGGGTGTAGCGGGCTACGAACCAGGCGTTGAACAGGTAGATCAGGCCCAGCGCCACGCCCACGTACAGGCGGCGGCCTTCAATGGCATGGCCAGCGCGACGGGTGGCGATCAGCAGCACGCCGATCATGCCGATCACCGCCGTGGCCTGCAGCAGGTACAGCGGCAGGCTGGGCAGGCCGCTGTCCAGGACCTGGGCCGAGACCCGTGAAAGCGCATCCATAGCAGGTTCCCGCCTGTGACCGACGGCCAGTGAGGAGCAGGGTAAACCACAGGCGCCCGAGCGGCCACCAAGGGCCCCGGGCCGAGGCCTCTGCAGTCAGTAGCGCGGGTCGGCGATGGCCGGCAGCACCAGTTCGCGCACGAAGCCGGACGGTGACAACTGCAGCAACGCGCGCACCATCGCAACGACGTCATGCACGGGCACTAATTCGCCGTCGCCGCGCGCTGCGGCCTCTGCAACCGGCACCGACAGTGCATCGTCGGTGTTGAGGTAGCCCAGCTGCAGGCTGGTCACCGCCAGACGGCGATCGCGGAAGCCCTCGCGCAGTGCATCGGCGATGCCGTTGAGTGCGAACTTGGACGCGCCGAACGCCACTTCCGGGCGGCCACTGCGCGGCAGTGCCGAGGTTGATCCGGTCAGCACCAGCTGTGGGCGTGGTGCGCCGAGCACTCGCGGCAGCAGGCGCTGCAGCAGCACCAAGGTGGCGGTGATGTTGACGTCGACCAGTTGGGTGAGCGCGGCATCGCTCTCGTCGAGGAAGGCGTACTCGTCGCTGAAGGCGGTCTCTTCCCAGATGCCCAGGTTGTGGATCAGCACATCCAGATCGGCCGGTGCCTGCGCTGCGATGTGATTGGCAGCCAGGGTGGGTTGGGACAGATCGGCTTCGATCCACTGCAGGGTGACGCCCTCGGGGCATTCAAGATCGCGCGGACGGCTGCGCGAAACGCCGATGACGGTGTCGCCCGCACTGCACAGGCCTTCCACGAACGCCCGACCGAGGCCCCTGCTGGCGCCGATGACCATCAATTTCATGTAGCTTCCTTCCATTGCGCGCTCTGCTGGGCGGTGTGCTTCGGGATCGGCGAGAATCCGTAGGGTCCCCAGCAACAGGAGCATCCCGACATGGGAGCACCCGATCCCTTCACTGATGGCCTGCCGCTGCCGCGGGCGTGGCAGGAAGCGTTGGCCGATGCGCACATCGAGCGGCAGTCGATCGGCGTGTCTCGTGCGGATGTCGCGCGGGTGCATCGTCCCGGGCAGGCTGACGCCTTCCTGAAGTCGGAAGTGATCGACGCCTTCAGTGAGCTGGGCGATGAGATCGCGCGCCTGCGCTGGCTGCAGGAACAGGGACAACCGGCGCCAACGGTAATTGCCACCGCCGAAGAAGCGGGCCGGCGCTGGTTGCTGATGAGCGCGCTGCCCGGCCGCGACCTGGCTTCGTCGCCGGAACTCGCGCCGCAGCAGTTGGTGGAACTGCTGGCCGACGCGCTGCGCGGGCTGCATGCGTTGCCGGTGGCAGCCTGCCCGTTCGACCAGCGACTGGCCTCGCGCCTGGAGGCCGCGCAGGCCCGCGTCGAAGCGAGCCTGGTGGATGCCGATGATTTCGATGATGAGCGCCTGGGCCAGAGTCCACAGCAGGTCTTCGCTGAACTGTGCAGCACCCGTCCCGATCATGAAGATCTGGTGATCTGCCATGGCGATGCCTGCCTTCCGAATCTGATGGTGGCCGAGGGGCGTTTCAGCGGGTTCATCGACTGTGGGCGGCTGGGCGTGGCGGACCGCTACCAGGACCTGGCGCTGGCCGCGCGCAGCCTGGTCCACAACTTCGGCGACACGCGTTGGGTGGCGCCGTTGTTCCAGCGCTACGGCGCGTTGGCCGACGAGCGTCGGCTGGCGTTCTACCGGTTGCTCGACGAGTTCTTTTGAGCCCGCGCATGGCTGGCGATGGCCGCGCAGATCAGGCCACCGACCACGCTCAAGTGTTCCAGCGCGAAGAACAGGGCCAGCTGCTGTTCCGCGCCATGCTTGGTCCAGAAGGTATGCACGACGGCGATGGTCAGCAGCATGAACACTGCCAGCGCGCCGCTGCCCAGCCAGAGCAGGCGATCTAGCAGCAGGCACAGTACGCCGCCCAGCAGCACCACCGCGCTGGCGAGGTTGAACAGCACAGGCGGCTGCAGCCCGGCGGCCTGCATTTCGGCCACGCTGTTGTCCCACGCCAGCAGCTTGGCCAGGCCCGAGGACAGGAACACCACGGCCAGCAGCAGCCGGGCGAGGAACCACAGCACGCGGCTGTCGAGCAGGGTGGTGATCATCCGTGGCATGCAGGAACTCCGGGTTGGGCATGGAACAGGTCGCGCAGCATCGGGCCTCAACCGCAGTTGAGGTCAAGGCCGGCTGAACGGAGTCCGATGGTGGCCAGGTCGACATCTACAAAATGGACGAACGTTCGTTCATGATTGTGGCATGAGCCGAATCGACCGCAACGAGCAGCGCGTGACCCTGATCCTGCAGGCGGCCCTGCGGTGCTTCCTCGCCAAGGGATTCCACCAGACCAGCATGCGTGACATCGCGCAGGCGGCTGGCGTCAGCCTGGGCAACCTCTACAACCACTTCCCGGGCAAGGAAGCGATCATCCTTGCAGTGGCAGTGGCCGAGAGCGAAGAACTGGCACCGTTGCTGCGTCGACTGGCCGCGTCCGAAGGCGAGCGCGCACAGGTACTGAGTTTCCTTCAGGACTTCCACGCACTGTGCCGCCAGCCGGAATGGGCGACGCTTGCCGTCGAAGTGCTGGCCGAGAGCGCACGCAATCCGGCCGTGGCCGAGGCATTTGCGGCCAATCGCAGGCAATTGCAGGCGACCCTGGCCGAAGCCCTGCAGCAGGTGGCACGGCGCGAACGTCGGCGTCCCGTGCTGGCCCCGGCATTGCAGGCGCAGGTGCTGCTGGATGCCATTGAAAGCGATGCGCTGCGTCGGGGGCTGGGCGAAGCCGATGGCATCGATGAGGCCTCGCTGGATCTTGGCCTGCTCGCGCTGCTGCTCGGGGCACGCGCATGAGTGCCGTTGACCGGCGATTGCACGGCCTTGATCTGGCGCGCTACCTGGCCCTGGCCGGCATGGTGCTGGTCAACTTCCGCCTGGCGATGGCCGTGCCGGCAGAGGGTGAGAGTTGGTTGGCAGGGTTCTTCCATCTGCTGGAAGGCAAAGCCTCGGCGACGTTCGTCACTCTGGCCGGTCTTGGCCTGGTGCTGGCCACGCAGCGGCAGGGGTGGTGGCCGGCCAGCGTGCAGACCTGGAGGCGCGCGCTGTTCCTGATGGTGCTGGGCCTGCTCAACCTGACTCTGTTCCCGGCCGATATCCTGCACTACTACGCGGTGTATTTCGCGTTGGCGGTGGTGTGGCTGCGTGCGTCGCCGCGGGTGTTGCTGGCCAGCATCGTGGGCCTGGCGGCGTGTTCGTTCTGGGCGTTGCTGCGCTGGGACTACAGCCAGGGATGGAACTGGCAGACGCTGGAATACGCCGACCTGTGGCAATGGCCGGGCGCGGCCCGCAACCTGTTGTTCAACGGCTTCCATCCGCTGCTGCCGTGGCTGTGCTTCTTCCTGCTGGGGATGCTGCTGGCACGCCTTCAGCTGTCGCAACCGCGGGTGCAGCGAGCATTGCTGGTGCTGGGGCTGCTGCTGATCGCGGCCGGCCATGGCGTGCAGCAGCTTGCGCAGGGAACGCCTTGGCAGGTGTGGCTGGGAACGCAGCCGATGCCGCCGGGACCGGCTTATGTGCTCACGGGTGCGGGTGCGGCCTGCAGTGTCATTGCCGCCTGCCTGTGGCTGACGCGTGTGCAACCCGGGGACTGGCTGGAGCCGTTCATCGCGGCCGGACGCATGACCCTGACCCTGTACGTGGGCCACATCCTGCTGGGCATGGGCACGCTGGAAAGCTTGGGCCTGCTCGATGGCAGCGCGTCGCTCGCATCGGTGCTGCTGTGGGCGATGCTGTTCCTGATGCTGGCGACCGGCGCGGCCTGGCTGTGGTCGTGGCAGTTCGCACGCGGCCCCCTGGAGATGGTGATGCGACGCATCGCAGGCTAGTTCTCTGGTCGCGGCGAGCTGATGTTGTGACGGACATGTCTGTGTCGCGGCGGATGCATCTGCGATAGTGGCAGCAGGCAATACTTTCCGCTTGCATCCATGTCATTCGCTTCGGCGCAGCATCTCGGCGAAGTCCTGCAACAATCCTATGGCATCACTGCCACCGCCGTGGTGCCACGCCCGGTGGGTGCCGACGCCAATGCCAGCGTGTATCGCGTCGATGCGCGGCACGGGCAGTGGTGGTTGAAATGCCGCACCTACCAGGTCGCCCCAGCGGTGTGGGACAGCCTGCATTGGCTGCGCGGCACGCTGGGTATCGATGAGATCGTTGCGCCGTGGCCAGCATTGACCGGCGGCGCATCGGTACAGCGGTGGGGGCTGCAGTTCACCCTGTTCCCTTATGTGGAAGGGCAGTCCGGATTCGAGGCGGCGTTGAGCCGCACGCAGTGGAAGCGGTTGGGCGAGGTACTGCGGCGCCTGCACGGCGCGCAACTGCCAGCGCAACTGCAGCAGGCGCTGCCGATCGTACGGCTGGAAACCGCGGCGCTGGAGACGGTCGGTCAATGGCTGGCCGGCGAAGGCCTGGCGGCCGCGAAGGACGGGCTGGGCCGCGCATTTGTTTCGGTATGGGACCAGCAGCATGCGCGCATCGCGGCGCTGCATGCGCAGGCACGGGAGCTGCTCGTGGCATTGCAGGACGTACCGGTAGATCTGCATCTGTGTCACACCGACCTGCATGCCGGCAACCTGCTGATGGGCAATGACGGGGGCCTGCACCTGATCGATTGGGACGGCCTTTCGCTGGCCCCGCGCGAGCGCGACCTGATGTTCATTGGTGCGGCGGTTGGTGGGCGCTGGGGGCGCGAGAATCCGCTGGGCTTCGAGGAGGGCTACGGCAGCGACCGCGGCGATCCGCGCTGGATCGCCTGGTACCGGCATTGGCGCATCCTGCAGGACCTGATCGAGTTCCAGCAGGTGCTGTTGGGCAGCGATGGCGAGGAGCGTTCGCCGCAGTTGCGCCGGCAGTCGTTGCACTATCTGGGCGAGCAGTTCGCGCCGGGCAATGTGTTCGATGCGGCGGAGCGGGTGTATCGCGCACTGTAGATCCACGCCATGCGTGGATGAACCCTGCGCGCTCAGTCAACGGTGGAGGCGCGAAGAGCAGCCGAGCGTAGGCTCGGCTCTACAGAGGAGTGCAGCGTCATCCACGTGTGGCGTGGATCTACTCGGCGGGCTTGGCCGCTGCAGAGGCCGCCGCGCTTGCAGCGCGGCGTGACAGCACGGCTTCGCGGTGGGCGATGTAGGCGTTGGCGGCGAGGATGATGCCGGCACCGATGATCGTCCAGCGGTCCACCGTTTCGTTGAACAGCAGCCAGCCGAACAGCGTTACCAGTGGCAGCTGCAGGAAGCTGATCGGGGTCAGGGCGGAGACTTCGCCCAGCCGTAGCGCGCGGGTCCACAACAGCTGGCCGACGGTGCCGAGCACGCCGGTGGCCAGCAGCCACAGCCACGCCATGCCGGAGGGCCAGACCCAGACGAACAGTGCCGGGACCAGCGACAGCGGCACCCAGAACACGTAGGTGTAGAGCACCACGGTGTCAGCGCTGTCGACACGGGTCAGCTGCTTGATCTGGATCGCCACCAATGAGCTGAGCACGGCGGCTGCCACCGCTACCAGGCTGCCCGCGGTGAAGCCGGCGGTACCGGGGCGCACGATCACCAGCACACCGATGAATCCAACCACCACCGCAGCCCAGCGGCGTACACGCACGGTCTCGCCCAGCCACAGCACGGCGGCGATGGTGACGAACAACGGCGTGGAGTACGAGAGGGAAACCGCCTGCGCCAGTGGCAGATGGCCCAGTGCCCAGAATGCGCACAGCATCGAACCCAGGCCAATCGCACTGCGCACGAAATAACGCGGCAGCTGCTGCGTTTTCAGTGGTGCATGGCCGGGGCGCAGCAGCATCGGCAGCAACGCGAGCAGGCCAAAGGCATTGCGAAAGAACGCCACTTCCTGGGTTGGTACGTACCGGGTGGCGTAGCGGATGGCGACGGCCATCAGGCCGAATGCCATCGTGCTGCCGAGCATCAGCAGCGCCGCCCGCATCGGGGTGGCGCTGGGGGAGAGGGCGGGGGTGTTCACCACTGTGCGCCGAGCAGGCGGGGCTCCGGTTCGATCGGCACGCCGAACTTTTCCAGCACCGAGGCCGAGATGCGTCGCGCCAGCGCCAGCAGCTCAGCACCGGTGGCGTTGCCGTAATTGACCAGCACCAGCGCGTGGCTCGGCGCGACGCCGGCATCGCCTTCGCGGAAGCCCTTCCAGCCGCAGGACTCGATCATCCAGGCCGCAGAGACCTTGCGCTTGTCGTCCTGTTCGGCCGGGAACACCGGCAGCTCGGGGAAGTGCTGCAGCAGTACGTCCACCTGTTCCAGTGGCAGTACCGGGTTCTTGAAGAAGCTGCCGGCGTTGCCCAGCACATCCGGATCGGGCAGCTTGCGGCGGCGGATCGCGATCACCGCATTGGCCACGTCCACGGCACTGGGCAGCTCCACGCCCTGTGCCCGCAGTTCCTCACGGATGCCGGCGTAGTCCATGCGCAGGTCGTGCAGCAGCGGCAGCCTGAGCTCGATGGCGGTGATCAGGTAGCGATCGGGTTGCTGCTTGAAAACGCTGTCGCGGTAGGCGAAGCCACACTGTTCGTTGTCCAGCCGCACCCAGGCCTGCTCCTGGCAGTCCCAGGCTTCAACGGCCTGGATGAACTCGCCGACCTGCGCGCCATAGGCACCGATGTTCTGGATCGGCGCGGCACCGGCCGTGCCGGGAATCAGCGCCAGGTTCTCCAGGCCGGACAGGCCTTCCTGCAGGGACCACATCACCAGGCCATGCCAGGACACGCCAGCGCCGGCGCGGATCACCGCATGGTCGGCGCGGTGCTCCAGGAAGCTGATGTCCCGGTTGCCGAACACCAGCACGGTGCCAGGCAGGTCTTCGGCGATCAGTACGTTGCTGCCGCTGCCCAGCACCAGCAGCGGGCCGCTGGCCACCTCGGGCAGCGCCAGCACGTCCGGCAGCAGTGCGGCATCGTGCAGTTCCAGCAGCTGCGTGGCGCTGGCCTGCACGTGGAAGGTGTTCAGCGCCTGCAGCGGCGCATTGCGGGTGAGCGTCCAGCGCAGCGGGGCGTTGCCGTCGACGGTATCCATGGGCGCGCTCACAGTGGGGCCACCGCGCCGCGGCTCGGCGCTTCGCGGCGGCGACGGATCGCCTCCACGCATTCAGAGACCAACGCCGGGCCACGGAAGATCAAGCCGCTGTAGCACTGCACCAGCGCCGCGCCTGCGGCCATCTTGGCCACCGCATCGGCACCGGACAGGATGCCGCCGACGCCGACCAGCGGGACCGATTCGGGCAGGCGCGAACGCAGGCGGCGCAGTACCAGCGTGGACTGCTCCAGCACCGGCGCGCCGGACAGGCCGCCGGCTTCGTTGGCCAGCGGATCGCCGGCCACCTTGCTGTGGTCGATGGTGGTATTGGTGGCGATCACGCCGTCCACCTGCAGCTCGCCGAGCACGCGGGCGGCGGCATCGATGTCGCGCTCGCTCAGGTCCGGTGCCACCTTCACCAGCATCGGCACGCGGCGACCATGCTGCGCGGCCAGGGCTTCCTGGCGGTCACGCAGCTGGCTGACCAGTTGGCGCAGCGCGGTTTCTTCCTGCAGCTCACGCAGGCCGGCGGTGTTGGGCGAGGAGATGTTGACGGTGATGTAGTCGGCCAGCGGATAGACCTTGTCCAGGCAGGCGATGTAATCGTCCACCGCCTGTTCGTTGGGGGTGTCCTTGTTCTTGCCGATGTTGATGCCGAGCAGGCCGCGACGGTTGCGCGCGCGTTCGACGTTGCGCACCAGCGCGTCCACGCCCGCATTGTTGAAGCCCATGCGGTTGATGATTGCGTTGTGCGCCGGCAGGCGGAACAGGCGCGGCTGCGGATTGCCGGCCTGCGGACGCGGGGTGATGGTGCCGATCTCGACGAAGCCGAAACCCAGCGCGAACAATGCATCGATGTGCTCGCCATTCTTGTCCAGGCCGGCGGCCAGGCCGACCGGATTGGGGAAGGTCAGCCCGAACACGGTGCTCGGCATCGGCGCGATGCGTGCGGCCAGCAGCGGCGTGGTGCCGGTGCGATAGGCCAGGTCCAGTGCGGACAGGCCGAGGCCGTGGGCGCGCTCGGCGTCGAGCGAGAACAGGAAGGGGCGGGCAAGCGAATACATGCGTCGGTTCAGTCCAGCGTGCCAAGGAAGGCTCGGGTTCGATATTCAAAAGCAACCTGGCCGTCGACCGCGTGGGCGGCGAACAGGTCCTGCAGGGCGGCGATCATCGGCGCATGGCGCGGATGACCGGCTTGCGGGGCGTAGGAGGAGGAGAGCAGGCGCCCGCGCAGGGCGTCGAAATCCAGATGTTGCACGTTCGGCAGCTCCACCATGCCGCGCAGACCGGGGCCGAACCAGGCCTGCATGGTGGCGTCGTCCTGGTAGCGCTCGGCAACGGCGGTGTAGTCGGTGCCGTAGTCCAGCAGCAGCTGCTCGTAGCCGACCAGGAACGGGCTGGCATCGAGCAGGCGCGAGTTCCAGTAGATCAGTGCCAGGCCACCCGGGCGCAGGATGCGCTGCCACTCGGCGCGCACCGCCACGGTGTCGAACCAGTGGAAGGCCTGCGCGACGCTGACCAGATCGATGCTGGCATCGTCCAGTGTGGTGGCCTCGGCGCGGCCGTCCACCGCACGGAACTGCGGGTACTGCGGTGCCAGCCATTCCTCGGCCGCGCCCCGCATGGCGGCGTTGGGTTCAACCGCGACTACTGGATGGCCGCTGGCCAGGAACAGGCGACTGGAAATACCGGTGCCGGCGCCGATGTCGGCGACCACGGCCTCGTGGCTGACGCCCATCGGGCCATGCAGCCACTCCAACAGGGCGGGCGGGTAATCGGGCCGGTAGCGGACGTAGTCGGCGACGCGGCTGCTGAAGCGTTCAGTGCTGTCGGAGGCAGTCATGGCGTCACTTCGACACTGCCGCCAGCCATGCCAGGCCGCCGAAGAACAGGATGAAGACCAGGATGGCGGCAAGCACGGCGCCGACCATGACCCAGCCCAGCACAAGGCCGGTAACGGCCATGCCATCGCCTTCCAGTTCAAGCGGGCGGCGCCGGATTTCGGCGCGGGCCATGTGGCCGGTGATGATGGCCACGATGCTGGCCACGAAGGGCAGGACGGTCCAGCTGGCGATGCCCATGACCAGGCTGACCACGGCCAGGGCGCTTGTCTGTCGGGGTGCCACGCTCATCGGGGTCCTCCTTGGCAGTGTGCACATGATAGTGCGTCTGCCCGGGCAATCCCATGGGCAGTGCCCTGTAGAGCCGAGCCCATGCTCGGCTGCCCCCTTGGGCTGATGCGGGATCGACCGCGTCTTGCGCGCAAGCCGAGCATGGGCTCGTCTCTACAGATTCAGCCCATCAACACCTGGCCGCCATCCACGTTGAGCACATGACCGGTGATCCAGCGCGCCAGCGGCGAGCACAGGAACAGGGCAGCGTCGGCGATCTCGCGCGGGTGGCCGAAGCGGCCGAACGGGATCTTCGCCAGGGTGCCGTGGTACAGGGCGGGATCTTCGGTGCGGCGGCGATCCCACAGGCCGTCATCGAACTCGATCGAGCCCGGGGCGATGGCATTGACCCGGATCCGGTCCTTGGCCAGCGCCAGTGCCTGCGAGGTGGTGTAGTGCGACAGCGCGGCCTTGGCGGCAGCGTAGGGCGCGCCACCGGGACGCGGCTGCTGGGCGGCGATCGAGGACAGGTTGAGGATGCAGGCATCGCTGGATGCGCGCAGCCACGGCAGTGCCAGGCGCGAGGCCCGTACCGCCGCCATCAGGTCGATCTGCAGGCTGGCGGCCCAGCCGTCCTCGTCATCGGCCATGCCATAGCCGGTGGCGTTGTTGACCAGTACATCGATACCGCCGAGGGCATCGGCGGCGGCCTGCAGCCAGGCCTGGATCTGGCCGGGATCGGCCAGATCGGTAGAGAACGCGTGCAGTTCGAAGCCCTGCGCCCGTGCATCGGCACGCAGGGCATCCAGGCCGGCCTGGCCGCGGGCGCAGGCCGAGACCTGCGCACCGGCGCCGGCAAATGCCAGCGCCATTTCACGGCCGATGCCCTTGCTGCCGCCGGCGATGAGCACGCGGCGGCCGGTGAAATCAATCACCGGCTTGCCACCCTGTAGCGCCGAGCCATGCTCGGCTGCATTTCCTGCGGTGTTCATGGCGCATCCTGCCGGGCATGGCCCCGCACTACAGATTGCGTTACAGGTCGAACTTGATGCCCTGGGCCAGCGGCAGCGAGTCCGAATAGTTGATGGTGTTGGTCTGGCGGCGCATGTAGACCTTCCACGCATCCGAACCGGATTCGCGGCCACCGCCGGTGTCCTTCTCGCCACCGAAGGCGCCGCCGATCTCCGCACCGGACGTGCCGATGTTGACGTTGGCGATGCCGCAGTCGCTGCCGGCGGCCGACAGGAACTTCTCGGCGGTCTTCAGGTTCTGGGTGAAGATCGAGGACGACAGGCCCTGCGGCACGCCGTTCTGCATGTCGATGGCTTCGTCGAGGGTGTCGTACGGCATCACGTACAGGATCGGCGCGAAGGTCTCGTGCTGGACCACGGCGTCGCTGTTCTTCAGACCGGAGACGATGGCGGGCAGTACGAAGTTACCCGGTCGATCGATGCGGGTGCCGCCGGTTTCGATGGTGCCGCCGGCGGCCTTGGCCTGGGCGATGGCATCGAGGAACTGCTGTACGGCGCCTTCGCTGTTCAGCGGGCCCATCAGGTTGGCGGCATCGGTCGGGTCGCCGATCTTGCCTTCCACCTGCTTGTAAGCCTTGACCAGGGTGGCCAGTACGTCGGCGTAGATCGAGCGGTGCACGATCAGGCGGCGGGTGGTGGTGCAGCGCTGGCCGGCGGTGCCGACCGCACCGAACACGATGCCCGGCACGGCCAGCTTCAGGTCGGCGGTTTCGTCCAGGATGATGGCGTTGTTGCCGCCCAGTTCCAGCAGGCAGCGGCCAAGGCGGCGCGCAACCTTCTCGTTGACGGTGCGGCCGACCTGGGTCGAGCCGGTGAAGCTGATCAGCGGCACGCGGCGGTCATCGACCATCTTCTCCGACAGCGCGGTGCCGGCATCGTTGATGAGGAAGAAGATGTCCGGGAAACCGGCTTCGCGCAGGGCCTCGTTGCAGATCTTCAGCGAGGCGATGGCGGTCAGCGGGGTCTTGTTGGACGGCTTCCAGATGCAGACGTCGCCACAGACGGCGGCCAGGAACGAATTCCAGCTCCACACCGCGACCGGGAAGTTGAAGGCCGAGATGATGCCGACCAGGCCCAGCGGATGGTACTGCTCGTACATGCGGTGGCCGGGGCGCTCGGAATGCATGGTGTAGCCGTACAGCATGCGGCTCTGGCCCACGGCGAAATCGGCGATGTCGATCATCTCCTGCACTTCGCCGTCGCCTTCCGGCTTGCTCTTGCCCATTTCCAGGGCGACCAGCGAACCCAGCGCATCCTTGTGCCTGCGCAGCGCTTCGCCGCACAGGCGCACGGCCTCACCGCGGCGCGGGGCAGGCGTGGTGCGCCAGACCTTGAAGGCTTCCTGCGCGCGGGCGACGACGGTCTCGTACTCGGCCTCGGTGGTCGCGCGGACCTGTGCGATCGGCTCGCCGGTGGTCGGGTTGACCGGGGTGATCAGCTCACCACTGGTCGCGCTCGACCACTCCCCGTTGCCCAGGTACGTGCCAGCGTTGATCGCGTCCAGGCCAAGGGACTTGAGCAGCTCGGAAGACATGCAGACTCCTGTGTTTCGTTACGTTGTTTGGCGCCATCGCGGGCAGGTGGGGGACGCGATGAACAGAACCGCCGATGGTAGCAGAGGGTGGTGGTTGGGCTTTGGTGCGGTGCGGGGTGGCCCCCCGGCGCCAGCGGACCGACATGAGGCGCGCAATCGCGTTCCTTTATTGACGCGAAATGACGCATGTTGATTCAAATTGACACAGTTGGGATTTTCATTTTTTTCAATGGCTTAGGTTCAACTGATGACGCCTTTCCAGGTCTGTGTCTTAACGGAATTCCTATCTTTTGGTCAAAATTTCATCCACAATTCCTCCACATTTGATTGAAACAACCTCGATGATTCCGTGCTGGCTGGGGAGTCCATGCACGTGGGCACTGGTTCCGCGCCCCCTCGAGCCGAGATATGGAGAAGTGCATTGCTACATGGATCAGTAGAAGACCTTCCCGCAGAGCGGGCCCGGGCGGGCCGCCGCCGTGTTGAAGCGCGCGCTGCCCTGGAGTTGGGGTTGCGCTTGGGCGACATGTTGTTGCTGCCGGGGATGGCAGTGCTTTCTCACTTTCTTTTGTACGGAACAGGTGCGCCGGATTCTTCCCAGCGAATCGTATTTGGTGCGGTGGTTCTCAGCGCTGTCGTTTGCTTCTCGGTCGCGCCGTTGTATCGGAACTGGCGGATGCGAGGGCTTCTCGCTGATCTCTGGCTGCTGCTGTTGGCGTGGTCTGCCACTTTTGCGCTGTTCTCGCTCTACGTCGTCCTGGTCGGGCTTGCCGATGTGGTGCCGTCGACGTGGCTGATTGGCTGGTATGCCTTTGGCCTGGGATCGATGGCGGCGCTGCGTGTGCTGCTGAGGGTGCAGTTGCATCGGCTGCGCTCGCGTGGGATGGACCGCGAACGGGTCCTGCTGGTCGGACTTCGCGCCCCGGCCCTGAAACTGCACCGCCTGCTGCGTGGCAAGCCGGAGCTGGGCAAGGAAGTCATTGGCTACTTCGCCGGTGCAGGCGATATCGCCACCCGCCGTGGCGGTGATGCGCCGCGCCGACTGGGCTTGCTGGCTGAGGTCCCGCAGTACATGGATCAGCATCGGGGTGAGTTCGATCAAGTCTGGGTGTCGATGCCGATGGGGGATGCCGCCGCGGTCAGGGACATGCTCAAGCAGATCGAGCGATTTCCGGTGCCTGTGCGTCTGATCCCTGATACCACGGGCCTGGGGGCGCTCAACCCCGGTCTGCACCAAGTGGGTGATGTGCCGATGATCGGTGTGCGGCAGGGCTTGGCAGACCACCGGTTTCGCCTGTTCAAGCGGATCGAGGACATCCTCGTGGCTGGTGTCGCGGTGGTCCTGCTGGCGCCGTTGTTTGTCGTGCTCGCCATTGGCGTGAAGCTGAGTTCGCCCGGGCCAGTGCTGTTCCGCCAGAAGCGTCACGGGCTGGGTGGCAAGGAGTTCTGGATGCTCAAGTTCCGCTCCATGCGCGTGCATGCAGAGGGAGAGGGGCAGATTACCCAGGCTAGGCGCGGTGATCCGCGAGTCACCCGGTTCGGCGCCTTCCTGCGCCGCAGCAGCCTGGACGAACTGCCGCAGTTCTTCAACGTGCTGGGTGGAAACATGTCGGTGGTCGGGCCGCGCCCGCACGCGATCCAGCACAACAACCACTACGAGCGCGTGATCGAGCGCTACATGCATCGTCACTACGTCAAGCCTGGGATTACCGGCTGGGCGCAGGTGCACGGCCTGCGTGGCGAGACGCCGGAGCTGCGCTCGATGAAGAAACGCGTGCAGTACGACATCGATTACATCCGGCGCTGGAGCCCGACGCTTGACGTGCGGATCATTGTGCTGACCGCGCTGAAGGTGCTGGGGCAGAAATCGGCGTATTAGTGCAAGGTTTGCGCCGGGATGCGTCGGTAGGCTCGTGTGGATGCATCTGGGTGGCAGCAGCGCGCTGCATTTCTCGTGTATTGAAGAACTGATGGAAACCGTTGTCCGTGTTCAAGAATATTCTGGTTGTGTGTGTCGGCAACATCTGCCGTAGCCCGTCGGCGGAAGTGATGCTGCGTGAGGCTGTGAGCGGCAAGGGCATCACAGTGTCCTCGGCCGGCCTGGGGGCCCTGGTTAACCACGGTGTGGATGCTACCGCGCAAGCACTGTTGACCGAGCATGGCCTGGATGGCAGCAGCCATCGTGCGCGGCAGATCGACCGGAGCATCCTTGCAGCTTCGGATCTGGTACTGGTGATGGAGCGCAAGCATGTCCATCGCATCATCGAAATCGCGCCGGAGGCGTCGGGCAAGACCTTCCTGCTGGGCAAGTGGCAGTCCGATCGCGAGATTCCCGATCCTTATCGCCAGCAACGTGCTGCATTCGAGCACGTTTACACTCTGATGGATGAGGGGGTGAAGAGCTGGGTGCGTTACCTCTGATTGCACAAGCCCTTGGAAATTGCGCTGCGGATGAAAGGCCGGGGGCTGTCAGGCGCCCGGCCTTTCTCATTCCCCGACGTTACGCAGATTGTCATAGAAGAAGCGTTCATCGCGGTCACCCGTCATGCCGTACAGGCCATACTTGCGGCCGAGCATGGCGCCGCCATCGCGGATCAGCGGGTTCCAATTGAAGGCCGCACGGCCGCGCGTGGAGCGTGGCAGGAATCCATCGAGCGGAATACTGAAGTAGATGCCCTTGTCGAAGCTGCCTTCGCCGAAATCGCGTGCCGATACGTTGGTCTTGGTTGCATAAGCGCCCATAGTTACGCCGTTGTCGAACACGCGGGCCAGGTCCAGAGTGGCACCCTTGTCGCCGGCCAGGTACTGGCCCACCGACAGCGAGCCGATGATGCGTTCACGGGCGTCGAAGGCATAGTAGAGCGTGGCGTGGCCGGTGGTGACCCTATAGTCGCGGAGGCCCCAGTGCTGATCGTAGTCGCGCTGCTGCACCCGGTTGAGATTCGCGCCAACCGCCCAGCGCTCGCCGCTTGGGCGATACAGCAGTTCGCCGCCGACGCCGGCATACATCCACTCCAGGTAGCCTGCGTAGGCGATGCCATACAGGTCCGGTGCCAGCCGTCCGGCGATGTTGGCCTGCAGATTGGGCAGCATGATGTCGGAGGTGGTCAGGTACTGGCGGATGTCCGTCCGCACGCGTGGCAGGCGGCTTGGGGCGTTGTACTTGAACTTGTGGTAGTTGTTGGTGACATCAGCACTGACGGTGCCGGTCAGCCAGATGTTGTCGCGCAGGAACAGGCTGCCCGAGTAATTGGCTGCGATCTGGTACAGGATGAAGCCATCAGGGCCGCCAAGATTCTGCCGGTAGCCGATGTTGAAGCCGCCGCCGAATGGGTTGCGCTTGGGCGTGTACAGCGTTTCGCGCGCGAGCGCGCCGGGCGCCTGCAGTTCCGTGCTCCGCCGCAGTACGTCTTCGCTGACTGTGCCATCCAGGTACCCCGCGAACGCATCGCGGTTGATTGACAGATCGGCGATCGGCATGCCCACGCGGGTGGTGCGCAGGGTGAACCAGTCGTAGTCATCGCCGGTCGCGTTGGCAAGAATGCGCGTCGCGCGTCCAAGGCCCTTGGCAGGATGCAGGTAGCGGGTCTGGTAACCGTCGACATAGAGTTCGTCGCCGCGGCGCGAAATGCGTTCGACACGGAACCCGGCATTGCGCTGCAGTTCGGTGCTGATTGCTGCCCAGTCGGTACTGGTGCCAGGAGCGGCACCAGAAGCGTCGCTGCTGGCGACTGATGCGCGCTGATCGGCGGCGGTTGTCGCGGGCAACAGCCGCTGCGGTGGCGGGTCGAACGGCTTCGGCGCAGCTGGCGCGTTGCCGGGATTGCCACGCAGGGTGAGCGAGAACATCGCCGCGTCGCCGCGCTCCCAGGCTGCAGTCAGTTCGACATTGCGGTTCGGCACATAGACCAGCCCCACGTTGAATGGCGTGCGCTGGCGGAGGTTGTTGTTTCGCGGTTCACGCCGGTAGTCGTTGCCGTCGTATTCCACTTTGAGCAGCAGCTCATCCATCGGCGTCTGGTAGGTGATGCCGCCGAAGATACCGACCGGCCCCTTGAACATGTTGCTCAGGCCGAACTTTCCGGACTGCGTGATGTCGCTGTTGGCAATGGAGCGCCGGTCTTTGAAACGATCATCGATGGCGCCCAGTGGGTTCGAGAAATCGCCGCGATTGCCGATGTATCCGGTGGCAAGTCCGATCGAGGCATCGATCGGGCCGAAATTCTTGTTAGCAACCAGGTATTCGCTGGAAAAGAATCCGGTGCCGCCCAGATCGCGCACACCAAAGGCAAGCTGCGGGAGCAGGCGTGATTCCTGCCGCAGGCGCAGTTTGAAGTCGATCGACTTGTCCTTGTAATGCTGATCGCCGGCAATGCTAGGCCCGTACAGCAAATTGTTGACGTTGATGTAGCGGAATGAGGCCTCCAGCCACGGGAATGGCTGAAGTGTCAGGTTGTAGCGAGCGTAGGGGGCGTTGTACGACGCAGTGAAGCTCAGGTCTCCGTCGCTTGCCATGCGCGCGGTAGGTGTCTGCAGAAGACCGATCCCACCCCATTCGTTGGCAGTGGGAGGCGGTGCCTCCTGGGCATGCAGTGCGCAGGACAGCGACAACGCAAGCGCGCTCAGTGCAAAACGGGCGGGGCGCACTGGGTGCGCACGCAGGCAGGACTGGATCATCACGGGTTGACGGGCTGGGTGGCGATGAACGCGGCGAAATCGCTGTTGAACAGCGGGTCGATGCGCTTGATCAGGGAGGCGCGCACGGGCACGAAAACCGTACCCCCGGGCGCGACAGCCTGGGAATCTGCGCGGTTCCACAGGCCGATGCCCAACTGCTGGATTCGCCCGTCGGGCTGGATCACGTAGATGTCGTTGCGGTCGGCAAGGGGACTGGGATGACAGTCACGCAGATAGTCGCGTGCATCGCGATGCGGACCGTGTGGCAGCTCGCACTCCTGCTCCACTGCGCCCATGACAGTGACGGTGCGTGGCCGTAGCGGAAACCGCAGCCTGTCACCTGTGGCTAGCACCGGGTTGTTCGCAGGCTGGACCTGGATCAGTCGCGCGGGCCCGGATATGGGCGTCCGGCCGGTGGCCGGATGTGTCTCCAGCCAGGTCTGCAATGCCTGCGCGAGCGTCACGACCTCTGCGTCGGCAGACTCTGCCAGCTGCCCGGCGCCATACTGCAGCCCCGCGCGCAGCCGCACCTGGGCCGGCAGGGCCTGCGGGCGTTCGAGACTTGCCCCCAGCAGGTAGGCGTCGGCCTTGGGACGGGCCAGCAGCAGGCCGTCGGCCAGACGGGCGCCGGTACGCAGCTCGTACTGCCCTGCTGCTTCAACGGCACCTTCGATATGTACCTGCGCGGCTTGGACGCCAGTGGCAGCGAACAGCGCGGCAAGCACTACCAGGTTGATAAATCTGAACGTCATGGCTCAGTCCTTGGCCGGGCGATAGGGTTTGAGCTGGGTCAGCTCAGCAACACGACCGGGCGCCAGATGCTGGCGGCTCTTCCAGATGAAGCCTGTGGCCGGATCGGCCCAGTAGACATTGCGGCCACTCATGCCACCGCCTTGCAGCTGCTCGTCGAACCGCCGCAGGGTCCGGCGCGAACCCAGTATCTCCACCTGCTCCAGTTCGCCCCTGCTCAGGATCCCGGTCACGGCTACGTCGACCTGGTAGGCGGGAACCCAGTCATACCGGCGCTGCACCGCAACGGGCGTGGTCACTGTACGCAGGTCATCGAACGGCGAGGGTCCATCGATACGCGCGTGCCATTGCTGCCCGAGGCCGCTGCCACCCAGCAGCAGGCCGTGGGCGTCCATTTCGAACACCGCATGTGAACCCGCGAACCACTGCTGGCGGCCTCCATCGACGTAGCCCAGAACAGCCACTGCGGTGAGGTCGGGAGTTTCCACCTGCATCTGCGGGAAGCGGTTGCTGGCCACGCCTTCTGCGGTCGCTTGTGCCGGGCGATGGGTGATCAGCCGGAAGGTATCCAGTGTGGAGCGGCTGCCGGTGGTGCACCCGGAGAACAGCAGGGCGGCGACGGCGACCAGCAACAGCGCGCCATGGGCGCGATGGTGGCAGGCCGCATCCATGCGAGCCATGTCAGTTGTCCTTGATTTCGGTTCCGGTACGCGCCGCGTTGTACAGGATATTGGTGAAGGGCAGCAGCTGATTCACGAAGCGGTTCCAACGGCTGACGCCGGCTGCGCCGACAAATACGACGTCGCCCGGCTGCAGATGGAACTGACTGCCGGCGGCAAAAGCGGTCGGAGAGCGCGCCTCCAGCTGATAGACCATCGAGGGCTCCTGTTGCAGGTCCGTGCTGCCGCGGATGACATACACGGCATTGCCGTTTGCGGTCTGTTGAAGCAGGCCGCGAGCACGGCCGAGTGCCTGGTTCAGCGAGACATCACCGGTTCGGAAGCTGTAGGCGCCGGGCTGATTCACTTCGCCCACCACGAAGATCTCTTTGCGATCAAGGTAGGGCACGAAGATGGAGTCGCCATCCTTGAGGAGTAATTGGCGGCCGCCAAACTCGCGAGCCAGGGTTTCCAGGTTGATCGTGTAAGTGATGCCTTCCCGGCTGAGCTGGATGCCCGACAAGTCGGCCTGCTGGTTGTCCAGTCCGGATTGGCTGATAGCATCTGCCAGCGTCAGCGGCGAGGTGCCCAGAGCAATCGGCGAGGATCGCTGGGCAGCGCCTGTTACCCAGACCCGCTGGCTGCCATAGGTGAGGACGGATACGTCCACCTGGGGCGATTCCACGTACTTGGCCAAGCGGGTGCTGATTTCCTCACGGAGCTGCATCGGCGTCTTTCCCGAGGCTGTGACCTTGCCGATGTATGGGTAGAACATCGTGCCGTCACTCTGCACAAGGCGCCCTGCCAGAGCACCCTGCTGCTGGGGACCGGCTGGCACGGTCAATTCGGGGTGATCCCATACGGTGACATAGAGAATGTCGCCGGCCCCGACCGTGTACGGTGCCGGCTGGTAATCGAACAACGCAGCTGGCAGTGAATTCTGCGTCCGCGCGGCGTTTTCCTGGGCGATCAGCTTCGGCGTGATGCTGACGATTTCCAGCTGACCATCGCCGCTCTTGCGGTCGACGGCAACGTCGCTGCGGCGCAGGTGCTGTCCCGGCGCAAGCGCACAGCTGGACAGTGCCAGTGCGGTCAACGCAGCGGCAAGGAGGCGAGGGGTGATGTTATTCATGGGGATGAGAGTCTGGCAGGCATAAAAAACCCCCGCCGGGCCGCGCCCGGCGAGGGCCTGAGTGGTACGCAGTGCGCTGATCAGCCGCCGGTGCCGCCTGTACCACCGGTGCCGCCCGTACCGCCCGTACCGCCGGTGCCACCCGTACCAGGGCCGCCCGGACCCGGGCCGCCCGGATCAGTGCCGCCGCCGCCGTCATTGCTGCCGCTGGTGCTGTCGCCGCCGATGCTGTACGCAACGGCCGCGGCGGCCACGCCGATTACGGTGGTGCCCACGACAGCAGCGGTCGAGACGCCTGCAGCCTCCGCTCCGGCAACTTCCGCCGCAGTGGCCTCCGTGCCGGCCGTAGCCTGCGCTTCCTGCGCGAAACTCATCATCGGGGAGGCGGACAGGGCCGCCAGTGCCACAACTGCGATCGTCTTCTTGAACATGGGAGGCCTGCTCCGTCAGGGAAAATTCCTTTCACATGTTCTTCGGATGAATCCTTGCTGTCAAGGTTTGTGATTGCTATCGCCATGATGGCCGCTGACTGGGACCGAATGGCCGCGTAGGCCGTGGCGCTCGAACGCTTGCGCGCGGCCGGACAGTGTCTTCGCCGCGGCCTTCACGAGGTCATGGGTGTGCAAGTCTGCAAGCAGTATCGGGGAGGTCACGGCGGCGGCAATGGCCAGCAGCGCGGCGCGGCCACGCACGACCAGCGTGTTGCCCAGAGTATGTCCGCCACGCAGCACCCATGCTGACGCGGCCAGGCCGAGGCTGAGTCCCATGACGATTTCGGATGGGGAGTGGGCTCGCAATGGCAGTCGAGAGTAGCCGATCGCGAGCGCTAGGCCTGCGCCCACGACGGCCCAGGCCCGCAGCTGTAGGCTGCGTCCGCTGGCCAGCAGCCAGAAGGTCACGGGATAGAGGGTGCTGGACATGGCGGCGTGCCCGGAGACGCCGGTGAAATCCAGATGCTTCAAGCCGAAACCCCAACCCATGAAGGCAATCTTGCTCGCTAGCGTGGTTGCGGCAACTACAATCATTGCCGCTGCCCAGCGCCATAGCAGGTGTCGGTGAGAAGGCGGCAGAAACAAGGCGAGTACAGCGGCAAACGGAAACAAGGCGCGGCTGTCGCCGAGTGCAGACAGGCTCTGCCAGAAGGTCATCATGCGGCGACGGCAAGTGCAGCGGGGAGATGCGCACAGATTACTGACGGTGGGCGTACTGCAGAACGCCCGGCGCTTGGTCCATTCAGCCAGACGAGGTATCCTTCTCCGCTGCCAATGGCCCCGTAGCTCAGCTGGATAGAGCGTCCCCCTCCTAAGGGGAAGGTCGCCCGTTCGAATCGGGCCGGGGTCACCATCTGCTACAGCCGCATGGCAACCGCTCGCCGGACGGCAGCGGCAGGCAGTCCTCCCCAGACAGCCCAGCGCCGCCGCCGCGCAGGCCATGACGCGAATCCACGTGGGCGTGGCTGCCGGTCACGCGCCCGATCAGTCGCGAAAACACCCGCTTCAGAGGGCGGGGCAACGGGAAACGCGCCGAGGCCTTTGAACACGCGAAACCGGGCTGGGCTGGGTGCGGCGGCACACGGGGCGTGATGGAGGCGCGTCTGGAATCTATTGCCCTATGGCAGATCCCAAATGCGGCCGCGCAGCGTGTAGGCCTGGCGCAGATGACGCACCATGAACGCCATGAGCCCCCAGCTTCGCCCCGTCCAGCCGTCGCACTACGCCATCGTGGCCAACTGGCCTGAATCAGCCGAGGCGACCCGGCGCTGGGCAGGCCCCGGTGTGCCGTTTCCCCTGCTGCCTGAACGGTTCGCGCAGGTGCTCGAACTCGGGTCGCGCCCAGGCTGGGCGCTGCTGGACGAGCAGGGTACCTGCGTTGGATTCGGCCAATACTGGATGACTGACGCCCGCACCGCACATCTGGGCCGCATCATCGTTTCCCCGCTGGCACGCGGGCGCGGCCTTGGCCGGCTGCTCATGCAGGCATTGAGTGCACAGGCCCTGGGCCAAGCGGATGTGCAGCAGCTCACCCTGCGCGTCTATCGTGACAACACGGCTGCCGTGGCGCTGTACCGGGACCTCGGTTTCCAGCAGGTTGAAGCGTTCTCGACCCCCGACCTTCTGTTCATGCAGCGCACCTCGGGCTGAACGCTGCTCCGGCGTGGCGGCCTTCAGGGCACACCATTGCCCGCAGGATAATTGCAAGCCGTTGGGGCGTCAGGGATGAGGGCCGTCGAGCGCTGGACCGGCCTTCCTCAATCCTGCTTCAGCAGCTCCACCAGCTGGCGCAAACGATACGGCTTGGGCAGGAATTCCACCTGATCGGGCAGTGGCGGCAGCTGCGAGCGCGCATATCCGGATGAGAGGATCATCCGCGCCTGCGGCTGTTCGCGCGCCACATGCTCGCTCAGCTCGATACCGGACATGCCGTTGGGCATGCTGACATCGCTGAACACCACGTCGAAGCGTGCGTCGCCTTTCAGCAACGCGGCGGCTTCATGGCCGTCGGCGGTGGTGGATACCTCGATGCCGAAATCGCGCAGGGCCATGCCGATCATCTCGCGCAGATCGTTCTGGTCCTCCACCATCAGTACGCGGATCGGTTCATCGGTCATCGGTTGCATCCTCTGTTGCGGGGAGTAGCAGGCTGACCGTGGTGCCGACACCGGGGGTGGTGGACACATCGACGAAGCCGCCGCTCTGGGTAGTGAATCCGAACACCTGGCTCAGGCCCAGGCCGCTGCCCTTGCCGATGTCCTTGGTGGTGAAGAAGGGCTCGCTGGCCCGCTCGGCGATGTCGGCGGCCATGCCGTGGCCTTCGTCGCAGACGCTGAGGGTGACATAGCCGCGTTGCAGCGTGGTGTCCGCATCCGGGTCGAGGCGATGTTCCAGTGCGGTGCCGATCAGGATGCGGCCGCCATCGGCGGTGGCCTCCACGGCATTGGCCACCAGGTTCGCCAGGGCGGTCTGCAATTGCATCGCATCGGTGCTCACCTGCGGCAGGCCGGGGGTGAGATGGGCATCCAGCGTCACCGTGGGCGGGCAGGCGCGTTGCAGGTCCGGCAGCCACTGCCGCACCAGCGTATTGATGTCCACCGGTTCGCGGATCAGGGTCTGGCCGGTGCTGAAGGCCAGCAGCTGGCGGGTCAGCAGCGCGCCACGGTCAGTGGCCGCCTGCGCGGCATCCAGCAGCTCGGCGGCGCGTGCATCGTCACCGCTGACGCGCAGCGACAGCAGGTCCAGCGCGTTGCCGATGGTGGTCAGCAGGTTGTTGAACTCGTGCGACAGGCCGCGGCTGAGCCGGCCGACCGTTTCGAACTGCTGGGTATTGCGCAGCGCACGCTGGGCATCACGCAGCAGCCGTTGCGCCTGCCACTGCTCGGTGATGTCACGGGTGATCTTGACGAAGCCGAGCAGTTCGCCCGCTTCGACGACCGGCTCGATGACCACGCTGGCGCGGAACGACGACCCATCACGGCGTACCCGCCAGCCCTCGCTGGCGACATGCCCTTGTTGCGCTGCGACGCGGAGCAGGCGCTGCGGTTCGCCGGCCTCGCGGTCGGCGGCCAGATAGAAGCGGCTGAAGTGGGTTCCAACCACTTCGTCGGCTGAATAGCCTTTGATGCGTTCGGCGCCGGGGTTCCAGCTGCAGACGATGCCTTCAGGATCAAGCAGGTACAGCGCATGATCGCGCACGCTGTCGATCAGCAGTCGCAGTTGTCGGGAAGGGTCCGTCAGCACGGACGTCGTAGAGGCAGCTGCGTCCACGTGTAAATAAGTGTTACCCCTGTGAGGGACGTGAAGCTAGGCATTCAAGTGTGAAGGATGCGTGCACACCTGACACGTGCCATTTGTCCTGTGCGGCTGAATGCGACACGGAGTACCATCTTCCACCCTTTGCCTTCTGGAACCGACCTGCATGCGTCCTGGTGCGACTACGCGTGACCGCTGGATCTGGATGACGTCCGCTGTGCTGCTGGCCGCGACCATCGCGTTGGAACTGGTCGTCCCGCTCGGCTATGCCGTATGGCTGGCCTACTTCCTGGCTGTTGGCGTCACGGTGTTCCAGCGCAGCGCGCGGGCGCCGTTCGTGGTGGCCCTGCTGTCCTGCCTCCTGCTGGTCATCGGCTTCAACGTCGCGCCCGCCAGTTCCAACTCGGCGTTCTCCTTCGTCAACCGGACCATTGGCGGCTGTGCCTTCCTGATGATCGCACTGATCGTCTCGCGCGCGATCCAGGCCCGGCGCCAGGCAATGCGCGCGCTCTGGCTGCAGGAAGCCGAGAACGCGGTGGCGATGAGCCTTCGCGGTGACCTGGGGCCGGAACAGATCGCCGAGGCTGCAGCGACAAGCCTGGCCGCGCAGCTCGGCGCGGAGGTAGGTGCGGTCTACCGACTGGAAGGCGGGCGGTTGCAGCTGACCGGTGGCATCGCCTTGCCTGCGGGAACGCCAGCGTCGCTGGCCCTTCACGAAGGGCTGGCCGGGCAGGTCGCCCGTGATGAACGCATCCGCCACCTTCACGGCGATGATGCCGCCGTGCTTGAACTGCAGACCAGCCTCGGCCGGTTGCCGGTGCGCGAGCGCATCCTGGCGCCGATCAGCAGCGATGGCGCGGTGGTCGGGGTCATCGAGCTGGGTCGCGCCAAGGTGGGCGAACTGCGTGATCTGGATCGCGAACTTCTGGAGCGCTGTGCGGAGACCGTCGGCATGGCGCTGCGCGCATCGCTGCTGCGTGCGCAGCTGGTGGTGCTGCTGGAAGAGTCGCAGCGCCAGGGTGAAGAGCTGCAGGCCCAGCAGGAAGAGCTGCGCGTGGCCAACGAAGAACTGGAAGAGCAGAGCCGCAGCCTGCTGCAGTCGCAGAGCCACCTGGAAGAACAGCAGGCCGAGCTGGAACAGAGCAACGTGCAGCTGGAAGAGCGCACCCACGAGCTGGAGGCGCAGAAGCAGGCGCTGCTGGTGGCGCAGAGCCAGCTGGTGCGCAACAGCAACGAGCTGGCCGCGACCTCGCGCTACAAGTCCGAGTTCCTGGCCAACATGTCGCATGAGCTGCGCACGCCGCTGAACAGCTCGCTGATCCTGGCCAAGCTGCTGGCCGACAACAAGGATGGCACGCTCACCGAGGAGCAGGTGAAGTACGCGCGTGCGATCCTCTCGTCCAACAACGACCTGCTGGCGCTGATCAACGACATCCTGGACCTGTCGCGCATCGAGGCCGGCCACGTCGAACTGTCCGATGAAGTGGTGGTGGTCGAGAGCGCGCTGCAGCGCCTGCGCGAGACCTTCGAACCGATGGCGCGGCAGAAGGGCCTGGCGTTGCAGATCGAAGCCGACGCGCTTGCACCGACCCAGCTGGTGGTCGACAGCCAGCGGCTGCAGCAGATCCTGAAGAACCTGCTGGCCAACGCAGTGAAGTTCACCGAGCATGGAAAGGTCACCCTGCACGTGCGTGCCGGCGGCAACGGCCGCATCCGGTTCGAGGTCTGCGACACCGGCATCGGCATTGCCCGCGAGCAGCTGGACGTCATCTTTGAAGCCTTCCGCCAGGCCGACGGCAGCACCCGCCGTCGCTACGGCGGTACCGGGCTGGGCCTGTCGATCTCGCGCGATCTGGCCGAGCGCATGGGCGGTGGCATCCAGGTCGACAGTGAGCCCGGACGCGGCAGCTGCTTCATCCTGGAGCTGCCGTTGCAGGGTGCGCCCGCCGCGAGCGCGGCTGACGCTGCCGAGGGTCCCTTGGCAGCGCCGCCGGCGGCACCGGCCGTGCTGCCAGCCGCGCCCGTGCGCGTTGCGGGCGCGGCAGCGCCGGTCACTGCGACGGCCGGCGTGGCCGACGACCGTGGTCGCCGGCAGCGCGCCGGTCGCCTGATCCTGGCGGTGGAGGACGATGCCACGTTCGCCGAAGCGCTGGTGGCGCTGGCCCATGAACTGGACTTCGACTGTGTGGTGGCGGGCACGGCGGAAGAGGCGCTGGCCCTGGCCAGCGAACTGCGCCCGAATGGCATCCTGCTCGATATCGGCCTGCCGGACGTGTCGGGGCTGAGCGTGCTGGAGCGCCTGAAGCGCAACCCGGATACCCGCCATATCCCGGTGCATGTGGTCTCGGCCACGGATCGCAGCCAGGTGGCGCGCGAGCTGGGCGCGATCGGGTTTGCGATCAAGCCGACCACGCGCGAGCGGCTGGTGACGGCCATCGAGCAGCTGGAACAGACCAGCCAACGCGACGTGCGGCGGCTGCTGATCGTCGAGGACGACAGCGAGCTGCGCCGCAACCTGGAACTGTTGCTGGGCCGCGACCAGCTGCAGATCGTCGCGGTGGGCACCTTGGCCGGCGCACTGGAACAGCTCAGCACGGTCACGTTCGACTGCATGGTGATGGACCTGTCGCTGCCCGACGGCAGTGGCTACGACCTGCTCGAGCACATGGCCGGCAACGACGATGTCGGTTTCCCGCCGGTGATCGTCTACACCGGTCGCGCGCTCAGCCGCGAGGAAGAGCAGCGCCTGCGTCGCTATTCCAAGAGCATCATCATCAAGGGCGCACGTTCGCCCGAGCGCCTGCTGGACGAGGTCACCCTGTTCCTGCACAGCGTGGAGGCCAGCCTGCCGACCGACCAGCAGCGCCTGCTGCGCGAGGCGCGCCGTCGCGATACTGTGCTCGACGGTCGGACGGTGCTGCTGGCCGAGGACGACGTGCGCAACATCTTCGCACTGTCCAGTGTGCTTGAACCGCTGGGCGTGACCCTGGAGATCGCGCGCAATGGCCAGGAAGCGGTGGATCGCCTGGCCGAGCGCGAGGTCGACCTGGTGCTGATGGACATCATGATGCCGGAGAAGGATGGGCTGGCCGCAATGCGGGAGATCCGCGCGCAACGCCACCTGCAGGACCTGCCGATCATCGCGCTGACCGCCAAGGCCATGCCGGACGATCGTGAGCGCTGCCTGCAGGCCGGTGCCAACGACTACATCGCCAAGCCCATCGACGTCGACAAGCTGGTATCGCTGTGCCGGGTCTGGTGCTCGCGGCAATGAACGAGCAGGCCCTGTTCGACCTGGAGCTGAAGGTGCTGCTGGAAGCGTTGTACCAGCGCTACCACTACGATTTCCGCAGTTACGCGGTGTCATCGCTGCGCCGACGGATCCGCCAGGCCATGCAGCGTTATGAGTGCGGGCGGCTGGCCGATCTGCAGCACCGCCTGCTGCACGAGCCGGACCTGTTCACGCAGGCGATGCAGTTCTTCACCGTGCAGGTCTCGGAGATGTTCCGTGACCCCGCCTATTTCCGTGAGCTGCGCGAGCAGGTAGTGCCGGTACTGCGCACCTATCCGTCGGTGAAGCTGTGGGTGGCCGGTTGCAGCACGGGCGAAGAAGTCTGGTCGCTGGCGATCCTGTTGCACGAGGAAGGCCTGCTCGAGCGCAGCATCGTCTACGCCACCGACATCAATCCAGCGGCGCTGGCCACCGCGGAAGCCGGGGCCTATGGCATCGACCGGATGGCGCAGTTCAGCCGCAACTATCTGGCGGCCGGTGGCGCCGCGTCGCTGTCCGATTACTACGCCACGGCTTACGATGGCGCGGTGTTCGACCGGCAGCTGCGCCGCAACGTGGTGTTTGCCGACCACAGCCTGGCCACCGACACGGTGTTCTCCGAAGTACACCTGGTGTCGTGCCGCAACGTGCTGATCTATTTCAACCGCGACCTGCAGGACCGCGCGGTGGGCCTGTTCCGTGAAGCGCTGGTGCACCGCGGCTTCCTGGGCCTGGGCAGCAAGGAGTCGCTGCAGTTCGGGTGCCACCACGATGCGTTCGAGGTCTGTTCGCGCGAGCATCGCCTGTACCGGAAGGTGGCCTGATGGCCACGCCGACACCCCCGGCCGTACTGGTGATCGGGGCTTCGGCCGGTGGCGTCGCGGCCCTGCAGGCGGTGCTCGGCGCGCTGCCCGCGACGCTGCCGGTGCCGGTGCTGGCGGTGCTGCACCTGCCACGCGATCGCAGCAGCCGCATCGCCGAAGTGCTGGCACCGTACTGCGCGCTGCCGGTGCGCGAGGCCGAAGACAAGCAGCCGTTGCTGCGTGGCACGGTGACCTTCGCGCCGCCGGATTACCACCTGCTGGTGGAAGACGCCGGCTCGCTGGCGCTGTCGGTGGACGCGCCGGTGCTGTTCTCGCGCCCGGCCATCGATCCGCTGTTCGAATCGGCAGCGGCCGTATTCGGCGACCAGGTGCTGGCCCTGCTGCTGACCGGCGCCAGCAGCGATGGCAGTGAAGGGGTGGCGGCAGTGCGCGGCGCCGGTGGTCGAGCCTGGCTGCAATGTCCCGAGGAGGCCGAGGCATCGATGATGCCGGCCTCCGCCCTGCAGCACGCTGGTGCCGATGCCGTGCTGTCCCTTGAACTGATGTGTCGTCGCCTGAAGGAGCTGTTTGCATGAACCTGTTGCCGCCGGACCCTGCGCAGTCGCAGTCCCCGGTCAACCTGCTGATCGTCGACGACGTGCCGCAGAATCTGGTGGCCATGCAGGCGCTGTTGCAGCGCGAGGGCGTGAACCTGCTGCTGGCCGGTTCGGGAGCGGAGGCGCTGGAGCTGCTGCTGGAGCACGAGGTGGCGCTGGCGTTGCTCGATGTGCACATGCCCGAGATCGATGGCTTCACCCTGGCCGAACTGATGCGCGGCTCGCATCGCAGCCGCACGGTGCCGATCATCTTCCTGACCGCCTCGCCGGACGATCCGCTGCGTGCGTTCAAGGGCTACGAAACCGGTGCGGTGGATTTCCTGCACAAGCCGGTGGCACCACAGGTGATCCTGAGCAAGGTCAACGTCTTCATCGAGCTGTACCAGCAGCGCCAGCTGCTGAAGGCCCGCAACGAGGCGCTGGAGCGGGCACTGAAGCTCAACGAGACGATGGCCGCCGTGTTGACCCACGACCTGCGCACGCCGTTGTCGGCGATCCTGTTGTGTGCCGACAAGCTGGCGCTGGAGCTTCCGGCGAACAACAGCAGCGCGCAGCAGACACTGGCGCATCTGGAGGCCAGTACCCTGCGCATGGCGCGGATGGTCGAGCAGTTGCTGGACTTTTCGCGGATCCGCAGTGGTGGCCTGCGGCTGCAGGCTGCCGCCTGCGACCTGCGTGAGGTCACCCGTGCGGTGATCGCCGAAGCGGGCAGTGCCCACGGTCAGGAGCGCATTCGTTTCGACGCCGTCGGCGACACGCGCATGCAGGGCGACATGGACCGCCTGGGCCAGATCGCAGCAAACCTGGTGGGCAATGCGTTGACGCATGGCAGCGAGGCACACGTGCAGCTGGATGGCAACGATGCCCGCGCGGTGGTGCTGCGGGTGAGCAATGCCGGCCATATCGATGACGCGCTGTTGCCGCGCTTGTTCGAGCCGTTCAAGGCCAGTTTCCACCAGAGCAAGGGACTGGGGCTGGGCCTGTACATCGTGGATCAGTTCGTGCGCGCGCACGGCGGCCGGATCGGGGCGCGCAACGAGGCAGGCCAGGTCGTGTTCGAAGCCGTGCTGCCGCGGCGGTGGGACGGGGCGGGCGCCATCGCAACCTGAATTCTTCAGGGAACGGGCGGGCGTATTGAGACGGGCTCGTCCGCAACTGCTACCGTGCGTTCACACCCAGCCAAGGAAGCACCATGCCATTGCGCGCCATCGCCTACATCAGCCGGGCGCTGCCGGAACTCTCCAGCCAACGCCTGCAGGCGCTGGTCGAAGACGCTGCGCGTTTCAACAAGATGGCGGGGGTGACCGGAGTGCTGCTGCACGATGGCAATCGTTTCCTGCAGTACATCGAGGGGCCGCCGGATGGCATCGACTCGGTGTATGAGCGCATTCTCCAGGCCGGCAGTCACATCGACATCATCGAGCTGGCGCGAGGCCGCCTCGGCCAGCGCCAGTTTCCCTACTGGTCGATGCGGGCGTTGCCGGTGGAGGCAGCGCTGCTGCGCCAGTTGTCATCCAGTGACTGGGCCGGTTTCAGCCGGGCGCTGGAGGGGGATCGCGCGGCGCCGACACCGGTCGACCTGCTGGACACGGTGGTGCAGCCGGCGCTGCATGCCGGCTGACATTCAACCTCACGCCCGGCCGCAGTAGGCAGCGTGCAGGGCCTGCAGCACACACAGCGCAGGCCCTTCGACCACCCGATAGTGGATCGCCTGTGCCTCGCGCCGGGTTGCCACGATCTTCATCGCGCGCAGTACCGCCAGGTGCTGGGACAGCGCCGACGCGCTCAGCCCGGTAAGCGCCTGCAGCTCCGCTACTGCCGCCTCGCCTTCGACCAGGCGGCACAACACCCGCAGCCGGGCGGGGTGGGCCAGGCCTTTGAGCAGCGTGGCTGCCTCTGAAGCGTGTTCGGCCATGGCTGCGCCGTCGGGCAGGGACCGGACCATGTTGACTCCTTTGTTTAGGATGATCTAATTTAGAGTAGTCTAAATTAAGGAGCAATTCCATGTGCGGTGGCGAAGAGGGTGGGGCATGAACCTGCCCTGGGGTGCGGTCACCGGCGGCGCCTTGATCGGTGCCGGTGCGGTGCTGTTGCTGGCCAGCATCGGGCGCGTGGCGGGCATCAGCGGCATCGCCGCGGGCAGCCTGCGGGCAGCCGAAGGCGAGCGTGGCTGGCGCTGGGCATTCCTGGCCGGCCTGCTGGCATCGGCGGGGCTGGTGCTGTGGTGGCAGTCGGTGCCCGCGGCATCGCCACGCGCACTGCTGCGTGATGCATTGCCAGCCTGGCAGTTGGTCGGCGCCGGCCTGCTGGTCGGCTTCGGCACCCGCTTGGGCAGCGGCTGTACCAGTGGCCACGGCGTGTGTGGCCTGGCGCGCGGTTCGAAGCGATCGTCGCTGGCGGTGCTGTTATTCATGGCGTTCGCGATGCTGACGACCTTCCTGGCCCGGCACGGTGGAGCCCTGGCATGAGTCGTCCGAGGGCTGCTGCCGCTGTAGCGGGTGCGCTGTTCGGCGCAGGCCTGGCCCTTTCCGGCATGACCGATGCGCGTCGCGTGCTCGGCTTCCTTGATGTCACCGGGGATTTCGATCCCACCCTGCTATGGGTGCTGGGGTCGGCGCTGCTGGTCAGTGCGGCCGGCCAGCGCTGGGCGCTGCGGCGCGCGCGGCCGTGGTTCGCGATGCGCTTCCAGTTGCCCACCGCGCGCGATGTCGATACGCGTCTACTGCTGGGCGCCGCACTGTTTGGTATCGGCTGGGGATGGGCCGGCTACTGCCCGGGCCCGGCCATCGCGGGGCTGGCGGCGGCATCGCGCGAGGCGCTGTGGTTCGTGCCTGCCATGGTCCTGGGCTTCTGGGCGCACGATCGGTTCGTGCGCTGAGGCTTCACTCCGATGTCACCCTGGATCGGATCAGATCATGCATCACGGGGAAAAGGAGCGTAGTGCATGGCACGGATGAACTGGAAAGGAAAGATGATGCTGGCCGTGGCGTTGGCGTCCGCGACCACGCCGGCACTGGCCTGCACGCGTGCGGTGTACCTGGGTGACAACGGCGATGTGATCACCGCGCGCTCGATGGACTGGAAGGTCGATGTGGCGACCAACCTCTACATACTGCCGCGCGGCATTGAGCGCACCGGCCAGGCCGGCCCGAAGTCGCTGGCGTGGACCGCGCGCTACGGCAGCGTGGTGGCCACCGGCTACGACGTGTCGACCACCGACGGCATGAACGAAAAGGGCCTGGTGGCCAACCTGCTGTGGCTGGTCGAATCGGAGTATCCGCAGAAGCGTGGCAGCAAGCCGGGCCTGGCGATTTCGCTGTGGGCGCAGTATGTGCTGGACAACTTCGCTACCGTCGAAGAGGCGGTCACCGCGTTGAAGCGCGAGCCGTACTCGATCGTCACCGACAAGGTGCCCGGCGAAGACCGCCAGGCGACGCTGCACCTGTCGCTGTCCGATGCCAGCGGCGACAGCGCGATCGTCGAATACATCGGCGGTCGCCAGGTGATCCATCATGACCGGCGCTACCAGGTGATGACCAACTCGCCGATCTTCGAGCACCAGCTGGCGCTGAACAGCTATTGGCAGCAGATCGGTGGCACGGTGATGCTGCCCGGCACCAACCGTTCCGCCGACCGCTTCGCCCGCGCCTCGTTCTACATCAATGCCATTCCCAAGTCCGAAGACCCGGTGATGGCGCTGGCCAGCGTGTTCAGCGTGATCCGCAATGCATCGGTGCCGTATGGCATCACCACGCCAGGCGAGCCGAACATTTCTTCCACGCGCTGGCGCACCGTAGCCGACCACAAGCGGCGGTTGTACTTCTTCGAGTCGGCGTTGACCCCGAACACCTTCTGGGTTGATCTGAACAAGGTCGACTTCGGCGGCCAGGTCCTCAAGCTGGACCTCGGCAAGGACCAGCGCAACACCTTTGCCGGCGATGCGCTGGGCCAGTTCGTACCCAGCGCACCGTTCACCTTCCTCGGCGTCGACGGTTAGTTCGACGCCTGGCTGGAAGCCGGATAGACCGCCTGGATCGTGCAGCCGCCGTGGGTGTACTGCGGCAGCGGCGCCAGTGCATCGTTGCGCAGGTCACCCTTCTCGAATCCGGCGGTAAGGATGCGATCGCCCGGATTGCCACAGATCAGGCCGTTCTGCATGCCGGAGTGGAAGCTCAGCTGTGGCGCACGGTCGAGCTGGCGGCAGTGGCTGCCAAGCTCCACGCGATAGTAGCGGTGACCACCATTGCGATGCGGATTGGTCTCCACCAGCATGCCCTGCGGGTCGGACGACCACGCGCGCACGTTGCGCGTGGCAAAGCAGTACGACGGCGAACCACCGAAACTGCGGCGGATGTCCCTGCGCTCGCGGATGGTCAGGGCGGGCAGGGTGGCCATGCGCAGGCGGTCGCTGTCGCGGGCCACGTTGGCGTAGTCGCGATCCTGCACGGGGGTCACCGCGCTGATCGCGCAGGTGCGGCCATCGACCACCACACGCTCGCTGGGGCGACCGCAGGCCCAGCCAGCGGGCGCCTCAAGTTTCAGCGTGGTGGCACCGCGGACGCCGGGGCACTCCTCGCTGAAGTCGATCCGATAAGCCTGGCCCGAGGCGGCTCGCAGGGCGATTGAACGCGGTGACGCCTGCTCCACTTCCTGGACGCCGACCGCGTCCATGCAGTGCGGCGCCGGTGGGGTACGTTCCTGCGCGGAGGCCGGGGCGGTGAGCGCCAGGCCGAGGCTGGTGGCAAGCACCAGGGACAGCTGCTGATGGGTCATGACCTGCACTCCCTGCGTTGGATGACGGACCGACTATAGCAGCGGTTTGCACGGCCGTTGTTACACGCGCACACTGCCCGGATGGGCGCCATCTTCCATCTGCGGCACTACGGGCAGGCCACCGGCCTGGACCGCCATGACTACGCGCAGTGGGTTCTGCCGCTGCAGGGCGAGCTGCAGTTCGAGATGGAAGGGCGCGGCGGTCGGCTGGACCTGCTGCAGGGGGCATTTGTTGCTGCCGGCGAAGCGCATGACCAGATGGCGGACGGCCCCAATGGTTTCGTGATCGTTGATTGTCCTCCAGGCGTGCTTGATGACGGCACGCAGGAGCATCTGTGCCGGCAGCGCTGGCTGCATCTGCCGCTGGCGTTGCGCCGGTGCCTGGCCGACGTGCAGACAGGGCAGCCGATGCCGGCGCTGCTGCCGCAGCTGCTGCAGGTGTTTGCACCGGCGGGCAGTGGCGCGCGCATGCAGGGCCTGTGTGCGGCGGTGCAGGCCGATCCCGGCCGGGCCTGGCCGGTTGCCCGGATGGCCGGATTTGTCGGTGTCAGCGAGAGCCGGTTGCACGCATTGTTCCAGCGCGAGTTCGGGCTGAGCCCGCAGGCCTGGCTCAGCGCGTGCCGGCTGCGCTGGGCCAAGCACCAGCTTCGCACCAGTACGGCGCCGATCAGCGATATCGCGCTGGCCGCAGGCTATTCCGAGCAGAGCGCACTGACTCGTGCGCTGCGCCGCGAGTGTGGCCAGACCCCGGCTGCGTGGCGCAGGAGCGCCGGCTGATCTATAGAGCCGAGCCCACGCTCGGCTGCCCTTATCTGCACAGCGGCCAATCGCAGCCGAGCAGTGGCTCGGCTCTACAGAGATGACAAGGCAATAGCCTGGGTCAAGAGCCCCTACCGGCCAGCGCTTACACTGCGCGGCCTGGTATCTCTCCCCCGAAGAACCCGAATGCGCAACAACCCGATGGCCCTGGGCATCGCCAATGGCGTTGCCGCTGGCGCACTGTGGGGCGTGGTCTTTCTCGCACCTGCCGTGCTTCAGTCCTTCAATGCGCTGCAACTGTCCGCTGGTCGCTACCTGGTCTATGGCCTGATGGCAGTCGCCCTGCTGCTGCCGCGATGGAAGCGGCTGGCACCGCGGCTGGGCCGTGCCGAATGGATCGGCCTGCTGTGGCTGAGCCTGGCAGGCAACCTGGTCTATTTCCTGCTGCTGGCCGTGGCGGTGCAGTGGGCTGGTGGCGCTGCAGCCTCCTTGATTGTCGGCCTGATCCCGGTGGTGGTCACCCTCGTTGGCGTGCGCGAGCAGGGGGCGGTGCCGCTGAGGCAGCTGCTGCCGGCGCTGGGCCTGTGCGTGCTCGGCGTGGGACTGGTTGGCTGGGAAGCGCTGATGTCCGAGCATCTGGCCACCCCGTGGCGGCAGCGCCTGATCGGCCTGCTGTGCGCGTTCGGCGCGCTGTTCTCGTGGGCGCTGTACTCGATCGGCAACAGCCGCTGGCTGGCGCGCAGGCCGGACCTGTCCAGCCATGACTGGTCGCTGCTGACCGGCGTCACTACCGGCGGCCTGGCCCTGCTGCTGGTGCCGATGGCCTTCATCGGTCACACCGGCAGCCATTCGGCGGCGCAGTGGAGTGGGTTCTGGGCGATCAGCGCCGGTGTGGCAGTGGTGGCCTCGATCCTCGGCAACGCATTCTGGAACCGCGCCAGCCGCCTGCTGCCGCTGACCCTGACTGGCCAGATGATCGTGTTCGAAACACTGTTCGCACTGCTGTATGCCTTCGCCTGGCAACAGCGTTGGCCGTCGCTGCTGGAAGCACTGGCGATCGTGATGCTGATTGCCGGCGTGATGCTGTGCGCGCATGCCCATCGCACGCCGCGGGCGATCGCCGAACATGCCGGCTGAATCCGGTCGACAAGCGTGCTGATGCGCGCTTGGTCTCAGTTGCAACCAAATGTACGCACGTTAGCCGATGATCGCGGCAGTGGTCTTTTGCGGTGCAACACTTGACAGCAGGCCCATGCGCAGTGTTTTCTGTGCGCCATGGTCCTTGATGCCGCCCACGCCAGCCTGATCGCCCCCGCCACTGCGGGCCGTTCGACTGCGCCGGTCGCCACCACCACCATTACCACCACCACCGTCACCACTGCCCTGGTGCGGCCCGTCGTCTTCGTGTAACTCCCGAAAACCACGGCCCCGCACCATCCAGGTGGCGGGGAAACTCGACACCTGCATGCGACGGGGCCTCCTGCCGAGGTCTGCATGTCTTCCCACACCCCCGCCCATCGCGTTCCCCTGGCCGATCTGGCTGCGCCGTCCACTGTCGTGCACAAGTTCGGCGGCACCTCGGTGGCCGATGCCGAACGCTATCGCCATGTTGCCGGCCTGCTGCTGGCCCGCCCCGAAGCGCTGCAGGTCACTGTCGTCTCGGCGATGAAGGGCGTCACTGACGCGCTGATTGATCTGGCGCAGCTGGCGGCCAAGGGCGACGAAGGTTGGCGCGAGGCGTGGCATGCCCTGCGCGCGCGCCATCGCGGCGCCGCCGTGGCGCTGCTGGGCGAGCAGGTCGGCGAGACGGTCGAATGGATCGACGCCCGCTTCGATCAGCTGGCCGAAGTGCTGGCGGCGCTGGCGGTGATCGGCGAGCTGCCGCGCGAAGTGCTCGACCGTGTGCAGGGCCTGGGCGAAGTGTTTTCCGCACAGCTGCTCGGCAGCCACCTGCGTGCCCTGGGCGAAGACTGTGCGGTACTCGATGCACGCGACGTGCTGGTGGTCGGGCATGGCGAACTGGGTGTGGATGTCGACTGGGAGTCCAGCGCGGACCGCCTGGCCAAGTGGCGCCTGCGGCATCCGCAGATGCGCCTGGTCGCCACCGGTTTCGTTGCCCGTGACCGCCATGACCGCATCACCACGCTGGGCCGCAACGGCAGCGACTATTCCGGCGCGATCTTCGCCGCGTTGTTCAATGCCGATGAACTGCACATCTGGACCGACGTCGACGGCGTGCTGTCGGCCGACCCGCGGCTGGTGCCCGAGGCGGTGCAGCTGGAGTCACTGAGCTACGACGAGGCCTGCGAGCTGGCTTATTTCGGCGCCAAGGTGGTGCACCCGCAGACGATGTCGCCGGCCATCCGCCTCGGCCTGCCGATCTTCATCCGCAATACCTTCCAGCCGGCGCATCCGGGGACGCGCATCAGCGCCGAGCGCTCGCCGCGCGGGCCGGTGAAGGGCCTGACCCTGAGCCCCGGCTTGGCCCTGTTGAACCTGGAGGGCACCGGCCTGATCGGCGTGCCCGGTACCGCCGAGCGCGTGTTCGCGGCGCTGCGCCAGGCGCAGGTGTCGGTGGTGATGATCTCGCAGGGTTCGTCAGAGCATTCGATCTGCTGCGTGGTTCGCGCCGCCGAAGCGGCGCGTGGCCGTGAGGCACTGCTGCATGCGTTCGCGCATGAACTGTCGGTAGGGCAGGTGCAGCGCGTGCAGGTCAGCGAGGGCGTCAGCGTGCTGGCGGCAGTGGGCGACGGCATGGCCGGCCAGCCCGGTGTGGCGGCGCGCCTGTTCGAGGCGCTGGGACGCGCGCAGGTGAACATCCTGGCGATCGCGCAGGGCTCGTCGGAGCGCAATATTTCTGTGGCGGTGGACAGTGCCGATGCCACCCGCGCATTGCGGGCCGCACATGCGGGCTTCTGGCTGTCGCCGCAGACGTTCGCGGTCGGTGTGATCGGGCCGGGCAACGTCGGCGCGGCACTGCTGGACCAGCTGCTGGCGGCCCGCCCGCAGCTGCTGGCCAAGGCCAATGTGGATCTTCGCCTGCGCGCGCTGGCCTCGCGTTCGCGCATGCGGCTGGAAGTGGATGGCCTGCACGCCGATTGGCGGGAGGCCTTGCAGGACGCGGGCGAGCCCAGCGACCTGGATCGCTTCACCGAACACCTGCTGGCCGCGCACCTGCCGCATGCGGTGGTGATCGACTGCAGTGGCAGCGCCGAGGTGGCCGAGCGCTACGAGGGCTGGCTGGCAGCCGGCATCCACGTGGTGACCCCGAACAAGCAAGCCGGTGCTGGCCCACTGCCGCGCTACCAGCGCATCCGCGCTGCTGCTGCGGCCAGTGGTGCGCGCTTCCGCTACGAAGCCACGGTGGGCGCGGGCCTGCCGGTGATCACCACGCTGCGTGATCTGGTCGATACGGGCGACGAGGTGCTGGCGATCGAAGGCATCTTCTCCGGCACGCTGGCCTGGCTGTTCAACCGCTTCGATGGCAGCCAGCCGTTCTCGCAGCTGGTCGCGCAGGCGCGGTCGATGGGCTACACCGAGCCGGACCCGCGTGACGATCTTTCGGGCGTGGACGTGGCGCGCAAGCTGGTGATCCTCGCCCGCGAGGCCGGCCACGCGCTCAGCCTGGAACAGGTACAGGTGGAAAGCCTGGTGCCGGCGCTGCTGCGCGACGGCAGCGTGGATGACTTCATGGCGCGGCTGGGCGAGTCCGATGCCAGCCTGTTGCAGCGGTTGCAGGACGCGCGGGCGCGTGGCGCGGTGCTGCGCTACGTGGCACAGCTGGGCGCTGACGGTGCCTCGGTGGGCCTGCAGGAACTGCCCGCCGACCACGCCTTCGCCAACCTTCGGTTGACCGACAACGTGGTGCAGTTCCGTACCCGTCGCTACTGCGACAACCCGTTGGTGGTGCAGGGTCCGGGTGCGGGTCCGGAGGTGACGGCAGCGGGTGTGTTCGCGGACCTGCTGCGGGTCGCCGCCGGTGAAGGAGCGCGGCTGTGATCGCACGTGCGTTCGCGCCTGCCTCGGTGGCCAACGTGGCAGTGGGCTTCGACATTCTCGGCCATGCCATTGCCGGTATCGGCGATACCGTGAGCGTGCGCCGCATCAACGAGCCTGCGGTGCGCATCGATGCGATCCGTGGCAGTGCTGTCGCGCTGCCACTGGACGCAGCCGGCAACACCGCCGGGGCTGCGCTGATGTCGCTGCGCGAAGGCCTGGGCCTGGATTTCGGTTTCGCAGTCGAGATCGACAAGGGCATCCCGTTCGGTTCCGGCATGGGCGGTTCGGCAGCGTCGAGTGTCGCGGCCCTGGTCGCCGCCAATGCGCTGCTGGATGCGCCGCTGACGCGCGAGGCGCTGTATCCATTTGCGCTGGATGGCGAGGCGGTGGCCAGTGGTGGCCGTCACGGTGACAACGTGGGGCCATTGCTGCTGGGCGGGCTTGCACTGTGCACGGCCGACCGCCTGCTGCCGATTCCGGTACCGGCTACCTGGCACAGCCTGCTGGTGCATCCGCACGCGGTGCTGGAAACACGCCGTGCGCGCCAGGTGCTGCAGGGCAGCTATGCGCTGGGTGAATTCGTGGCACAGAGTGCGAACCTCGCGCTGGTACTCAGTGGTTGCCATCGCAGCGACGCCGCGCTGGTCCGCGCAGGCCTGCGTGATGTGCTGGTGGAGCCTCGCCGCGCCGGCCTGATTGCGGGCTTCGAGGCCGCACGCGATGCGGCGCTGTCTGCGCATGCGATGGGCGCGGGCATTTCGGGCGCTGGCCCCAGCGTGTTCGCCTGGTTCGAGGACGCCGACCAGGCCCGCGCCGCTGCCGCACCGGTGCAGGCGGCATTCGCCGCCGCCGGTTTCGACAGCGATGCCTGGGTGTCGCCGCTGGATGCACCGGGAGCCCGCTTGTGCTGAATCCTTCCCCTTTACTGGATACCCAACCTATGCAATTTGTTTCGACCCGCGGCCAGTCCCCGGCCGTCGGCCTCAGTGCGGCGATCGCTGCAGGATTGGCGCCCGATGGTGGGCTGTATGTTCCGCAGGTGCTGCCGGCGCCACGTGAGCTGCAGGCCGGCGCAACGCTGGCCGATACCGCCGCCGATCTGCTGGCACCGTTCTTCGCAGGTGATGCTCTGGAGGCAGCGCTGCCTTCGATCTGCCGCGAGGCGTTCGACTTCCCGGTGCCACTGCGTGCACTCGGCGACGGTGACCATGTGCTGGAGCTGTTCCATGGGCCGACGGCGGCGTTCAAGGATATCGGTGCGCGCTTCCTGGCCGGTACGCTGTCGCGGCTGCAGGCCGGCAAGGACCGTGATCTGACCATCGTCGTCGCCACCTCCGGCGATACCGGCGCCGCCGTTGCCGCGGCCTTCCATCGCCAGCCCGGCGTACGCGTGGTGGTGCTGTATCCGGATGGCCGCGTGTCACCGCGGCAGGCGCATCAGCTCGGTTGTTTCGGCGACAACATCCAGGCGCTGCGCGTGGCCGGCGCCTTCGACGATTGCCAGGCGATGGTCAAGCAGGCACTGGCTGACCGCGAACTGCAGGCGCAGGTGCCGCTGAGTTCGGCCAACAGCATCAGCCTCGGCCGCCTGCTGCCGCAGATGAGTTATTACGCGCATGCGGCGTTGTCCCATTACGCGACGCATCGTCGCCGGCTCAACCTGGTGGTGCCGACCGGCAACCTTGGCAATGCGATGGCGGCCGTGCTGGCGCGCGCGCTGGGCGTGCCGATCGGGCAGATCGTGCTGGCCACCAATGCCAATGCGGTACTGCCGGCGTACTTCAACGGTGGCGACTACCAGCCGCAGGCCAGTGTGGCCACGGTTGCCAACGCAATGGATGTGGGGGCGCCAAGCAACTTCGAACGCCTGCGCTGGCTCTATCACGGTGATGATGCCGAGCTGCGCGCTGCCTTCCGCGCGTTCTCGGTAGATGACGTGACCATCCGCGCGACGATTGCGGCGGCGCACGCCAGCAACGGCGAACTGTTCTGCCCGCATACGGCCACAGCGGTGAAGGTGCTGCAGGACCTGCGCGCGCGTGGTGCCAAGGGTGACTGGGCGGTGGTGGCTACCGCCCATCCGGCCAAGTTCGAGGCTGTGGTCGAACCGTTGATCGGCGAACCCGTGGCCGTGCCGCCTGCATTGGATGCGTTGTTGCAGCGGCCGGCGCACGCCGAACCGTTGGCCGCCGATTACGCGGCGTTGCGTGAGGTGTTGGCTCCCATGTAGAGCCGAGCCATGCTCGGCTGCTGTTCGCGCACGGCGCGATGAGTCGAGCATGGCTCGACTCTACAATGCCCTTCGCGCAACACGGGTAGTGCCGGCCGCTGGCCGGCAACCCAGCCAACCGCGATGCGGTCAGATCAACCCTTCACCGGCCAGCGTGCGCAGTCCATCCTCATCGAGGATCTCCACCACGTTCAAATGGGGCAGGGCGATCAACCCCTGCTGGCGCAGCTTGGTGAAGGTGCGGCTGACCGTTTCCATGGTCAGGCCCAGGTGGTCGGCGATATCGCCACGCCCCATCGGCAGCGATACGCGCAGGCCGTCACCACCGAGCCTGGCCTCGCGCGCGGCCAGGCGCAGCAGGAAATCAGCCAGCTTCTCTGCCGGCTGCAGGCGTGCCAGCGCCAGTGCAGCGTCCTGCGCGGCATCCAGTTCCTGGCAGGCACGCTGCAGCAGCTTGCGCTCCAGGTGCGGGAAGCGGCTGCGCAGCGCCTTCATCTGCGGCAACGCGACGCGGCATACGCGGCTGTCGGCGATGGCTTCGATGTCGTAGCGGTGATGGTCGCTGCCACTCAGTCCGAGGTAGTCGCCGGGAAGCACGAAACCGTTGATCTGGCGGCGGCCGTCGGCCAGGGTGCGTACCAGTCGCAGTGCGCCAGCGGTCAATGTATAGACATGGTCGCGCTCTTCACCCGTGCGTGCCAGCGTGCTGCCCATGCTGACCTGCTGTGACACGGTGACCTGTTCCAGCGCCTGCACTTCATCGGGCGACAGCGCCGAGCACACCGCAAGGTGGCGAACCGAGCAGTGCAGGCAGTCCAGCGTGGTGCAGGACGGCGCGGCGGGATCGTTGGTGGCGGGCGGAGCGCCGGAAGGCCGTGACATGGTGCGGGGGCGTATCGCGGGCGGGGAGGGCCTTATGATACTTCAAGCGGCCGTTCGACCCTGCCCGAGGCGGGGGCGCTAGAATGTCGCCCCCTCCCACGTCCCGTTCCAGCAGGAGTTCCGCCCGTGATCAAGCCCCGTACCCCGCCCGGCACCCTTGAACTGCTGCCGCGCGAGCAGATTGCATTCCAGCGCATGCTGGACGTGATCCGCCGCAACTACGAGCGCTTCGGGTTCCTGCCGGTGGAGACGCCGGTGTTCGAACTGTCCGACGTGCTGCTGACCAAGTCCGGCGGCGAGACCGAGCGCCAAGTGTACTTCGTGCAGTCCACCGGTGCGCTGGCCAATGCGGCCGAATCGGGCGACCGTTCGCTGCCGGAGATGGCGCTGCGCTTCGACCTGACCGTGCCGCTGGCACGCTACGTGGCCGAGCACGAACACGAACTCACCTTCCCGTTCCGTCGCTACCAGATGCAGCGCGTGTACCGCGGCGAGCGTGCCCAGCGCGGCCGTTTCCGTGAGTTCTACCAGTGCGACATCGACGTGATCGGCAAGGACAGCCTGAGCGTTCGCTATGATGCCGAAGTGCTGGCGGTCATCCACGCCGTGTTCTCGGAACTGCGCATCGGTGACTTCAGCATCCAGCTGAACAACCGCAAGCTGATGCGCGGCTTCTTCGAAAGCCTGGGCGTGGCCGAAGGCGAGCGCCAGCTGGCGGTGCTGCGCGAAGTGGACAAGCTCGACAAGCGCGGCGCCGATTACGTGCGCGAGACGCTGGTCGGCGAAGGCTTCGGGATCCCGGCCGAACAGGTCGAGAAGATCCTGGCCTTCGTGGCTGTGCGTTCGCAGGGCCATGCCGATGCGCTGGCGCACCTGGCCACGCTTGAAGCCGACGCCGGTTCTTCGGAGATCCTGCGTGCCGGTGTTGCTGAACTACGCGAAGTGCTGCAGCTGGTGCAGGCGCTTGGCGTGCCGGAAAGCGCCTATTGCCTGAATTTCTCGATTGCGCGTGGCCTGGATTACTACACCGGTACCGTGTACGAGACCACGCTGACCGACCACCCGCAGATCGGCTCCATCTGCTCGGGCGGCCGTTATGAAGACCTGGCCAGCCACTACAGCAAGTCGAAGCTGCCGGGCGTAGGCATCTCCATCGGCCTTTCGCGCCTGTTCTGGCAGCTGCGCGAGGCCGGCCTGATCGACGGCATCGAAGCCAGCAGCGTGCAGGCGCTGGTGGCGCTGATGGACGAGCAGGGCATGCCGCAGTCGCTGGACATCGCGCGTCGCCTGCGCGCCGGTGGCATCAACACCGAAGTGCAGATGGAGCCGAAGAAGATCGGCAAGCAGTTCCAGTACGCCGCCAAGGCGGGCATCCGCTTCGTGGTGTTGGCCGGTGAGGACGAGCTGGCGCGCGGGGTGGTGGCGGTGAAGGACCTGGTGCGCGAGCAGCAGTTCGAAGTCTCCCGCGACGAGCTGGCCAGCACTTTGCAGGTGGAGCTGGAGCAGTCGAAGGTGATGTAACGGCCATTGGCAGCATGCAGCGCTTCAACGAAACGCCCACCCACCGGTGGGCGTTGTCGTTTCCGGACCCCGGCCGTCCCAACAGCTCGCGGCCAACTGTCGAAGGCGGGGGTGGTCCGAACCCCCCTTTGCCGCTGCTCCGGCCTGTGCGGGCGCAGGGCAGCAGCCCTGCCGCCCCCTCACCCCCCTATTTGACGCGTCGCGGAATAATGCGCTAATGTACTAACGCGCTATTACATTGATGCATGGAAACGACCCCGTGAAAGCCCGTCCCGACATTGCCGCCAAAGACCCCAGGGCCGACCTGGAAGCCCTGGCCCGGGCCTTTGCCGCCCTGCGCGAGCCGGAACAGGTCGAGGCCTTCCTGCGCGATCTGTGCACCCCCGCTGAGCTGGAAGCCATGGCCGACCGCTGGAAAGTGGTGCCGCTGCTGCAGCAGGGCGTGCCGTACCGCGAGATCCACGAGCGCACTGGCGTCAGCGTGACCACCACCGGACGGGTGGCGCGAACGCTCGAGCATGGCCATCGAGGCTATGCCGCCGCCATCGACCGCCTTGCTTCGCGCTGATCCGCGCCCCGTTCCGAACTTCGAGACCTCCCCCATGAGTGCAACCCAGGCAGCGCCGGCACGAGACCGGCTGCGTATCGCCATCCAGAAGAGTGGCCGGCTGGCCGAGCCCGCCCGCAACCTGCTCAGTGCCTGTGGCCTGAGCTGGCGCGAGAGCCGCGACAAGCTGTTCTGCTACGGTGAATCGCTGCCGGTGGATCTGCTGCTGGTGCGCGACGACGACATCCCGGGCCTGATCGCCGACGGCGTCTGCGACCTCGGCATCGTCGGCCGCAACGAGCTGGACGAGCAGGCTGCGGCACGTCGCCAGATCGGCCTGCCGGATGCCTACGAGGCACTGCGCGGGCTGGGCTTTGGCCAGTGCCGGCTGATGCTGGCGGTACCCGAGGAGTGGCAGTGGCAGGGACCGGCGCAGCTGGCCGGTACCCGCATCGCCACCAGCTACCCGGCCATCCTCAAGCAGTGGCTGGCCGAGCAGAACGTGGATGCACAGGTGGTCGAGCTGTCCGGTTCGGTGGAAATCGCACCGCGCCTGGGCACGGCCGACCTGATCTGCGATCTGGTGTCCAGCGGCGCGACACTGCGCGCCAATCAGCTGACCCCGGTACACAACCTGCTCGACAGCGAAGCAGTGCTGGCCGGTGCAGTGCGCGTACCGGATGATGCGCGCGCATCGCTGCGCGCGATGCTGCTGCGCCGCCTCGACGGCGTGGTGCAGCGCCAGGACCGCAAGCTGCTGATGTTCCGCGCCAGCGAGGATCGCGTCGACGCGCTGGCGCAGCTGCTGGCCGATGCCGAGCCGCTGGTGCGGCTGCCGGCCGATGGCGGCGCGCTGCGCCTGCAGACCATGTGCCCGGGCCCGCTGAGCTGGCAGCGCATGGAAGAACTCGAGCGCGCCGGCGCGCAGGGCCTGATGGTGTTGAGCGTGGAGCGGTCGCTGGCATGAACCGTCTGACCTGGTCCCGACTTGATGAAACCGCGCGCCGCGCCGCGCTGACCCGCCCGGTGCAGACCGTGGCGCAGCAGACCCGCGACGCGGTGGCTGCGTTGATCGCGCAGGTGCGTGCGCAGGGCGACGACGCACTGCGTGCGATCACCGCGCGTTTCGATGGTGTCGAGCTCTCGTCCTTTGAGGTGAGCGAAGCCGAATTTGCCGCTGCCGAAGCCGCCGTGCCCGCCGAACTTCGCCAGGCCATGGTGGACGCCGCCGAGCGCATCGCCCGCTTCCACGCCGCCGGCATGGGCAAGGGATACGCGGTGGAGACCGCGCCGGGGGTGGTCTGCGAACGCATGCTGCGTCCGATCGGACGGGTAGGGCTCTACGTGCCGGCCGGCAGCGCACCGCTGCCGTCCACTGCGTTGATGCTGGGCGTGCCCGCGCAGCTGGCTGGCTGCCCGCAGGTGGTGCTGTGCACGCCGCCACGCGCCGACGGAAGTGCCGATCCGGCAGTGCTGGTAGCCGCCCGCCTGACCGGCGTGCGGCGCGTGTTCAAGCTGGGCGGCGCGCAGGCGATCGCCGCGATGGCCTATGGCACCGCCAGCGTTCCGGCCTGCGACAAGCTGTTCGGGCCCGGCAACAGCTTCGTGACCGAAGCCAAGCAGCAGGTCGCGCAGGATGGCGCCGCCGCCATCGATATGCCGGCCGGTCCCTCCGAAGTGCTGGTGATTGCCGATGCTGGTGCCAATCCGGCGTTCGTCGCCGCCGACCTGCTGTCGCAGGCCGAGCACGGCCCGGATTCACAGGTGCTGCTGCTGACCGACGATGCCGCGATGCTGGCCGCGGTCGAAGTCGAGGTGGAGCGCCAGGTGGTCTTGTTGCCGCGCCAGCAGATCGCGCGCCAGGCCTTGTCGGCCTCGCGGTTGATCCAGGTCGATTCGCTGGAGGAAGCCTTCGCGATCAGCAACCGCTATGCGCCGGAGCACCTGATCCTGGCACTGCGTGATCCGCGCGCGTGGCTGGACAAGGTGCAGGCGGCCGGCTCGGTGTTCCTGGGGGATTACACGCCCGAAGCACTGGGCGACTACTGCAGTGGCACCAATCACGTGCTGCCGACCGCCGGTGCGGCGCGTGCCTACAGTGGCGTCAGCGTCGCCAGCTTCCAGAACCTGATCAGCGTGCAGAGCGCCAGCGCCGCCGGCCTGGCCGCGATCGGCCGCTGCGCGCGCATCATCGCCAGCGCCGAAGGCCTGGATGCACATGAACGTGCGGTCGCAGTGCGCATGGAGGTGGCAGCATGAGCACGGCGATCGATGACGTGCTGGGGCTGGTGCGCCCCGATCTGCAGGCCTTCGCTGGCTACAGTTCGGCGCGCAGCGCGGCGGTGCAGGGCGAGGTCTGGTTGAACGCCAACGAGTCGGCCTGGGCCAATCCGGCCGACGCGGCTGGCAGCAGCCGGCGCTATCCCGAACCGCAGCCGTTGGCATTGCGTGAGGGACTGGCGGCGCTGTACGGCGTGACGCCACAGCAGCTGCTGATCGGTCGCGGCAGCGACGAAGCCATTGATCTGCTGGTGCGCGCGCTGTGCGTGCCGGGCCGCGATGGCGTGCTGGTCACGCCGCCGGTGTTCGGCATGTACGCTGTCTGCGCACGCCTGCAGGGTGCCGCATTGATTGAAGTGCCGCTGGTGGACAGCGAGGATGGCCTGCGCGCCGACCTGGATGCGGTGATCGACGCGGCCAAGGCGCAAGGCGCCAAGCTGGTGTTCCTGTGCGCCCCGTCGAACCCGGCCGGCAGTGATATCGCCCTGGATGAAGTCGAGCGCGTGGTGGTTGCGCTGCGCGGGCAGGCGCTGGTGGTGGTGGACGAGGCCTATGTCGAGTACGCAGGGCGCGCATCGGCCATCACGCTTCTGGCCGCACATGCCAATCTTGCAGTACTGCGCACCTTGTCCAAGGCGCACGCGCTGGCTGCTGCCCGCGTCGGCACCCTCATCGCCGCCCCGGAGCTGATTGCCGTGCTGCGCCGCTGCCAGGCGCCGTACCCGGTGCCGACGCCGTGCGCGGAACTGGCGGTACAGGCGCTGCAACCCGGCGCGCTGGCCAGGACCGCCGAACGCGTAGCCACGGTGATTGCCGAGCGCGAACGCCTGCGCGTGGCGCTGCCGGGCCTGCCCGGCGTGCGTCGCGTCTACCGCTCATCCGGCAACTACCTGCTGGTGCGCTTCGCCGATGCCCAGGCCGCGTTCGATACGCTGCTGGCTGCGGGCGTGGTGGTGCGGGACCAGCGCGCCGCGCCGCAGTTGGGTGATGCGCTGCGCATCAGCATCGGCAGCCCAGAAGAGAATGACCGCGTGCTTGCGGCCCTGTCGGCGCGGAGGGCCGCAGCATGACCCCGATCCTGTTCATTGACCGCGACGGCACCCTCATCGAGGAGCCGTCCGACTTCCAGATCGACGCCTACGAGAAGCTGCGCTTCGTGCCGCAGGTGATCCCGGCGCTGCTGAAGCTGCGTGACGCCGGCTACCAGTTCGTGATCGTCACCAACCAGGACGGCCTCGGCAGCGACAGCTACCCGCGCGCCAGCTTCGATGGCCCCAACGACCTGATGCTGCAGATCTTCGAGAGCCAAGGCATCACCTTCCGTGATGTGCTGATCGACTGCAGCTGGCCGCACGACAATGCGCCGACCCGCAAGCCGGGCATCGGACTGATGACGGCTTATCTGCAGGACCGCAGCATCGACTGGGCGCGTTCGGGCATGGTCGGCGATCGCATCACCGACCTGCAGTTTGCCGACAACCTCAACATCCGCGGTTTCCAGTTGCGCACCGCGCAGTTCGGTGGTCAGTGGGACTGGCCGGGCATTGCCCACGCGCTGGCCGACGCACCGCGCACCGCCGTGGTCCAGCGAAATACGAAAGAAACGAAGATCCGCGTGGAACTGGACCTGGACCGTGCCGCTGATGCACGCATCTCCACAGGCCTGCCGTTCTTCGACCACATGCTGGAACAGATCGGCAAGCATGGCGGCTTCGCGCTGGACATCCAGGCCGAGGGTGACCTGCACATCGACGAGCACCACACCATCGAGGACACCGGGCTGGCCCTGGGCCAGGCCCTGCGCGAAGCACTAGGCGACAAGCGCGGCATCGGCCGCTACGGTTTCACCCTGCCGATGGACGAGACGCTGGCCAGCGCCGCACTGGATTTCAGCGGCCGCCCGTACTTTGTGTTCGAAGGTGAGTTCAAGCGTGAGCGCGTGGGCGATATGCCGACCGAGCTGGTGCCGCACTTCTTCCGTTCGCTGTGCGATGCCAGCGGTTTGAACCTTAACCTGCAGGTACGGGGCGACAACGATCACCACAAGGTCGAGGCCTGCTTCAAGGCGCTGGCACGCGCGCTGCGCCCTGCATTGGCCCGGCAGGGCACGGCACTGCCGAGTACCAAGGGGGCGTTGTGAGTGACGTCGCGCTGATCGATGCCGGTGGTGCCAACCTGGGCTCGGTGCGCTATGCGCTCGAACGTCTTGGCGCCAGCGTTCGGCTGGTGCGCGATGCCGATGGACTGGTCGGCGCGCAGCGGGTGATCCTGCCCGGCGTCGGTGCCGCCGGTCCCGGCATGCAGCGCCTGCATGCGCAGGGCCTGGTCGAGCCGTTGCAGCGGCTGGAAGTGCCGTTGATGGGCATCTGCCTGGGCATGCAGCTGTTGTTCGAGCGCTCCGAGGAAGCCGGCGTGGAAACGCTGGGGCTGATTCCCGGGGTGGTGCGCAAGCTGGTACCAGCCTGCGGCATCCGGGTGCCGCACATGGGTTGGAACCGCCTGCTGCCGCTACGTGAGTCGCTGCTGTTGCAGGGTGTACCCGAGCGGGCCAGCGCCTATTTCGTGCACAGCTATGCGGCGCCACTGAATACCCACACCGTTGCTGCCTGTGATCACGGCGGCCTGTTCACGGCCGTGGTGGAGCAGGGCCGCTACTACGGCGCACAGTTCCATCCCGAGCGCTCCGGCGAGACCGGCTCGCTGATGCTGCGCAACTTCCTTGAGGGCACTGCTGCATGAGTTTCATCGTCTACCCCGCGCTGGATATCCGCGACGGCCGCGTGGTGCGGCTGCGCCAGGGTGACTACGCGCAGGAAACCTCGTATGGCGACGATCCGCTGCCGCGTGCACAGGCCTTCGCTGCGCAGGGCGCGCAGTGGATGCATCTGGTCGACCTGGACGCTGCGCGTGCCGGTGGCTACACCCTTGCGCCGCTGCTGGCGTCGATCCGTGCGCAGACGCCGCTGCAGGTGCAGACCGGCGGTGGCGTGCGCGGCCGCGACGACGTGGCGCGCATCCTCGATGCCGGCGCCGGTCGCGTAGTGGTCGGCTCGCTGGCGGTGCGTCGCCCCGATGAAGTGGTCGGCTGGCTGGAGGAATTCGGCGCCGAGCGCATCACCATCGCGCTGGATGCGCGTCAGGATGCCCAAGGCCAATGGCAGCTGCCGGTGCACGGCTGGACCGAGAACGCCGGGGTGACCCTGGATGACCTGGCCCAGCGCTACGCACGCGCCGGCATGCGCCACCTGCTGTGCACCGACATTGCCCGCGACGGCATGCTGGCTGGGCCCAACATCAGCCTCTACCAGCACCTGTCGGCGTTGCTGCCGGGCGTGGCCGTGCAGGCTTCCGGTGGCATCCGCGACGTGGACGATGTGGCCGAGGCCCGTGCTGCCGGCTGCGGCGGTGCCATCCTCGGCAAGGCCCTGCTGGAGCAGCGCATGGACCTGGCGGAGGCACTGGCATGTTGAGCCGCCGCATCATTCCGTGCCTGGACGTGCGTGAGGGCCGCGTGGTCAAGGGCGTGCGCTTCCGCGATCACGTCGACATGGGCGATATCGCCGAGCTGGCGCAGCGCTACCGTGACCAGGGCGCCGACGAGCTGGTGTTTTATGACATCGGCGCCAGCCCCGAGGCGCGTTCGGTCGACGTTGCCTGGATCGAGCGTATCGCGCGACTGATCGACATCCCGTTCTGCGTGGCCGGTGGCATCGACAGCGTCGAAACGGCACGCCGCGTGCTGTTCGCCGGTGCCGACAAGGTGTCGATCAACTCGCCGGCGCTGGGGCGCCCGGAACTGATCACCGAGCTGGCCGACGAGTTCGGCGTGCAGTGCGTGGTGGTCGGCGTCGATTCGGTGCGCGAGGCCGATGGGCAATGGCGGGTGCGCCGTTTCAGCGGCGACCCGGACAAGACCCAGGCGGTGCGGCTGCGCACGCTGGACTGGATCGTCGAAGCACAACGGCGTGGCGCCGGTGAGATCGTGTTGAACTGCATGGACAGCGATGGCGTGCGCCGTGGCTACGATGTCGTGCAGCTGCAGCAGGCACGGGCACTCTGCCAGGTGCCGCTGATCGCCTCCGGTGGCGCCGGTGCGATGGAACATTTCGCAGAAGCCTTCGACCAGGCCGACGTCGATGGTGCACTGGCGGCGAGCGTGTTCCACAGCGGTGCCATCGCCATTCCAGAATTGAAGCGCTACCTGCGCGGACAGCAGATCGAGGTGCGGGATGTCTATTGAAGTCAGGCCGTCGTCGGACGCATTGCAGGCGCTGGACTGGAGCAAGGGCGACGGCCTGCTGCCGGCCGTGGTTCAGGATGCCGACACCCTGCAGGTGCTGATGCTGGGCTATGTGAGTGCCGAATCGCTGGCGGCCACGCTGGCCATCAGCCACATGACGTTCTTCAGCCGCAGCAAGCAGCGGTTGTGGACCAAGGGCGAGCAGTCCGGCAACGTGCTGGTGGTGCAGTCGATCAGCGTCGACTGCGATGCCGATACTTTGCTGGTGATGGCACGGCCGGCGGGGCCAACCTGCCACACCGGTGCAGAGAGCTGCTTTGACCAGGCGCCGAAGGATTTCCTGGGCGGGCTGGGCCAGCTGGTGGCGATGCGTGAGGCGCAACGCCCGCCGGGCAGCTACACCACCAGCCTGTTCGAGGGCGGCATCCGCCGTATCGCGCAGAAGGTGGGCGAGGAGGGCGTGGAGACCGCATTGGCCGCCGTGGCGCAGGATGACGAGGCATTGCTGGGCGAGGCGTCGGACCTGCTGTACCACCTGCTGGTGCTGCTGCGCGCGCGCGGGCTGTCGCTGGATGATGCGCGCGCGGTACTGGAAAAGCGCCATCGTTGAGCGGCGGTAGTGCCGGCCGCTGGCCGGCAACTCATGCTCGCCTGGCATCTGAGGCTTGCCGGCCAGCGGCCGGCACGACCCGCCGGCAATGCAGCCGAGCATGGCTCGGCTCTACAATACCGCGTCTCTTTCTGCCGGATCTCCCTCATGAAACTGCCTGCCGCGTGGCTGTGCTGCCTGTTGCTGACCTCGCCGGCCTGGGCCGCGGACACCGTGGTCAGCGGCAAGGTGTATCTGGAGCGTGACGGCAAGCCTGGCCGCGGTGCGACCGATCCGGGCCTGGCCGGGGTGCAGGTTTCCAACGGCGAGATCATCGTCAAGACTGCCGCTGACGGCAGCTACAGCCTGCCGGTGCGCGACGGCCAGACCGTATTCGTGATCAAGCCTGATGCGTATTCCTTCCCGAAAGCGGCCGACGGCCTGCCTTCGTTCTGGCGGCACTATCGCCCGAACGGTTCGCCGGCGTTGAAGTACGGCGGCATCGCCGCGACCAGCGACGTCACCCGCAACTGGGATTTCGCCCTGCAGTCGGATCGCCATGACAGTCGGCGCGGCTTCCAGATGCTGGTGTTCACCGACTCCCAGACCGCGAGCCTGAAGGACATCGGCTACTACCAGCAGTCGATCGTGGCGCCGCTGGTCGGCCAGACCAAGGCGCGCATGGGCACCACCCTGGGTGACATCGTCAACGATGACTTGACGCTCTACCCGGCGATCAACAAGGTCACCACCGGACTTGGCGTGCCGTGGTTCCATGTGCCGGGCAACCACGACCTCGATTTCGATGCGGCCAGCGACGAACACTCGCTGGACAGCTGGCGCAACATCTACGGTCCGGACACCTACGCGGTGGAAGAGGGCGGCGCCAGTTTCGTGTTCCTGGACGACGTGGTGTACGACCCCAAGGCCAGGCCGAAGTACATCGGCGGCCTGCGCGAAGACCAGTTCGCCTTCCTCGCCAGCTACCTGAAGGGCCTGCACAAGGATCGCCTGCTGGTGCTGGGCATGCACATCCCGCTGTTCGACGCGGCGCCGGGGCGCGAGACCTTCCGCCATGCCGACCGCCAGCGCCTGTTCGACCTGCTCAAGGACTTCCGCAACGTGCTCGTGCTCAGCGGCCACAGCCACACCCAGCAGCACGTCTACCACGGCAAGGCCGACGGCTGGAACGGCGACAAACCGCTGCACGAATACAACGTGGGTGCCAACTGCGGCGCGTTCTGGTCGGGGGTGAAGGATGCCGCCGGCGTGCCGGACAGCACCATGAGTGATGGCACGCCGAAGGGCTACGCATTGCTCGACGTGGCCGGCAACGGCAGCTATCGCCTGCAGTACCGCGTGGCCGGCAAGCCGGCCAGCGAGCAGATCGGCCTGCATGCGCCGAAAGTGCTGCGCCAGGGGGCTTACCCGGCGTGGGGCATCTATGCCAACGTCTACATGGGTGAGGATGCCAGCGTGGTTGAGTACCGCGTTGATGGCGGCGCTTGGCAGCCGATGAAGCAGGTCAGCCAGCCCGACCCGCGCCTGATGGTGGAGAACGTGGCCGACGATCTGGCTGACAGCCTGCGTGGCTACGACCGCTCGCCGGAGGCCACCGCGTCGCCGCACCTGTGGCGTGGCGCGCTGCCGACCGACCTGGCCGTGGGCAGCCACAAGGTCGAGGTACGCTCCACCCAGCCCGATGGCGCGGTGTTCACCGCCACCACCCGCTACAGCCTGCAGACGGCCCAGCCCTGACACGCCGCAAGGCCTCTCCAGCGAAAGGACCCCGCATGGATATCCGCTTCATGGCCGGCACCACGCCGGTGACCCTGAGCCGCCACTGGTTCACCGGCGCGATGCTGCTGCAGAGCGCCACCGAGAAGGTCTGGGTGCAGCATCCGCTGCATCCGGGCACGCACTTCTCCTTCTCGCTGGTACAGTCGTGGCTGCGCCACATCGCCGGCCACGAAGTGCTGGTCGAGCGCACCCGGCCGCTGCTGTTTGCCGGCTTCCGCCCGCAGCGGCTGCGCGTGCTGGTGGATGGCGTGCAGGTGGCCGAACAGGAAGGCATGTAGGCCAACCTGAACCGCCGGCGCGCTAGGCAAAGCCGCCCCGATGCCTGAGAATCGGGGCGATTCAATCGATCCAAGCAGGCCAGCGTGACCATCGCAGCAGCGTCCCCGGTTTCCTCCGACTCCGCCCGCGGCGGTCCTCCGCGCAGTCTGGTGGTCGCCGATGTCGGTGGCACCTTCGCCCGCCTTGCGCTGGCTGAAACCCAACCCGGCCAGGCGCCGCTGCTGGGCAGCCATCGCACCTACGCCTGCGCCGAGCACCCCAGCCTAGCGGCGATCCTTGCTGATTTCACCGCTGGCCTCGGCCAGCCGGTGCAGACCGCGGTGGTCGCCATCGCCGGCCTGCTCGATGGCGATGTGCTGATCAATTCCAATCTGCCGTGGACGGTCTCGCTGTCGGCCACCCGCGCGCAGTCCGGGCTGCATGAGCTGCAGTTGATCAATGATTTCGAAGCGGTGGCGCTGGCCATCCCGTACCTGCAGCCTGCCACTCTGGTGCCACTGAACGGCGATGCTGACCCGGCGCAGGCGTTCCCGGCGCTGGTGCTGGGCGCCGGTACCGGCCTGGGCGCGGCACTGCGTTTCGCCGATGGCGAGCGCCCGGTGCTGGCCAGCGAGATCGGCCATGCCGCGCTCGGCGCCGGCAACGCGCTGGAACTGCAGGTGCTGGGCAAACTGCTGCAGCGCTGGGCGCACGTGGACAACGAGCGCGTGCTGTCCGGCAGTGGCCTGATGAACCTGTACCCGTGCCTGTGCGAGCTGCGCGGCGTCACCCCGGTGTGGACCAGTACCGAAGCACTGATCGGTGCCGCCCGCAGCGGTGAAGACGCGCTGGCGGTGGAGACGCTGCAGGTGTTCTGCGCCTGGCTGGGCAGCCTGGCCGGCGACGCAGCGATCGCCGTCGGTGCGCGCTCGGTGTACCTCGCCGGAGGTATTTCCGCGCATGTGCAGGATTTCCTGGCCGATGGCCGCTTCCGTGAGCGCTTCCTCAACAAGGGCGTGCTGACCGAGGTGCTGCGCCAGGTGCCGGTATGGCGCGTGGAGCACGGCCAGTTGGGCGTGCTCGGCGCAGCGGTCTGGCACGCCGCACGGCAGCCCACGCACGACTGATCGGCATGACCGGCATCGTGCCGGCCGTGCATTGCAGACTGGGAGGGGAAGATGGTGGATCGCAGGCAGTTCCTGCAGGCCGGTGCACTGGCTGCAGGCATGGCGGCTTTGCCGGGCGTGCAGGCGCGCACGCAGGGTGGGGCCAGGGTGGTTTCGACCTGGGACTTCGGCGTACCGGCCAACCAGGCCGCGTGGAAGGTGCTGGCGCAGGGCGGCAGCGCGCTGGATGCGGTGGAAGCAGGCGCACGCTGGGCCGAGAGCGAGCTGTGCAACCCCACCGTCGGCCATTGTGGCAACCCCGATCGCGACGGCGTGCTGAGCCTGGACGCGAGCATCATGGATGGCGATGGCCGTTGTGGCGCAGTGGCCGCGCTGGTCGACATCCTGCATCCGGTGTCGGTGGCCCGCAAAGTGATGGAGAACAGCCCGCACGTGCTGCTGGTGGGCGAGGGCGCGCAGCAGTTCGCGATGCAGCAGGGTTTCGAGCGCAAGCACCTGCTGACGCCGCAGGCCGAAGCGGCCTGGCGCGAGTGGCTGAAGACGGAGAAGTATCAGCCGCAGATCAACGCCGAGCGCCGTGGTATTCCCGGCAACAGCGACAACCACGACACCATCGGCATGCTGGCGCTGGATGCCAAGGGCCACCTTGCCGGTGCCTGCACCACCAGCGGCATGGCCTGGAAGCTGCACGGCCGGGTCGGCGACAGCCCGATTATCGGTGCCGGCCTGTATGTCGACAACGACGTGGGCGCGGCCACTGCTTCGGGCGTGGGTGAAGAGATGATCCGCAACGCCGCTTCGTTCCTGGTGGTCGAACTGATGCGCCAGGGGCGCTCGCCGGCACAGGCCTGCCGCGAAGCGATCGACCGTGTGGTGCGCAAGCGGCCGGAGGCGAGCAAGACCCTGCAGGTGTGCTTCCTGGCCATGAACAAGCAGGGCGAGGTGGGCGCCTGCGCGTTGCATCGCGGCTTCGTCTACGCGGTGTGCGATGCGCAGCGCCAGGATGACCTGCGCGACTCGCCGTCGATCTACACGAGCAGCCAGGCGTGAGCACGCGGCTGACCCTGGAGGTCGCCAGCAATTCGCTGGCTTCGGCACTGGCCGCGCAGGCCGGCGGCGCCGACCGCATCGAGCTGTTCGACAACCTGGCCGAGGGTGGCACCACGCCGTCGTTTGCCAGCATCGCGATTGCCCGCGAACGCCTGTCGATTCCGCTGTTCGTACTGGTGCGCCCACGCCCGGGCGACTTCCACTACGACGCGCTGGAAACCGAACTGATGCTGCGTGACATCGCGCAGTGCCGCGCGCTGGGCTGCGATGGCGTGGTGATTGGTGCATTGGACGTGCAGGGCGGCGTTGACGTGGCGCTGTGCCGTGAACTGATGCAGGCGGCCGGGCCGTTGCAGGTGACCTTCCACCGCGCCTTTGATGCTGCCCGCGACCTGCCGGCGGCGCTGGAGCAGGTGATCGGGCTGGGCTGCCAGCGCGTGCTGACCTCCGGCGGCCAGGTCAGCGCCGAGGCCGGTGTCGATGTGCTGGCGGCGCTGGTCACCCAGGCGGCCGGGCGTATCACGGTGATGGCAGGTGCCGGATTGGCCCCGGGCAACATCGCAACCGTCGCGCGGCAGACGAGCTGTACCGAACTGCACGCGTCCGCAAAAGGCCTGCGCCGCTCGGCCATGCAGTTCCAGAACCCGGCCCTGCGCGGCTTGGACCCGGACTGGAGCCAGACCGCCACCGCGACCGTGGCCGCGCTGCGGCAGGCGCTGGACGGCGCAAGGTAGCCCGCCTCTTCTGTAGAGCCGAGCCCACGCTCGGCTGCTTTTCTCGGCGAACAACAGCAGCCGAGCGCGGGCTCGGATCTACAACGACCCGCTGTCGGCCGTACACGGCATCACGGACAAAACCGTTCCGCGCGCGGTTGTCGTGATCGTGTCACTACTTCGTGCGCCGTTCTTTCAGTGATGTGTCGCAACTATTTGATTGTTATGGATGTCGGTGGCCGCTAGCGGCATTCCGCCGGCTGTTGCTGCGCCGCCGCATGCCGGGCGTGGTTCAGCTGTGCTTTAGTTTGGATCGATCCACAGGGGAGGTGCCCTATCGGTCGTGAACCGACCCAAGCGCCTGGATCCGTCGTAGTGCCGCGCCACCGTCCGCCCGTGCGTCCACATCTTCGAAGAGCAACCACCATGGCTCAGATCGTCCACAAGCGTCGCCACCTGCTGTCCCAGGCCCTGATCCTGGCCCTGCTTCCCCTGGCTGCCAATGCGCAGCAAGCCTCAAGCTCGTCTACCAAGGATCTCGACGCGGTCACCGTCACCGGCTCGCGCATCAAGCGCGCCAGTGTCGAAGGCCCGGCCCCGGTCAACGTGATCACCGCGCAGCAGATCCAGAAAGAGGGCTTCGTCAGCGTGTATGACGCGCTGAAGACGCTCACCGAAGCGACCGGCACCGTTGAAGCCGCCTCGCAATGGGGCTCGCACACGCCCAACGCCAGTGGCCTGAACCTGCGCGGGATGGGCCCGAACCGTTCTCTGCTGCTGGTCAACGGCCGCCGTGTGGCCGACTACCCGCTGCCCTACGGCGGCGAAACCAATTTCTCCAACTACGGCAACATTCCGGCCGCAGCAGTGGAGCGCATCGAAGTGCTGACCGGTGGCGCCTCGGCCATCTACGGTTCGGATGCGATCGCCGGCGTGGTCAACGTCATCCTCAAGACCAACTACGACGGCGACGAAGTGCGCGTGCGTGGCGGTACCTCCACAGAAGGTGGACGAGATACCTGGGACCTGTCCTGGGCCGGCGGCAAGACCGGCGACAACTGGAGCGTGACCTACGCGCTGCAGTACACCAAGCGCGATCCGCTGTTCGGACGCGACCGACCGCAGATGGACGACGCCGACGACGCACCGTATCCCTCCTGGAACATGGAGCAGCGCAGGGTCGGCTTCCGCCCCACCTCGGGCCTGGCATTGATCGACCCGACCAACGGCCAGCGCCTGGCACCGCCTGCAGGCACCTGCGAGAAGTTCGACGGCGAGTACTACACTGCCGATCGGCTGGTCTACAACTACGCTACCAACACCATCACCAACACCGGCCGCCTGTGCGGCATGAGCGCCGACTACGCCAACTGGCTGCTCACCGGCGGCGCCGAGAATGTTTCCGGCAACCTCTACGCCACCTTCGATTTCAGCAGCGACCTGCAGGCCTGGACCAACCTGGCGGTGTACCACTCCGAAGCGATCTGGGGCACCAATCCGCCCAGCGTCTCGCTGATCGACGACGACAACGGCTATTACTGGGATGCCAACCGCAACCGCCCGATCCTGGGCGTGCGCCAGTTCACTCCGAACGAAGTCGGTGGCCTGGATACCCTGCGCAACACCAACCGCGAGCTGTCCTGGGACTGGAGCGCAGGCCTGCGTGGCCGCCTTGCCGATCGCTTCGACTGGAGCGCCTCGGTGGGCCGTTCCTACTACCGCGTGGAAGAACGGCAGAACGTGGTGGACGAGCAGAAGTCGTACGACTACTTCCTCGGCCCGCGCCTGGGCACAACCCCCGATGGCGAGGCGATCTACGCGTTGAACGAATCGCGCTGGTGGAATCCGCTCACGCCGGACCAATACTGGCAGATGGGCACGGTGGCCAGGAACCGCGCGTCATCGTGGGTCAACCAGGCCTCGGCGGATATCACCGGCGAGCTGTTCCAGGGCTGGGCAGGCCCGATCTCGTTCGCAGCGGTAGCTGAAGTCGCGCAGCAGGGCTACCACCTCAGCCCGGACCCACGCGCCGGCATCGATTTCGACCTGCAGAACGTCGACCGCGGTGGTGGCGAGCGCACCCGGTATTCAGCGGGCGTCGAGTTCAAGATTCCGCTGCTGGAGAGCGTGACGGCCACCGCGGCCGCACGCTACGACCGCTATGGCAACTACAAGGCCGATGACAGCAGTGAAGCGTTGGATATCGGCAGCCAGAAGGAAACCACCTGGAACGTCGGCCTGGAATGGCGCCCGGTCGAATCGCTGCTGGTGCGTGGCTCGTATGCCACCAGCTTCCACGCGCCGGACATGCACTACCTGCTGGGCCAGCCGAGCAGTTCCGAAGTGCAGACCTATGATCGCCTGCGCTGCATCCAGAGCGGTGCCTACCTGGTCAACAACTGTGGCGTGGGCAACACCGATGTCTGGTACACCTTCGACGTGAACCGCCGTGGCACGCCGCTGCTGCGCTCGGAAACCGGTGATTCGTGGACGGTCGGCTTCGTCTGGGACGTGATGCCCAACCTGTCGGTCAGCGCCGACTACTGGGCGATCAAGCTGGAAGACATGATCGTCGACGTCGGCGCCGATGAGGTGCTGGCCAGCGAGGCGGGCTGCCTGACCGGCAAGAACATCGATGGCACGCCATGGGCCAATCCGGCCGGTGGCGACTACTGCGCCGGCATCCTGGCGCGCGTGAACCGTGACAGCAACGGGCGCCTGGTGTCGATCGAGCGCGGCCCGTTCAACCTGGCCAGCCGCGAAGTGCGTGGCGTCGACCTGACCGCGCGCTACCGTCTGGAGACCGCGCAGTGGGGCAGCTTCCAGCTGGGTGTGAATTACACCAACCAGATCTCCACCAAGGAACAGCGCTACGCCAACGACCCGAACCCGGAACGCCGCGACCGCGACCTGCGCAGCAAGCTGCGCGCGAGCCTGGCCTGGCAGCGCGGCAACTGGAATGCCAATGTCTATGCCGACCGCGTGGGCTCGGTGCCGGGCGTGCGCTACCACTGGGGCACCGACCGCCTGGACAACCCCGGCGGCTGCCTGCCGTTCGCCGATGGCTACGTGCCCAGCGACAGCCCGTCGCTGAACTGCTTGGAGCCGGCAACGCGTCCGGATGGCTCGCCGAACCCGAACCCCAATGCCGGGCAGCAGACGGCGCGCTACTACGGTCGAGTGGGGCCGTTCATCACCTGGAACTTCAACGTGGGCTACCAGGTGACCGAACACGCGAAGGTAAACGTGTACGTCAACAACGCCTTCAACTCCGCCAGCTGGAACCACAAGGATCCGTACAAGCTGGACTATGACTTCGCCCCGACCCGGTTGCTGAGCGCGGTCGGCCGTGAGCTCGCATTGGAGTATGTGTTCACGTTCTGAAGAGACCGACCTCGCCGGTAGATCCACGCCATGCGTGGATGCGGAAACGGAACGCCGGGGGCGGCGCCCCCTTCAGGCATGCGGACAGGCTGGATTTGACCTTCCCACGATGGCAAGGTTTAGCCTGTCCGCATCCAGAAGGAACCCCGGGAATCCGATCATGAGCACGCCCCGCGCCGCTGCCGCCTCCGCAAGTCCTGCCACCATCAGCCTGCCCATCGAGGGCATGACCTGCGCCAGCTGTGTCGGCCGGGTCGAGGCGGCGCTGTCCAGGGTCGAAGGTGTGGGCAGTGTTTCGGTCAATCTGGCCACCGAGCGCGCGGATATCCGCCCGTCCGGCCCGGTCGATCGGGCCGCGCTGATCCAGGCGGTGGAGCGGGTGGGCTACGACGTACCTGCCGCCACCGTTGAACTGGCCGTGGAAGGCATGACGTGCGCCTCCTGCGTGGGCCGCGTGGAGCGCGCGCTGCTGGCGGCGCCAGGCGTGAGCCAGGCCAGCGTCAACCTGGCCACCGAGCGCGCCACGGTGCGTGGCGTGGCGGATGCTGCGACGCTGGTCGCCGCCATCGACAAGGCCGGCTATGACGCACGCGTAATCGAGGCGGGTGTGCAGTCCGATGACGAGGCCGTAGAAAAGAAGGATGCCGAGCGTGCCGAACTGAAGCGCGACCTGATCGTGGCCACTGCGCTGGCATTGCCGGTGTTCGTGCTGGAGATGGGCTCGCACCTGATTCCCGGCATCCACGAATGGGTGATGGCCACGATTGGCATGCAGGCCAGCTGGTACCTGCAGTTCGCACTGACGCTCCTGGTGCTGGCCATCCCCGGTCGCCGTTTCTACCAGAAGGGCTTCCCGGCGCTGCTGCGCCTTGCACCGGACATGAATTCGCTTGTGGCGGTGGGCACCGCTGCGGCGTTCGGCTATTCGGTGGTCGCGACCTTTGCACCGCGGCTGCTGCCGCCGGGCACGGTGAACGTCTACTACGAAGCGGCGGCGGTAATTGTCGCACTGATCCTGCTCGGCCGCTTCCTCGAAGCGCGCGCCAAGGGCCGCACCTCGGAGGCGATCAAGCGTCTGGTCAACCTGCAGGCCAAGGTCGCCCACGTGATCCGTGACGGCCGCACCGTCGATATCCCGGTCAATGAAGTGCAGAGCGGCGACGTGGTGGAAGTGCGGCCAGGCGAGCGTGTGCCGGTCGATGGCGAGGTGGTTGAAGGCCGCAGCTACATCGACGAATCGATGATCAGCGGCGAGCCGATTCCGGTTGAGAAGCAGCCGGGCAGCAGCGTGGTGGGCGGTACGGTCAACCAGAAGGGCGCACTGACGGTACGTGCGACGGCGGTGGGCGCGCAGACCCTGCTGGCGCAGATCATCCGCATGGTCGAACAGGCGCAGGGCTCGAAGCTGCCGATCCAGGCGGTGGTTGACAAGGTCACGTTGTGGTTCGTGCCGGCGGTGATGCTGGCCGCGCTGGCGACCTTCGCAGTCTGGCTGATCTTCGGCCCGTCGCCGGCGCTGAGCTTCGCGCTGGTCAATGCGGTGGCGGTGCTGATCATTGCCTGCCCATGCGCGATGGGCCTGGCCACGCCGACCTCGATCATGGTGGGGACCGGTCGTGGCGCCGAAATGGGCGTGCTGTTCCGCAAGGGCGAAGCGCTGCAGCTGCTGAAGGATGCGCAGGTGGTGGCGGTGGACAAGACCGGCACGCTGACCGAGGGTCGCCCGCGCCTGACCGACTTCGAGATCACGGACGGCTTCGATCGCAGCACAGTGTTGGCGGCAGTGGCTGCAGTGGAATCGCGCTCTGAACATCCGATCGCCCGCGCCATCGTCGATGCAGCCACTGAACAGGGCATTGCACTGCCGTCGATGGTCGATTTCGAATCGGTCACCGGCATGGGCGTGCGTGCCAGCGTTGATGGTGCGCGGGTGGAGGTCGGTGCCGATCGCTTCATGCGCGATCTGGGCGTGGACATCACTTTGTTTGCGGCGCTGGCGGCAGAGCTGGGCACCCAGGGCAAGTCGCCGCTGTATGCCGCCATTGACGGTCGCCTGGCCGCAATCATCGCGGTATCCGATCCGATCAAGCCGAGCACGCCGGCCGCAATCGCGGCACTGCATCAGCTTGGCCTGAAGGTGGCGATGATCACCGGTGACAACGCTGGTACCGCGCACGCGATCGCGCGCCAGCTCGGCATCGACGAAGTGGTGGCCGAGGTGCTGCCGGAAGGCAAGGTCGAGGCGGTGCGCCGCTTGAAGACCACACATGGCCATGTCGCCTTCGTCGGCGACGGCATCAACGATGCGCCGGCACTGGCCGAGGCCGATGTCGGCCTGGCGATCGGAACCGGTACCGATATCGCGGTGGAATCGGCCGACGTGGTGCTGATGTCGGGTAACCTGCAGGGTGTGCCGAATGCCATTGCGTTGTCGAAGGCGACGCTGGGCAACATCCGGCAGAACCTGTTCTGGGCCTTCGCCTACAACACCGCGTTGATTCCGGTGGCCGCCGGCGTGCTGTATCCGGTCTGGGGCGTGCTGCTGTCACCGGTGTTCGCGGCCGGTGCGATGGCCCTGTCCAGCGTGTTCGTGCTGGGCAATGCGCTGCGCCTGCGCCGCTTCCAGCCACCGATGGCGGATGCCGCCGCCGTCACTCATTGAAGGGAATACCCATGAACATCGGTGAAGCCGCCAAAGCCTCCAGCGTGTCGGCGAAAATGATCCGCTACTACGAACAGATCGGCCTGATTCCCGCCGCTGATAGAACCGAGTCGGGCTACCGGGCGTATTCGCAGGCGGACATCCACCGCCTGCGTTTCATCCGCCGCGCACGCGATCTGGGCTTCCAGGTGGCCGAGATCACCGATCTGCTCGGCCTCTGGAACGATACCTCGCGGCACAGCGCCGACGTCAAGCACCTGGCCGAGCAGCACATCGCCGATCTGGAGCAACGCATCGAGCACATGCGGCAGATGGCCGACACGCTGAAGTCGCTGATCAGCTGCTGCGCGGGCGATGAGCGCCCGGAGTGCCCGATCCTGGAGCGGTTGGGTGAGGACGATGGGACGCTGGTACCGGTCGATACCGCGAAGACTGGTGCGGTGCGGCGGCGTACGCACAAGCATTGACTCGATATCGCATGCATGAAAAAGCCCGCCGGGTGCTGTAGTACCCGGCGGGCTTTTCAGTATGGGACAGGACAGGGGATCAGGCAGTACGCGGCGGGAAGCCGGCATCGGTCAGTGCCGCCACGATCTGCGCTTCGCTGGCCGAGGTCTGCACCTGCACTCGGCGGCTGGCCGGATCTGCCTGCACGCTGGCCTGCGGATCGACCAGTTCGATCGCCTTGGTCACGCTGCGCGCGCAACCGCCGCAGGTCATGCCTTCAACATGGAATTCCATCCGTAGCTCCTTGGGTGCTCTTGGGGTCGAGTCAGTGTGCACCTTCCAACGATGGCAGGGTCAAGTGCCGGGCTGAACGACAGGCAAGGCGGCAAAAAAAACGGCAGCCGCCTGTACCAGCGCGGCTGCCGTGGAGGAACGTCCCCGCCAGGGCGGGGCGTGGGTTGCACCGGGGCGCGCCCGGGCAACCCGGTGTTGCCTTAGAACTTCCAGGTAGCGCCGAAGTACAGCTGGCGGCCTGCATAGGTATTGGAGATCAGGCGTGCCTTGGTGTCGCTTCCCAGGTGCACGCGCTGCTCGGACTTGGTGGCGTTGATCACCGAGGCGGTCAGGGTCCAGTCCGGGGTCAGGTTGTAGGCAACATTCAGATCCAGCTGGTCATACGGTTCGGTGTAGACGGTGAGGCCATTGTTGAGCCCGCCGACCACTTGGCCGCGACGGTTGAACGAAGCGCGCGCGAGGAACTTCTCGTTCTCGTAGAAGACCGTCACGTTGGCCTGGTTCTTGGCGCTGCCGACCAGCGGCGAGGAGCCGATTTCCTGCCCGTCCAGAACAATGGAAGCCAGGTTGGTGTCGTTGTAGGTGTAGTTGGCCTGCACGCCGAAGCCGAAATCGAAGGTGTACTGGCCATACAGCTCGACGCCCTGCGACACACCATCGCGGCCATTGGCCTGGGTCTCGTAGCGCTGCACGTTCACCGCTTCACCGTTGATGACCATCGGCGTGTCGCGCACCACCGGCAGGGTGAAGTTGTCCACGTTCTTGCGGAACAGGCTGACGCCGGCGACCGCGCCCGGCTGGAAGTACCACTCCAGGCCCAGGTCGAACTGGGTGGCCTTGAACGGCTCCAGCTGCTTGTTGCTGCCCTGGCCGACCCAGCCTGCGGTCGATGCGCCACCGGCAACGCGGCGATCATTGACGTACTCCTCGCTGTAGTAGCTCAGTGCGCCCGGTGCTGCGATGTCGGTGTAGCCAGGGCGGGCGATCACCTTCGATGCGGCACCACGCAGCACCAGCGTGTCGGTGATGTCCCATGCGATGTTGAAACTCGGCAGCACGTCGGTGTAGGTGCGGTCCACGCCGATCAGGCTGTAGGTCTTGCTCTGCGCCAGGTCATGCGGCAGGCGCACGAAGCCGCTCTCGCAGCTGTAGGTCGGGTAGGCCGCAGCGGCGGGGTCGGTGCACGCCATCGGCGCGCCGGACGCGTTGTCCAGGAAGTAGTCGTTGAACTTCTCGATCGAGTCGGAAGACTGCGCGAACTGCTTGGTGCGCACCACGCGCACGCCGACATTGCCGCGCACGCGCTCGGTGCGGAAGTTGGCCTGGAAGTAGCCGGAGTAGATCTTCTCGTTGACGTTGTAGACGAAGTCTTCCTCGGTACGGTTGTGCGAACCACCGTAGGTCTTGTTCAGATAGTCGATGTACGCCGGGTAGTTGATGCCCGGGAACACGTTGGCATTGAAGCCACCGGCAATGTTGCTGATCGGATTGGACAGGAAGAAGCCGGGCTGCGCATCGCCGGCAGTCGGATCGCAGCCACTCTGGTAGCGGCTGTTGTCATAGTCGGCCGGGTCACGGCCGGGGCACACCCAGTAGGTGTTGCCGGTGTTGCGGTGCACCTTGCCGTCGCGGTATTTGGCACCGAACTGGATTGAATCCAGCCAACCGGACTCGAACAGCTTGGTCACGTCGGCCTGGAAGTAGTTCTGCTTGACCTCGGTGCGCTTCCACGACGAATCGGTCGAGCCGGTGTCGACTTCGGCGATGCCGTTCATCAACTGCTGCTGCAGGTCGGGCGAGAAGGTGGCGGACGGCGTGCCGGTCAGGTCCCATGCGCTGTACTGGTTACCGGACAGGTAGTCGTTGCCGACCTTGCGGCGCGGCTTGGCCGACATGCGGAAGTTCATCGACGGACCACCTTCGGACCAGGTGCGGCCACCGGTGAACGAGGCCTTCCACAGCGGGCTGATGTCCCAGTCGATGGTCAGGTCGGCGGTCTGCGACAGCGCCTTTTCCTTGCTGTAGCCACCGGTCAGCTGCGGTGTCGGAATCGTGCAGTCGTCCGGGCCCCAGCCGCCGGGCTTGAGGCCGGCGGCCTTGGCCTGGTCTTCGCTGCAGTAGTAGGTCTTTCCAGCCAGCTTTTCGAATTGGGCACCCGTGACGGTGTTGCCGCTGGCATCGATGTCCAGGCCATTGAGAAGGCGGCCTCCGGCCCAGTTGCCGTCCTGGTTGTAGCGCGCCATGCTCCATTCCGGAATCTTCAGCATGTTCTGGGTGTAGTCACCCTGCAGCTCGAAGCGGAAGTAGTTGGCGGTCATCGTGACGTTGTCGACCGGCTTGAACTGGAAGGTCAGCTGGCCGCCCTTGCGCTCGCGCTTTTCTTCCTTCACCGCGAAGTTGACCGAGGTCGGCATGAAGAAGTCGCTGTAGTTGCCGCCGGTCTGGTTGTTGAAGCCGGACTTGCCCCACCAGTAGTGGATGCCATCCTGCTGCTGCACGTTGCCATAGGCGTCGCGTGCCCTGCCGGCGCCGTACCACTGGTAGTCCTCGGTGCTGGCTTCCATGGTACGGGTCGTGCGCTTCTGCTGCGTCACGCCGACCAGCACGCCGAAACGCTCATCCTTGCTGTGCCACGAATACAGGGCCGAGGCCTGCGGGTCGATATCGTGGTGGGTATCGGAGGAGGTGCCCTCGAGCGTGACGAAGCCCGAGTTGGACTCCATGTCCAGCGGACGGCGGGTGTGCAGGATGACCGTGCCGCCGATGCCGCCTTCGTCGATGCGTGCTTCCGGCGACTTGAACAGCTCGGCGCTGGACAGCATGTTCGACGGCAGCAGGGTGTAGTTGAACGAACGGGTGGCTTCGTCGTTGGTTTCCGACGTGGCCACGTAGTTGCCGTTCAACTGGGTCAGGGTCAGGTCCGGCGCAAGGCCGCGCACGCTGACACTCTTGCCTTCACCACCGCTGCGGGTGATGACCACGCCGGGCACGCGCTGCAGTGCGTCGGCCACGTTCTTGTCGGGGAACTTGCCGACGTCCTCGGCGGTGATCACTTCGACCACGGCGTTGGCATCGCGCTTCTGCTCAAGGCTCTTTTCGATGGCATAGCGGTAGCCGGTGACCTGGACGCTGTCCAGAGTGGTGGCATCCGGCGCGCCGGTAGACGTGGCCTGTTGCGCGGCGGCGCCAGCCGGAATGACGGCGGCGGCCAATGCCAGCGCGATGGCCAACGACAGTGCGTCCTGGCCATGCGTACGTATTGAATGCTTCATTCCCATCTCTCCCTCTCTCCTGGATTGATCCGGTGACGTGGCACGGACAACTTGAATCGATCTAATTTGAAGTGACTTTGCGGCTGTCGCCATGTGGGTGGCAGAGCACCGCGCGTGTGGCCTGGTACGTCCTGTTGCTGCTCCCCCAACTCCCGGCCATCGCAATGTCGTTCTTGGATCGATCTAAGCGATGGGCGGGCGATTTTTAGCACGGGTCGCCCGTGGGCGCATGCTGCTGCGCAATATGGTACTGGCGTGGCGAAGGGATGACGGTTTGCTGAAATCAGTGAAATCGTTTTCGTGCGCAGGGGAAGGGTGGGTCGGCAGGGCTGCGCCCTGCACCTGCGGTAGTGCCGGCCGCTGGCCGGCAACAGCCAAAGCCAACGCCAAAGCCAAAGCCAAAGCCAAAGCCAAAGCCAAAGCCAAAGCCAAAGCCAAAGCCAAAGCGGCTCTGGGTTGTCTGTGGCTTGGCGGGGCGGTGTGGGCTGGCAGGACACGCCGTAAACCCCGCTCCGCGGTCCGGCCCAGCCGCTGGCGGCTGGGCGTTCGGGCGCTTGCGAAGCAGTGCTTCGCAAGCAAAGCGCCCTCACCCCTGGGGGCTCGATGGCGCCATCCATGGCGCCAACGGTCCTGCCAGCCCACACCGCCCCACCTTTGACAGTTTCCCGGTGACGGTTGGATTGATCTTGGTGCGGCATGGGGTCATGGGGTCAGATCCGTTTTCCGTTGGAAAACGGATCTGACCCCGATTGATTTCGATATCCGACAGAGATTCATCCACGCATGGCGTGGATCTACAGATCGCGGACATCTGTCGAAGGCGGGGTGGGTCCGGTTGCGGGGGCGTGAGCCGCATGGATGCGGCGACCGAGCTTACATGGACGTACTTGCAGCGTCCCCCGCAACCGGACCCAGCCCGACTCCCCACAGGAAACCAGCTTCTGCTGTTGCTGTTGCTGTTGCTCCAGCTCGTAGCAGGTGCAGGGCGCAGCCTACCGAACACCCCCTCTCATGCTGCGCCGCAGAATGCATTCGGCTGAAGCCGCATGCTCTACTTGAATCGATCTAAATCCACGGTCTGGTGGGTCGGGCGTCATTCCAGGGGGAGCTCTCTGCCAGTCACGGCGGGACTCAGCGGAACGGTGCCGAACGACCCCGGCCGTCTGCCTCCGCGTCATCGACTACAGGAACCCGACATGCGCCCAGTGCCGTCCGCTCCCGCCGTCCCATCGACCTCGCGCCCGCTGGCGCGCCTGGCCTGCCTGTTGGCACTTTCGGCCATGCCGATGCTGTTGCAGGCCGCGCCGGCAGCGCTGGAGCGGGAGGTCAATACATTCATCGGCAGCAAGGACGACGGCAATACGTTCCCGGGCGCGTCGGCGCCGTTCGGCCTGATCCAGGTCAGCCCGATCGGCAGCCACTATTCGGGTTGGCGCTATGACGACGAGAAGATCCGTGGCTTTGGCCACTCCTTCATCTCCGGTGCCGGCTGCTGGGAACAGGGCGGCCAGGTGTCGGTGCTGCCGGTGACCGGCTCGATCGGCCCGGGCGGCGATTTCGATACCGGAAACCCCAAGAAATTCGACCACAAGACGTATGCCTCGAACTACACCCATGACGGCGAGATCGGCCAGGCTGGCTACTACAAGGTGCGCCTGACCAGCTACGGCGGCATCGATGCCGAGGCGACCGCGCGTACCCGTGCCGCGGCCGAGCGCTACACCTTCAGCCAGCGCAGCGGCGATGGCCACGTCCTCGTCAATGTCGGCCAGGCCAACGAACGCCATTCAGTGATCGGCAGCGTGGTCGATGTGGTCGGCGACCGTGTAGTCGAGGGCAAGCTGGTGACCAAGAGCTTCTGTGGCGGTCATCAGTACACCACCTGGTTCCGCATCGAGTTCGACCGTCCGTTCAAGGCGCATGGCACCTGGGGCGAGGGCGGTGGCCTGCCGGGTGCGCGGCACAGCATGGAAGGCGAGCAGAAGCCGAACGGTGCCTGGCTGACCTTCGACCTGGCCAAGGGCCAGTCGGTGACGGCGGTCAGCGCAATCTCGCACGTGGATGCCGAAGGCGCGCGTATCAATCTGCGCGCAGATGGCATGCAGGGTGGAGCGCTGCTCGGTTTCGACCGCATGCGTGCGTTGTCCCAGCAGTCGTGGCGTGAGCAGCTGGGCCGGGTGCGTGTGCAGGGCGGCAACGCCGACGACCGCGCGGTGTTCTACAGCGCGGTCTACCACGCGCTGCTCCAGCCGATGACCGGCAACGACGCCGACGGCCGCTACCGTGGCTATGACGATGGCATCCACCGTGCCGACGGCTGGACCTACTACGAGTACTTCTCGCTGTGGGATACCTACCGCGCGCAGAACCAGTGGCTGGCACTGACCCGCCCGGACGTGGCGCGTGACATCGGCCGTACCCTGCTGGCGATCGACGAGCAGGGCGGTTGGCTGCCGCGCTGGGGCTATGCCAATTTCGAGACCAACATCATGACCGGCGATCCGGTTACGCCGTTCATGGTCGATCTGTGGCGCTTCGGCGCGCTCAAGGGCCGTGAGTCGCAGGCCTGGGATGCGCTGCGCCGCAACGCGTTCGGCACGCCGCCGCTGGACTCGCGCATGGCTGGCCGCTCCGGCAACCCTACCTATCTGGACAAGGGCTACGTGGTCTACGACCGCGCGTTCCCGTCCAAGGGCATGGACGTCGATCCGCATCACGGCGGTTCGGCGACGCTGGAATACGCGCTGGCCGACTGTGCGCTTTCGCAGATGGCCGATGGCCTCGGCCATGCGCAGGACGCGGCGACGCTGCGTGAGCGCGGCCGCAACTGGCGGAAGGTGTGGGACCCGCAGGTGCGTGACGCCGAGACCGGCTTCACCGGTTTCCCCCGCCCGCGCACCGAGGATGGCCAGTGGTACACCCCGGCCGATGGCCACTACAGCCCGCGCTCGCATCACGGTTTCCATGAAGGCACGGCGTGGCAGTACCAGTGGCTGGCGCAGCAGGACGTGCCGGGCCTGGTCGAAGCCATGGACGGCCGCGAACAGGCCGGCCGCCGCCTCGATGCGTTCTTCGCGATGGACGCGCTGCAGGCCGACCCGCTCAATGCCGCCCGCAAGGCGTGGGTGGTCGGGCCGTACAGCTACTACAACCAGTTCCGCTACAACCCGAACAACGAGCCGGACCTGCACGCGCCGTGGCTGTACACACTGATCGGCCAGCCGTGGAAGACCGCCGCCGTGGTGCGTGCGGCGCAGCAGCTGTTCACCAATGCCCCCAACGGCGTGACCGGCAACGATGACCTCGGCACGATGTCGGCCTGGTACCTGTTCAGCGCCATCGGCGTGTACCCGGCGGTGCCGGGCAGTGGCCAGTTCCTGCTGCACACCCCGCGCTTCAGCAAGGTGGAAGTGGACATGGGCAATGGCCGCACGCTGCGCATCGACGCGCCGGGTGCCGATGGCCGCCGTCTGCAGTATGTGCAGGGCGTGCAGGTCGATGGCCAGCCGCATGCGCCGGTTTGGCTGGACTGGAACCAGCTGCAGCAGGGCCCGCGCCTGCAGTTCGCGCTCGACGCGAAGGCGCCGGAGCAGGGCTGGGGCACTGCGGTGAAGGACCTGCCGGTATCCTGGTGCGCGGCACCGGGTAGCCAGCTGCGCTGAGACGGACTGTGCCGTTCGCGGTGCCCAGCGAACGGCACGGCACGACAGGTCCCTGATCCATTAGGCTTGAGCATCCAGCGGAGTCCGGGAAGACGATGAACGACAACGGCAGCAGTCCCAGCAAACGCGCCGGCAAGGCGGTGACGGTGACCGACATCGCGCGTGCCATCGGCGTGTCACGGGCAACGGTGTCGCTGGTGCTGCGCGGCAGCCCACTGGTCAACGTCGATACCCGCGCCAAGGTCGAGGCCGAACTGCGCCGCCAGCGTTACGTCTATAACCGCGCGGCGGCCAACCTGCGCCGGCGCACGTCATCAAGCATCGCGCTGGTGATCAACGATCTGTCCAACCCGTTCTTCGCCGAATTCGCATCCGGTGTGGATGAGGCGCTGGGCGGGCGTGGTTATGTGACCCTGCTGGGCAGCACCGGCGAATCGCCGGAGCGCCAGCAGGCGGTGCTGTCCACGCTGATGGAGCACACCCCGGCCGGCCTGATCCTGTCGCCGGCCGAGGGCAGTGATACCACGCTGCTGCGGCAGGCGCTGGGTGCCAATGCCAACGTGCTGCTGTTCAACCGCGAGCTTGAAGGGGCTGACTGGGATTTCCTCACCCTCGACAACCAGCACGGCGCCTATCTCGCCACGCGCCACCTGATCGAGCGCGGCCATCGCCAGATCGCTTTCTTCGGCGGCCACGCCGCATCCAGTTCGTGCCACCAGCGCCGTGCCGGTTTCCAGCAGGCGCTGGCCGAGGCCGGTCTGTCGCTGCCGCCGGGCTGGATGATCGAATCTGCACCGAACCGCCTGGAAGCCGCCGCGCGCACCGATGAGTTGTTTGCCGACGGCCATCGCCCGAGTGCGGCGGTCTGCTACAACGACACCGTCGCGTTGGGCCTGATGCTGGGCCTGAATTCGCGTGGCATCCGTCCGGGCGGCGATTTTGCCGTTACCGGTTTCGATGATATTTCCGAGGCTGCGGTGGCGGTGCCGCCACTGACCACGTTGACCGCCGACCCGCGCGAGCGTGGCCGGCAAGCTGCGGCGCTGCTTCTGCAACGACTGGACGAACCGGATGCGCCGCCGCGGCGCACGGTCGCGCCGGTGCAGCTGCGCATCCGCGAAAGCAGTGCCGCGCGACCGAACTGATTCCTTTCATACATCCCTTCCACGCAACAACGACCTTCCGCGCATCGAGGCGCGTACCGCATGCCGATCTCCGCAACGCCCCGTCCATCGGGTTCTTCGGGCAACGCACCCGCCGTCACCAACGGCAAGGCGCTGGCCGTGGTCACCACGATCTTCTTCATGTGGGGCTTCCTGACCTGCCTCAATGACATCCTGATCCCGCACCTGAAGGCGGTGTTCGAGCTGAACTACGCCAAGGCGATGCTGGTGCAGTTCACCTTCTTCGGCACCTATTTCCTGATGTCGCTGCCGGCCGGACGCCTGGTGGCGGCGCTGGGCTACAAGAAGGGCATCGTGGCCGGCCTGCTGATCGCCGGTATCGGCGCACTGGGTTTCTGGCCCGCGGCCGAGCTGCGCGTCTACGGCGCCTTCCTCGGTGCACTGTTCGTGCTGGCGACCGGCATCACGGTGCTGCAGGTCGCCGCCAACCCGTACGTCGCACTGCTGGGACCGGAGCAGACCAGCTCAAGCCGCCTGACCCTGGCGCAGGCGTTGAACTCGCTGGGCACGGCCATCGCCCCGATCTTTGGCGGCATGTTGATCCTGTCCAACACGGTGAAGAGTGCCGATGACATCGCGGCGCTGCCGGCCGCCGAGCAGCTGGCCTACCGTGCCGCCGAGGCGCAGGCCGTGCAGGGTCCATACGTGGGCCTGGCGGTGGCGCTGGTACTGCTGGCGCTGTTCGTGTTCCTGTTCCGCCTGCCGGCGTTGAGCGACGCCACCGAGCAGGCTGATCAGGGTCACCACCACAGCTACCTGGATGCACTGCGCAAGCGCCACCTGCTGCTGGGCGTGCTGGGCATCTTCTTCTACGTCGGTGCCGAAGTGTCGATCGGCAGCTTCCTGGTCAATTACCTGTCGATGCCCAACATCGGCGGCTTCAGCGAACAGGAGGCCACCCATTACGTGTCGGCCTACTGGACGATGGCGATGGTTGGCCGCTTCGCCGGCTCGGCGCTGCTGGCGCGCTTCTCGCCCAGCCGCCTGCTGGCGATCTTCGCGCTGGTCAACGTGGCCCTGCTGGTTACGACCATGCTGACCTCCGGCAGCATCGCGCTGTACTCGGTGGTGGCGATCGGCCTGTTCAACTCGATCATGTTCCCGACCATCTTCGCGCTGAGCATCGAGCGCCTGGGGCCGCTGACCAACAAGGGCTCCAGCCTGCTGATCATGGCCATCGTCGGCGGTGCCGTGGTGCCGTACCTGCAGGGCGTGCTGGCCGACCACATCGGTGTGCAGGCCAGCTTCATCCTGCCGCTGTTGTGCTACGGCTACATCATTTTCTACGGACTGGTCGGCGCGCGTACGCCGGCCTCCGCAACGCAGGGAGGCTGAGTCCGGAATGGGTGCCATCGTTTGCTTCGGCGAAATTTTGATCGATCTACTAGCGCAGCCTCCGGCCTCGGCCGACACGCCGCGCGCTTTCCTGCAGTACGCCGGTGGTGCACCGGCCAACGTTGCCGTTGCGGCCGCACGGTTGGGTGCGAAGACGCAGTTCGTCGGCACGCTGGGCCGCGACATGTTCGGCGACTTCCTGGCCGACAGCCTGGTCGAGCACGGCGTGGGCACGGATTACATCGTGCGTACCGATGCGGCCAAGACCGCACTGGCCTTCGTCGCACTGGATGCCAGCGGCGAGCGCAGCTTCAGCTTCTATCGCCCGCCGGCAGCCGACCTGCTGTTCCGTGACAGCGACTTCCAGGCGGCGTGCTTCGACAGCGCACAGTGCTTCCATGTCTGTTCCAACAGCCTGACCGAAGCGGCCATCGCCGAGGCGACCTTCGCCGGCATGGATCGCGCGCGTGCGGCTGGTGCGGTGGTCAGCCTCGACCTCAATCTGCGTCCGGCGCTGTGGCCGGCGAACGAGGACCCGACACCGCGCCTGTGGCAGGCGCTGGAACGCGCCGACCTGGTCAAGCTGTCGCGCGAGGAACTGGACTACCTGGCCGCGCCGCTGGGTGCCGATGGCGAGGCAGCGGTACTGCGGCGCCTGCTCGCTGCGCGCGCGCGCTGGGTGATCGTCACCGACGGTGCGGCCACGCTGCACTGGTACACGCGCGACAACCACGGCACGGTCACCAGCTTCCGCGTGGCTACCGTCGACACCACGGCGGCTGGCGATGCTTTCGTCGGTGGCGTGCTGGTCGGCTTGCTGGAGCGCGGCGGCGCCGGTGCCGGTTTTGCCGCCTTCTGCCAGGACCCGGAGGCGATCACCGCCACGCTGCGCTTCGGTGCCGCGGTCGGCGCTCTGGCTGTTACCCGCAAGGGCGCGTTCGCCGCGATGCCCTCGCTCGATGAAGTGCAGCAGCTGCTGCAGGCCCAGGACATTACCGCATGAGCACCTCGCCCGATTTCCGTTCACCCGCGTTCCTGCGTGCGCACATCGCCGACACGATGGCGTTCTACCACCCGCGCTGCATCGATCCGAACGGCGGCTTCTTCCACTACTTCCGTGATGACGGCAGCATCTACGATGCCAGCCACCGCCACCTGGTGAGCAGCACCCGTTTCGTCTTCAACTACGCGATGGCATACCGCGAGTTCGGCAACGCCGAATACCGCGACGCAGTCGAGCATGGCGTGCGCTATCTGCGCGAGGTGCATCGCAATCCGGCCACCGGTGGCTACGCCTGGACCCTGCGCGATGGCAAGGTCGAGGACGACATGAACCACTGCTATGGCGTGGCGTTCGTGCTGTTGGCCTACAGCTGCGCACTGAAGGCCGGTCTCGAACAGGCCCGCGCATGGATGGACGAGACCTGGCAGCTGCTGGAAGCGCGTTTCTGGGAGCCGCAGCACGGCCTCTACAAGGACGAAGCCGATGGGCAGTGGAATTTCACCGGCTACCGTGGCCAGAACGCCAACATGCACATGTGCGAGGCGATGCTGGCCGCCTTCGAGGCCAGCGGCGAACAGCGCTATGTGGAGCGCGCGCTGCAGCTGGCCGACAACATGACCCGCCGCCAGGCCGCCAAGGCCGGTGGCCTGGTGTGGGAGCACTACGATTCCAACTGGGAGATCGACTGGGATTACAACCTGGATGACCCCAAGCACCTGTTCCGCCCGTGGGGCTTCCAGCCGGGCCACCAGACCGAATGGGCCAAGCTGCTGTTGATCCTGGACCGCCATGTGCAGGCCGATTGGCTGGTGCCGACCGCGCAGCACCTGTTCGACGTGGCCGTGGCGCGCAGCTGGGACGAGGCGCGGGGTGGCCTGTACTACGGTTTCGCGCCGGAATCGCGCCGGCAGCCGGGCATGGATGGCGCCCCGATCGGTGGCGACAGTTTCGTCTGCGACGACGACAAGTATTTCTGGGTGCAGGCGGAGACGCTGGCGACCGCCGCGCTGATGGCCAAGCGTACCGGCGATGACCGCTATTGGCAGTGGTACCAGCGTATCTGGGCGTATTCGTGGGAACACTTCGTCGATCAACGGTACGGCGCCTGGTTCCGCATCCTCGATGCCGACAACCGCAAGTACAGCGACGAGAAGAGCCCGGCCGGCAAGGTGGATTACCACACCATGGGTGCATGCTACGAAGTGTTGAACGTCGTGCGTTGAGGTCTGCCGCGCTGCGCGCTCGCCGGACGTGGTCCGGCGCTACAGTGGCGTGTTGAATTGGTAGCGCCGGGCCATGCCCGGCGGAAAAACAGGAGCATCCCGTGCATCGCCTTCCCCTCGTTGTCCGTCTGCTCCTGCTGCTGGTTGCAGCCTCCTCCTTCCCGGTAGCTGCAGCGCCGCTGCAGGCACAGTGGGAGTTCCGCATGCTGCCCGGCGACGCGCAGGGTGCAGCCCATCCGGGCCTGCAGCAATGGCGGGCGGCGACGGTGCCGGGCAGCGTGCACACCGACCTGCTGGCTCACGAATTGATCCGTGATCCGTATGTCGGTGCGCCCGAGGCCGAACTGCAGTGGATCGGCCTGGCGGCTTGGGAGTACCGCGCGCGCTTCGACATGGACGCGGCGATGCTGGCCAAGCCCAATGCCGAACTGCGCTTCGACGGGCTGGACACTTATGCCGAAGTCAGCCTCAACGGAAAGCCGCTGCTGCGCGCGGACAACGCACACCGCACGTGGCGCGCCCGGGTCGAAGGCCGCCTCCGTGCGAGCAACAATGAACTGCAGATCGTGTTCCGTTCGCCGATCCGCACCCTGCTGCCGGGCGTGCAGGCAATGCCGCACAAGATCGCTGGCAACTACCCGTCGCCGTATGGCGATGAGCCGAAGGACGCGATGGTCGGCAACTTCGCGCGCAAGCCGGCCTACCACTTCGGCTGGGACTGGGGTCCGCGCTATGTCACCGCCGGCGTCTGGCGCGGAATCGATCTGCAGGCTTGGGACGCGCACCGCCTGACCGATCTTGCGGTGCGCACGGATGCATTGAGCGCGGAGCAGGCGAAGCTGGCCGTGCTGCTGCGAGTGGAGCAGGGTGCGGCGGCGGGCTCGGCCGTGGTGAATGTGGATGTGCAGGATCCGCAGGGCCGCAACGTGGCCCAGGTGCAGCGCACGGTGCTGCTGAAGCCCGGCCAGAACAGCATCGAGGTTCCGGTTGAACTGGCCGATCCGCGGCGCTGGTGGCCAGTCGGCCACGGCGCGCAGGACCGCTACACGGTGCGGGCCCGCCTGGACCAAGGTGGCGCGCCGGAGCTGGTGCGCGAGCAGCGCATCGGCCTGCGCACGGTTGAACTGCGCCGCGAGGAAGACGGCAAGGGCGGGCAGGGCTTCGCTTTCGTCATCAACGGCGTGGAGATCTTCGCCAAGGGCGCCAACGTCATTCCGTTCGATGCCTTCCCCGCACGGGTCGACGCCGCGCGCCTGCGCCAGGTGCTGACCGCCGCACGCGACGCCAACATGAACATGCTGCGCAACTGGGGTGGCGGCTACTACGAGGACGATGCGTTCTTCGACATCGCCGACGAACTGGGCCTGCTGGTCTGGCAGGACTTCATGTTCGGTGGTGGCATGCAGCCGGGCTACGATCCGGCCTTCCGTGCCAGCGTGGTGGCCGAGGCACGCGACAATGTGCGCCGGCTGCGCCATCACCCCAGCATCGTGCTGTGGTGTGGCAACAACGAGGAAGAAACCGCCTGGAAGGACTGGGGCCACGGTCGCGACCTGAAGGCAGCCGACCCTGCGTTTGCAGCGAAGGTCTGGCAGGGCTATGTCGACCTGTTCGGCAATGATCTGCGTCAGGTAGTGGGGGAGGAGGGGCTGGGCGTGCCGTACTGGTCCAGCTCGCCCAGCAACGACCTGGACGAAAAGGCGAACGACTCGACCCGTGGCGACAAGCACTACTGGCAGGTCTGGGGCAATCCGGCGCTGCCGGTGCAGGCTTACCTGCGCGAGACGCCGCGCTTCATGTCCGAGTACGGCCTGCAGGCATGGCCGTCGGTGGCCACCGTGGACCAGATCGCCACCCGCGCCGAGCAGCGCATCGACAGCCCGGTGATCCGCGCGCACCAGAAATTCATGGCCGGCGAGGGCAACAGCCGCCTGCTGCACTACATCGAACTGGGTTACGGCACGCCGAAGGACTTCGAGGACTTTGTCTACCTCAGCCAGGTGATGCAGGCCGATGGCATCGCGCTGGCCGCGTTGCACCATCGCGCTTCGCGGCCGTACACGATGGGCTCGCTGTACTGGCAGCTCAACGATGTCTGGCCGGGTGCTTCATGGTCCAGCGTGGACTACTTCGGTCGCTGGAAGGCGCTGCACTTCGCCGCGCGGCGCTTCTTCGCGCCGGTCACGGTAGCGGCGCTGCGCGATGAGGGCAGTACGCGGGTACGCCTGATCAATGACGGTGCGGCGCTGGATGCACGTTGGCGGCTGCGGGTGATGGACGTGGAAGGGAAGGTGCTGCGCCGTCGCGAGGACGCGGTGACGCTGGCGGCGTCGGGTGTGACCTCGATCGGTGATTTCCGCGATGCCGAGCTGCTGGCCGGTGCCGACCCGAAGCGCACGGTGGCCGTGTTCGAGCTGCTGCAGAACGGGGCGGTGAGCGCGCGGCAGGTGGTCGGATTCGTCGAAGCCAAGGACCAGGTGTTGCCGCGGCAGAAGCTGAAGGCCACGTTGTCCATCGAAGGCGATCACTACCGTCTGCGCCTGGAAAGCGCGGCTTACGTGCGCGCGGCGTGGATCGATTTCGGCGCGCTGGATGTGCAGGTCGAAGACAACCTGCTGGACTTGCTGCCGGGCGAAACCCGCGATATCGCCGTACGCGGCCCGGTGGATCTGGTTACCCTGCGCGAAGCGCTGAAGGTGAAAACCCTCAACGATCGATGAGGGCAGGTGAACCATGTTCTGGTAGGTGTGAACCTTGGTTGACACATCGGCCGTATGCCAACCAAGGTTGGCAACTACCAGAAGCAGAGCCGGGTAGGTGCGGACCGTTGGTCCGCACACCTTTCTTTTTTACAGTTGGATCTGCTGGAAGTTCTCGACCCGCTCGTGGCCATTGGCGGCCTGGCCGGTGCGCGGCATCGGGTAGTCGTCGCGGCGGTCGATCAAGCGCGTCTGCAGGCCGGCTTCACGGGCGGCATCCAGCTCTTCCACCACATCGGACAGGAACAGGATCTCGCCGGCGGGCACGCCGATCGACTGCACGATGCGGCGGTAGCTGTCGGCCTCGCGCTTGCCGCCGATCTCGGTATCGAACCAGCCCGACACCAGCGGGCTGAGGTCACCGGCATCGCTGAAACCGAAGAACAGCTTCTGCGCCGGCACCGAACCGGAGGAGTACACGTACAGCGGCAGGCCGGAAGCGTGCCAGCCCTTCAGCACCGGCGCTACTTCCGGGTAGAAGTGCGCGGTGTAGTCGCCGCGGCGGTAGCCTTCATCCCAGATCAGGCCCTGCAGCGCCTTCAGTGCGGTGTGCTTGCGGTCCTGGTCGATCCAGCCCTGCAGCGTTTCGGCCACCAGGCTGTCCTGGCAGGCACCGCCGATCTCGGTAGCCACCGCATCCAGCCAGCGGCGGACGTCCGGCTGCTGGCCATGCTCGGCGACAAACGCGGGCAACGCCTTGCGCGCATAGGGGAACAGCACGTTCTTGACGAACGAGATGCTGCTGGTGGTGCCTTCGATGTCGGTCAGGATGACGCGGGCTTGCATGGATCAGGACGCCTGGGTGGGTACGTAACGAGGGAACTTCTGCGCGATGTCGGTGCCGGTGAAATGACCCACCCAGCCGTCCGGCTCGGTGAAGAAGCGGATCGCCACGAAACTCGGTTCCTCGCCCATGTCGAACCAGTGGGTGGTGCCATCGGGCACGGCGATCAGGTCGTCCTTCACGCACTCGATCTCATAGACCTTGTCACCCACGTGCAGGGTGAACAGGCCGGAGCCGGCGACGAAGAAGCGCACCTCGTCTTCCTTGTGGAAGTGCTCGTCGAGGAACTTCTTGCGCAGCTCGGCGCGGTTCGGGTTGTCCGGGGCGATCGAGGCCACGTCCACGCTCTTGAAGCCGCGCTCGGCGACCAGGCGGTCGATGTCCGCGCGGTAGGCGGCGAACACTTCCTCCTGGCTGGCGCCCGGCGCGACTGGCGCGGTGGCCTGCCAGCGCTCGAAGGTGACGCCGATCTTCTGCAGTTCGGCAGCGATGACCGCGCCGTCCTGGGTGTCCAGCAGCGGCGATTCGGGGCGGGTGTCGTCGTAGATGCGCAGTCGGCTCATGGCGGCAGCTTGAACGTCTCGGGGGAAGACAGGGTAGCAGGGTGGGGGCGGGGCGCAGATTCCGGATCGGCATCTGCACCTGCGCGCCGGTTCAGCTGCGCAGCTTGCGCAGTTCCAGTTCGCAGTGGAACAGGAATTCGAACGCTTCCAGGTGGCGGCGTGCTTCGGCCATATCGCGGCCCCAGGCGTACAGCCCATGGCCGTCGATCAGGTAGCCCCACAGGTTCTGCCGGTCGAGCAGGTCATCGACCTGCTGCGAAAGCACGTTCATGTCCTGGGTATTGGCGAACACCGGCACGTCGATGGCCATCTCGTGGGTGCTGTTGCCGGCGAAGGCCTTCAGCAGCTCGTAACCCTCCAGGCGGATGTGGCCCTGCGGCGCATACAGGCGCGAGGCGATGGTCTGCACCGGCGAATGCGTATGCAGCACGCAGCCGACCTCCGGGAAGCGGCGGTACAGCTGGGTGTGCAGCAGGGTCTCGGCGGACGGGCGCAACGGACGGCCCACGGCCTGGCCGTCGAAGTCCACCACCATGATGTCATCCTCGATCAGGCGGCCCTTGTCCTTGCCCGAGACGGTGATAGCCGCGTGGCGGTCGTCCAGGCGGTGGGAGAAGTTGCTGCTGGTGGCCGGGGTCCAGCCGGCGTGGGCCAGTTCGCGGATGTTGTCGATCAGCAGCTGGGCCAGTTCGCTCAGGCGCGCGGTGTCGTACGGGAAGGTGGGGGCGTTCATGTCGGCGATTTTACTGGATTCGGCCAACGGCTGAGCCCCTCGTGGCTGAGAGGTGGTTGGTTGGTCACGGAAAGCGGTTCATGGAGGTGGCGGGGCGGGTGGGCCGTGCAGGGGACGCTGCAAGTACGTCCCTGTAAGCTCGATGGCGCCATCCATGGCGCCAACGCCCCTGCACGGCCCACCCGCCCCGCCTCTGACAGGTTCCGGCGTGCGGCCAGCCACGGAGTGAAGAAGGAAAAGCGAAAAGCGGGTCGCTTCGCTGCGCTTGCTCGGAGCGGAGCATGGCTCCGCTCTACAGAGGATTCATCGAACGGAGAAAATTCATTTCCCGGATGAATTCATCCACGCATGGCGTGGATCTACTGGACGTGCCAGCAGACTGTCGGAGGTGGGGCGGGTTGGGTTCGCGCGGGTGTCCGCGGCATGGATGCCGCGGCCAAGCCCCCAGGGACGGGTTAACGGCGTCCCCCGCGAACCCAACCCGCCCCGCCAAACCCTCAACCCAGCTGTTGCCGTTGCCGTTGCTCCGGCTTCAAAAGCGGGTGCAGGGCCGCAGGCCCTGCAATGCAAAACCTTACTTCCCCCGCAGGCGGCTGTGCCTGAAGCCGTAGCAGAAATAGATCACGAAACCGACGAAGGTCCAGACGCCCATCAGCATCCAGTTGTGCATCGTCATCGCCGACAGCAGCGCCAGGCAGCTCAGCACGCCCAGGCTGCAGATCAGCCAGGCCATCGGCATGCGGAAAGGGCGCGGCAGGTCCGGTTGGGTGCGGCGCAGGATCAGCACGCCGGCGCAGACCGCCGCGAACGCAATCAGCGTGCCCATCGAGGTCAGCTCGCCGAGAATGTCCAGCGGGAACAGCGCCGCCAGCAGCGCGATGCCGATGCCGGTGATCACCGTGTTGATGTGCGGGGTGCGGTACTTCGGGTGGATCCTGGTGAACACCGGCGGCAGCAGACCGTCGCGGCCCATGATCATGAAGATGCGCGGCTGGCCGATGATCATCACCAGCACTACCGATGACAGGCCGACCAGCGCGCCGACCTCGACCACCCAGCGCAGCCAGCCCAGCTGCGGGTGTGCGGCCACGGCAGTCACCACCGGCTCGTCGGTGCCCAGCAGCTGGAACGGCACCAGGCCAGTCATCACTGCGGCCATCGCGATGTACAGCACGGTGCAGACCACCAGCGACAGCATCATGCCGATCGGCATGTCGCGCTGCGGGTTCTTGGATTCCTGCGCCGCCACCGATACCGCCTCGAAACCGATGTAGGCGAAGAACACCATCGCCGCGCCACGCAGCACGCCTTCCATGCCGTACTTGCCCGGGCCTTCATTGGCCGGAATGAACGGGGTCCAGTTGCTGGTGTCCACGTACTTCCAGCCGACCACGATGACCAGCACGATCAGGCCGGTCTTGAGCACGACCATTGCCATGTTCATCGCCGAGGACTTGCTGATGCCGACGTAGCACAGCCAGGTCAGCAACAGTACCAGTGCCGCGGCGGGCAGGTTGGCGATCGCGCCGGTGGGCCGCAGCTGTGCGTCCAGTGGCGCACTGACCAGCGCCGCCGGTAGATGGATGTCGAACTGGCTGAGCAGGCTGAGGAAGTAGCCGGTCCAGCTGACCGCCACCGCCGATGCAGAGACGCCGTATTCGAGCACCAGCATCCAGCCGATGAACCAGGCCGACAGTTCGCCGAAGGTGGCATAGGTATAGGTGTATGCGCTGCCGGAGACCGGCACCATCGAGGCGAACTCGGCGTAGGCCAGCGCGCAGAAGGCGCAGCAGATGGCGGCCAGCACGAACGACAGCATGATCGCGGGGCCGGCGTGGTTGGCGGCCGCCTGGCCGGTGATGACGAAGATGCCGCCGCCGATCACCGCGCCGATGCCGAGGGCGGTCAGCCCCCAGGGGCCTAGGTGGCGGCGCAGGCTCAGGCCGTTGGCGTCTTCATGGGCGGCATGCGGGTGCTTGGTGGCCCACAGTTGCTTGAACATGTGTGGTGGTCTTGTCGAAGCGCGCCAGGAGCGGCGCGCGGGGAAAACGGACGGGCCGGCGCGAGGCCGGCCCGTAGGCGGATCAGGGCGACTTGGCCAGCTTGCTGTTGCGCATGCCGTAGCCGAGGTAAATCAGCATGCCCAGCACGGTCCAGCCGACGAACAGGTGCCAGTGCACCACGAACGCCTGCCAGAACAGGAACAGGCAGGCCGCGGCGCCAAGCGGGCAGATGATCCACACCGCCGGTACGCGGAACGGGCGATGGATCTCCGGCTTGGTATAGCGCAGCACCAGCACGCCGATGCAGACGGTGGCGAAGGCCAGCAGGGTGCCCATCGACACCAGTTCGCCGAGCACGTTCAGCGGCACCAGGCCGGCCAGCGCGGCGGCGATCACGCCGACCACGATCGTGGCCCAGTAAGGCGTGCGGAACCGGGCGTGGACCTTGCCGAAGAACTTCGGCAGCAGGCCGTCGCGGGAAATGGTGTAGGCGATGCGGGTCTGGCCCATCATCATCACCAGCACCACCGAGGACAGGCCGGCGATGGCGCCGATCTCGACCAGGGTCTTCAGCCACGACAAGGTCGGGTAGGGCTCCAGTGCGGTGGCCACCGGCTTGTCGGTGCCCAGCAGGTGGTACGGCATCATGCCGGTCAGTACCGCGCAGACGATGATGTAGACGATGGTGCACACCGCCAGCGAGCCGAGCAGGCCGATCGGCATGTTGCGCTGTGGGTCTTTGGTTTCGCCGGCGGCGGTGGAGACCGCATCGAAGCCGATATAGGCGAAGAACACGATGGTGGCCGCGCGGAAGATGCCGCTCCAGCCGAACTCACCCGGCACGCCGGTGTTTTCCGGGATGAACGGCTGCCAGTTGGCCGGGTCGATATGGGCCGCGCCGATGCCGATGAACAGGCAGATGACGGTGACCTTGATCGCCACGATGATGGCGTTGACGAAGGCCGACTGGGTCACGCCCACGTACAGCAGGCCGGACACCGCCGCCACGATCAGCACCGCAGGCAGGTTGAACAGCTTGCCGGAGGAGACGAACTCGCTGCCGGTCCAGGCGATGGGCGCGGCGCTGAGCAGGTCCGGGAACGGCATGTGCAGCGTGGTGGTGATGAAACTGATCAGGTAGGCCGACCAGCCCACCGCGACCGATGCCGAGGCGAACAGGTACTCCAGCACCAGGCACCAGCCGATGAACCAGGCCATGCCTTCGCCGAGGGTGGCATAGGAATAGGAATAGGCACTGCCGGAGACCGGCATCATCGCCGCGAACTCGGCATAGCACAGGCCCGCCAGCGCACAGGCGAAACCGGCCAGCACGAACGACAGCATGACCGCCGGGCCCGCGTGGTTGGCTGCGGCCTGGCCGGTCAGCACGAAGATACCTGCGCCGATCACCGCACCCACGCCCAGCAGGATGAGGTGTTTAGCCGTGAGGGTCCGTTTCAACGTGGCTTCGCCGTCCAGGCTGCCTTCGATGGGTTCGCCGGCATCGACGTGCCCGGCCGGCTGGACCGGCTTGACCCTCAACAGAGCTTTCAGCATGCAGTACTTCCTAGTGATCGGATGGGGTGGGCGGCCGATACGTTGCCGGCTGCCTTGAATGGTGAAGGCCGTGCGAACAGCCCGCTGTACCTTAGCCAAAGCTGAAGCCAACGCACAAGCGCAATCGCAACAATGAACGGCGATAATGAGCAGTATTTTTCCGAACCGCCCCCATTCATGCGCCAGACCGCCGAAACCCTTGCCGTGCTTGACGATCGCCTGCGCGGTCTGTTGCGGGACTATGCCCGCCGCGAGCCCGCCCACGACGCACTGGCTGCCGAATTCGGCACATTGCTGGATGATCCGGAAGATCCGTTCCGGCGTGAGCGGCTTGCAGGCCACTTCACCGCGAGCTGCTGGCTGGTCAGCGCCGACGGCCAGCGCCTGCTGCTGACCCACCATCGCAAGCTGCAGCGCTGGCTGCAGCTGGGTGGCCACGCCGACGGCGACCGCGACCTGGCCCAGGTGGCGCTGAAGGAGGCCGAGGAGGAGTCCGGCCTGAGCGGGCTGGTGCTGGAAGACCCGGCCATCTTCGATCTGGACAAGCACTGGATTCCGGAGCGCAAGGATGTGCCGGGGCACTGGCACTACGACGTGCGTTTCGTGATCCGCGCGCTCGGTGGCGAGGCATTCGTGCTCAGCGAGGAGTCGCTTGACCTGGCATGGCGGCCGGTGACCGAGGTCGCGGCCGACCCCGAATCGGATGAATCCATGCAGCGCATGGCGCGCCGCTGGCTGGCACGTTGATGCTCTCGGACGGCTGTGCCGCGTTTGTTGCGGCTCATGCCTGTGGCGAGGCGAAGCAGGATGCTGCCCTTGCGATGATCAAGGCTGCATTGCCAGTCATCACATGCATCGACTGGGAGCGCGTGCCATCGCGCCTGGAGGTCCCCGGGGTGGGGCGGGAGCGGCTGGCGCAGGAGTTGAGCGCCATTGCAGATGCTGTTGGCTTGCCAAGCGAGGCTGCGTTGACGGTTGTCCAAGTGGATGGGGCGGTACCTTCACTGGGCAGCCGCCTGCAGGACTGGCTGGCTCATGCCGAGGAGCTGGATTTCGTCGATACGCTGTTCCTGTCGATGGAAGACAGGGTTCTGATCCATTGGGACTTTTACAAGAACCTCCACGCCGTAAGGTTCTGAGGTGTTCCATCCACGCCATGCGTGGATGGCGCGATGCCGGAAGCAATCCGCCGGGGCATGCCCGGCGACGCCTTGCTCAATACAGGATGCGCGTCCGCAGCGTGCCCGGAATCGCGGCCAGCTCGTCGCGCACGGCGGCGGCCTGCGCCTCGCTGGCGGTGATGTCGATCACCACGTAACCCACCTTCGGGTCGGTGCGCAGGAACTGGCCGTCGATGTTGACGTTGTGGCGCGAGAAGATCTCGTTGACCTTGGACAGCACGCCCGGCACGTTCTGGTGGATGTGCAGCAGGCGCAGGCTGTCTTCGTGTTCGGGCAGGGTCACTTCCGGGAAGTTGACCGCCGACAGGGTGCTGCCGTTGTCGCTGTAGCGCACCAGCTTGGCCGCCACTTCCACGCCGATGTTGTCCTGCGCTTCCAGCGTGCTGCCGCCGACGTGCGGGGTGAGGATGACGTTGTCGTGGCGGGTCAGCGGCGATTCGAAGATATCGCCGTTGCCCTTCGGCTCGACCGGGAACACGTCCAGCGCGGCGCCACCGACGTGGCCGCTGGCCAGGGCCGCGTCCAGCGCATCGATGTCGACCACGGTGCCGCGCGCGGCGTTGATCAGGTGCGCGCCCTTGCGCATCTTCGCCAGCTCGGTGCTGCCGATCATCCACTGCGTGGACGGGGTCTCCGGCACGTGCAGGGTGACGATGTCGGCGCGCGCCAGCAGGTCGTCCAGGCTGGCCGCTGCACGGGCATTGCCCAGCGCCAGCTTGGTTTCCACGTCGTGGAAGATCACCTGCATGCCCAGCGATTCGGCCAGCACGCCGACCTGGGTGCCGATGTGGCCGTAACCAATGATGCCCAGCGTCTTGCCGCGCACTTCATGGCTGCCGCTGGCTGACTTCGACCAGCCGCCGCGATGGCATTCGGCGTTCTTCTGCGGAATGCCACGGGTCAGCATGATCGCCTCGGCGATCACCAGTTCGGCCACGCTGCGGGTGTTGGAGTAGGGCGCGTTGAACACCGGGATGCCGGCCAGTTCGGCCGCGTCCAGGTCGACCTGGTTGGTGCCGATGCAGAAGCAGCCCACCGCGATCAGGCGCTTGGCCTCGGCCAGCACCTCGGCGCTGAGCTGGGTGCGCGAGCGGATGCCGACGATGTGCGCCTCGGCGATGCGCGCCTTCAATTCGTCCTCGGGCAGTGCCTTGGTGTGCGCCTCGATCTGGCTGTAGCCGGCCGCGCTGAACACCTCCACGGCGGTCTGGCTGACCCCCTCCAGCAACAGCACGCGGATATCCTGCTTCGGGAACGAGGTCTTCTTCGGCGACATGGGGCAACACGGCCAGTGGGACAGGGGCCAACCACTATGCCAGATCGCAGCGCTCATGGTGCGGTGCGCAATTGGTTGCATCCGTAGCTATCTGCCTGCTCGCAGGGCTGGACGCTGGCGCGTGTCGCTGGCACGCTTGCCCGTTCTTCACGCCCCGCGCTGGACCGTCATGACCGATTCCCGCATTGCCTCGCTGCAGCAGGCCTGTCCCGGCCTGAAGCTGAAGACCGACCCGGCCGACCTGGAGCATTACGGGCGCGACTGGACCCGGCGCTGGACGCCGGCGCCGTTGGCGGTCGCACTGCCGGCCACGGTCGAGGAGGTACAGGCGGTGATGCGCTGGAGTGCGGGTGAGGGCGTGCCCGTGGTGCCGTCCGGCGGCCGTACCGGCCTTTCCGGTGGCGCGGTGGCGGCCAATGGCGAGCTGGTGCTCAGCCTGGAGCGGATGAACAAGGCGCTGGCCTACGACGCGGTCGATCGCACCCTGGTGGTGCAGGCTGGCATGCCGCTGGAGGCCGTGCACAACGCCGCGCTGGACCACGGCCTGATCTATCCGGTGGATTTCGCTGCACGCGGGTCGTGCACGATCGGCGGCAACATCGCCACCAATGCTGGCGGCATCCGTGTGATCCGCTACGGCAACACCCGCGAGTGGATCGCCGGGCTGAAGGTGGTTACCGCCAGCGGCGAACTGCTGGAGCTCAACAAGGGCCTGATCAAGAACTCCAGCGGCTATGACTTCCGCCAGCTGCTGATCGGTTCGGAAGGCACGCTGGGCGTGATCGTCGAGGCGACAGTGAAACTCACCGATCCGCCGCCAGCCAGCAACGTGATGCTGCTGGCCGTGCCCAGCTTCGAGGTGCTGATGCAGGTGTTCGCCGCGTTCCGCGCGCGCCTGCAGCTGCAGGCCTTCGAGTTCTTCACCGACCGGGCGCTGGAGCACGTGCTGGCGCATGGCGCGCAGGCACCGTTCGACGAGGTGCACCCGTATTACGTGGTCACCGAGTTCGGCGCCAACGACGAAGCGCAGGAAGCGGCGGCGATGGCCGCCTTCGAGGACTGCATGGGCAACGGCTGGGTGAGCGACGGGGTGATCAGCGCCAGCGACGCCCAGGCCGCCCAGCTGTGGCGCCTGCGCGAAGGCATCACCGAATCGCTGGCGCGCTACAAACCTTACAAGAATGATGTCTCGGTGCGGATCTCGGCGATGCCTGCGTTCCTGGCCGAGACCCAGGCACTGATCGGGCAGGCCTACCCACACTTCGACGTGGTCTGGTTCGGCCATATCGGTGACGGCAACCTGCACATCAACGTGCTCAAGCCTGACGACACCAGCGACGCCGATTTCGTGGCGCAGTGTGAACACGTGACCAAGCTGTTGGCGCAGGTGCTGGCCCGGTTCGATGGCAGCATCTCGGCTGAACACGGCATCGGCCTGGTCAAGAAGGGCTACCTGGACAGCACCCGCGGCCCGGCCGAGATCGCCCTGATGAAGGCGGTCAAACGTGCGTTCGATCCCCAAGCGCGGCTGAATCCCGGCAAGCTGTTCGACGTTTGAGCCGGGCAAATCCTTCACGCACCCGTTACGCTCCACGCATCCTCACAACCGGCTTCGAACCGATGACCCGTCCGCTTCTGCTGCTCGCCCTGCTGTCCCTTCCGCTGGCCGGCTTCGCTTCCAGCTTCGCCGGCACCTCGGCCGGTTCCGCCACCGGTGCCTCCTCCGGCTCCTCGGGTAGCAGCTCGGGTGACGACAAGGTGGTACTGGCTGCGCGCGACGACGCTGCGGCGTTCGTCGCCAGCGACGGCCAGATCCGTGGCGCCCGCCTGCAGGCCGCGCTGGCCCACCTGCGTGAGCAGAGTGCTGCCGCACAGCAGCAGAGCGACCTGGAACTGGCCCGCGCGTTGCTGGCGCGTTGATCCGGACTGCATGACCCCGGCGACATCGCGTTCTGTAGAGCCGAGCCATGCTCGGCTGAATGCCTGGCGCATGCGGATCGCAACACTAGCCGAGCATGGCTCGGCTCTACAGAGGCTTGGCCGGTGGAACGCAGCCACGCATGGCGTGGCTCTACTGCTGGTCGCCCACGTCGCGCACGCAGCTGATCGCCTGCAGCTGGACCCGGCAGGGTTGAGCCCTGCACAGCAGCAGGTGGCGACGCAGACCCTGGCCGACGTGCAGGCACTGCTGCCGGATGGCCTGCTCCGTGCATTGCCGGCACAGGTCCAGGTGCGCTGGCGCGATGACCTGCCGGCCGATGTGCACGGCCGCGCTTTCGCCGGGCGCATCGCCCTGCGTCGCGAGCTGTTGGATGATGCCGTGCCCGGCGCGCGCCGCGCACGCCGCAGCGCGCTGGTACACGAACTGACCCATGTCGCCGACCGTACGGGGGCGAACTGGTCACGCAGTGTGCGCTGGCGTGATCTGGCTGGATGGCAGCGCAAGCCCTGGCATCTCGGCCGTGGCGACAACGATTTCCGTGACCGCAGTCCCGATGCGTATGAACTGAAGGACCCGGCCGAGTACCTGGCAGTGAACGCCGAGCATTTCGTGCTCGACAGCGAGTTCGCCTGCCGGCGCCCGGCACTGGCGCAGTGGTTCCAGGTCCATTTCGGAACCCCGCCATCGCTGCCACAGTCGCACTGCGCGAACGCGTTGCCATTGCTGCAGGCCGAATCGGAAGAGGGGGCGGCATCGCTGCTGCAGCTCGACCCGGCGCGTGTCTACGCCGTGGACTACCTGTTCGCCGAGGGCAGTGCGCAGCCGATGAGCCGCTGGGGGCACAGCATGCTGCGGCTGGTGATCTGCCGGCCGGGCCGCGCACCGGGTCCGGACTGCCGCCTGGACCTGGAGTACCACCGCGTGCTGTCGTTCCGCGCGTTCGTCGGCGATGTGCAGATTTCCAACTGGCGCGGCTTGACCGGCGGCTACCCGTCGCGGCTGTTCGTGCTGCCGCTGCAGCAGGTGGTGGACGAGTACACCAAGGTGGAACTGCGGGGCCTGCAGTCGTTGCCCTTGCAGCTGCAACGCGACGAGATCGCCAGCCTGCTCGAGCGCACCGCGCAGGTGCACTGGAGCTATGACGGGCGCTATTACTTCGTCAGCAACAACTGTGCGGTGGAGACCGCCAGGCTGCTGCAGGCCGGAGTGCCCCGGCTGGGCGAGGACGGGCTGGCCCAGCTGAGTCCGCGCGGTCTCAAGCGGCGGCTGGCGCGGCTGGGCATGCTCGACGAGCGGGTACTCACGGACCGCAACGCAGCGCAGGCACAGGGCTATTACTTCGCTTCCGCGCGCGACCACTACCAGCAGTTGTTCACAGTGGCGGCGACCCAGCTGGCCTTGCCCGCGCGCGATGCGCGCGGCTGGTTGAAGCTGCCGGCAGAACAACGGGCACCGTGGCTGCTGAAGGGCAACCTGCGCGCCAGTGCCGGCCTGCTGCTGCTGGAACAGGCGGCACAGCGGCGTGCCGAACTGCGCGCACGCGATGTGCTCAAGCGGCAGCTACTGGCTGCTGCGGACAGCGCGGAAACCCGCAGCCTGCGCAGCCTGCTGGCGCAGAGCGGGCAGTGGTTGCGCCCGGGGACGCTGCTGCAGGGCGGCTACGGGTTGCCGCTGGCCGATGAGCAGGCGGTGCTGGCCGAAGCGGTTGCCACTGCCAGCGCAGAGGCGGTGCCGGCCTGGCAGGCGCTGCGCGTGCAACTGCGCCAGCAGTTGCCGGTGGGCCAGCGCAACGAGATGGATGCGATCGACGCCAACCTCGCCACACTTGGCGCGCGCCTGCGGGAACAGGCAGCCACGCCCGCTACTGGCGCGGCAGTTCGATGACGAAACGGCTGCCGCCGGCGTTGCCTGCCGTGCAGTAGACGCGGCCGCCGTGCGCGTCGGCGATGGCCTTGACCACCGCCAGGCCGAGGCCACTGCCGCCGCCCTGGCGTGAACGTGAGCCGTCGGCACGCATGAACGGGCTGAAGATGTCGGCGTGCAGCTCCGGATCGATGCCCGGGCCCTCATCCTCGATTGCCACTTGCACATGTCCCGGTGTGTCATGCACGGCAATCCGCACCTTGCCCGGGCTGGCATAGCGGCGTGCGTTCTCCAGCAGCGCCAGCAGCGCCTGGCGGAGGCGGGTCGGGTCGCAGTGCGCGTTGTGTTCCTCGCGGCTGGTTTCCAGCTCCAGCACGAAGCCGGCGGCGCGGAACTGCGGATCGACCAGGGTCATCACCGAATGCACTTCGGCCACCACATCGGTGCGCGCGCGACGTACGTCCAGCCGCGCGTTGTCGGACAGGCTCAGCACGCGCAGATCCTCGATCAGGCGCGAGAGGCCCTCGACCTGCGCCAGCAGGCTGCGGAACTGTGACTCGTCCGGCTGGAACACGCCCTCGGCGAGCCCTTGCAGGCGACCGCGCAGGATCGTCACCGGCGTGCGCAGCTCATGGGCGATGGCCGCGTGCCACATCGCGCGCTCGCTCTCCATGTGCTGCAGGCGGCGGGCCATTGCATTGAAGTCCTCGACCAGGGTCGCCACTTCACCCGGCGAATTCTCCTCGACGCTCGCGCGCGCCCCGAGGTCGCCGCCGGCAAGCGCACGCACACTGTCCACCAGTGAATTCAGTGGCGACAGGATACGGTGCGCAAGACGGAACGAAGCGGCGATGGCCAGCGCCAGTCCGGTCAGGATCACGCCCACCATCCATGCCAGTTCCGGCCCGGTCGGCAGCCAGCTTTCCGGCTCCTCGGTGCTGCCGGGGAAGAACTCGACCAGCACCGCGTACAGCAGCCACGACGACAGGATCATCATCACGATGACGCCGATCACCATCAGCGACATCGAGATGATGATGTGGCGGCTGAGCCCGGAACGGCGCAGGCGCGCCATCAGCGGTCGGCCATCAACCGGTAGCCGACACCGCGCACGCTGGCCGGGACGTTGACCATGCCCACGTCATCGAGTTTGCGGCGCAGCTTGCTGACATGGCTGTCGACGGTGCGTTCCAGCGCTTCGCTTTCCGGCAGGCATTCGTGCATCAGCTCGCTGCGGCTGAAGATGCGGGTCGGCGCCAGCGCCATGCAGTGCAGCAGCTTGAACTCGGTGAGCGTGAGCAGCACTTCGTGGCTGTAGCCTTCGCCCTCCACATGCACGGCATGGGTAGCCGAGTCGATCAGCAGCGGGCCCGCCCGCAGCGCGGTCGGTGCGTCCATGCGCGAGGCGCGCAACGTACGCCGCAGCACGGCGCGCACGCGTGCTGCCACTTCGGCCGGATTGAACGGCTTGACCACGTAGTCGTCGGCGCCCATGCGCAGCGCGGTGAGCTTGTCCAGGTCCTGGTCCAGTGCGGTCAGCATGATCACCGGCGTTTCACCGCGCTGGCGCAGCTGGGTCAGCACGCTCCAGCCATCCAGGCGCGGCAGCTGCACATCAAGCAGGACCAGGTCGGGGCGGGCGCTGCGGTGCAGGTCCAGCGCGCTGTGGCCGTCGGCGGCGCGCAGCGTACGCAGTCCTTCGCGTTCCAGATAGGCGGTGAGAATATCGGCGATCTCGGCCTCATCCTCGACGATCAGGACGAGGGCGGCGAGGGCAGGGGCGGCATGCATGCAGGGGCGGGGCCTTAAGGTGCTTGCCTCCATCGTATCTCCACAGTTCCTCCATCGAAACCCCATCATCGCCACGCACACTTCACGCTTCAGAACCTATCAGCCGCCTGCGCGGCATTGTGCACAGCAATGAGAACCTTCAGGACTCCGGTCGCGTTGATCGCGGCCCTCGCCCTGGCCGTGACGGCCTGCTCCGCCCCCGAAGCCACGCCCGAAGCGGCACCGCGCGTCAGCGTGGTCACTGTCGGCCCGCAGGTCGTGCAGCGCGACGATGAACTGCCCGGCCGTGTCGCCGCCGTTCGCACCGCACAGATCCGTGCGCAGGTCGGCGGCATCGTGCAGCGCCGCCTGTTCGAACAGGGCGCCGAAGTGCGCGCCGGCCAGGCCCTGTTCCAGATTGATCCGGCGGCGTTCCGTGCCGATGTCGACTCGGCACTGGCAGCGCTGCAGCGCAGTGAGGCAGCCCTGGGCCGCAGCCGCGTGCAGTCGCAGCGCCTGCATGCGCTGGCGGCCGCGCAGGCGGTCAGCCAGCAGCACCGCGACGATGCCAGTGCCGAGTACGAACAGGCCCGTGCCGCGGTGAACGAGGCGCGCGCGATCCTGGCCCGCCGCCAGCTCGACCTGCGCTATGCCACGGTCAGTGCACCGATTGCCGGCCGCATCGACCAGGCGCTGGTGACCGAAGGTGCACTGGTCGGCGTGGCCGATGCCGAGCCGATGGCGGTGGTGCAGCAGATCGACCAGGTCTACGTCGATGTGCGCCAGCCAGCGGCGCAGCTCGAGTCGCTGCAACGCAGTGCCGGTGGCGGCGAGCTGCCGGTGACGATCATCGGTGCGGCCGGCAGGCCGCTGCCCGAACGTGGCCAGATGCTGTTCTCCGGCATCAATGTCGATGCGCGCACCGGTGATGTGATCCTGCGCATCCTGGTCGACAACCCGCGGCGCCAGCTGCTGCCCGGCATGTACGTGCGCGCGAAGGTGCCGCGGGGTGCGCCGGCCAGCGCACTGACCGTGCCGCAGCAGGCCGTACTGCGCAGTGCCGGTGGCCAGGCCTATGCCTGGGTGATCGGTGGCGATGGCAAGGCGGTGATCCGCACGCTGGAAGTGGACGGTAGTGTCGATCGCCAATGGCTGGTGCGCACGGGCCTGAAGGCGGGCGAAAAGGTGGTGGTCGAAGGCCAGGAACGCCTGCAGGAAGGCGTGGTGGTCGATGCGCGCGACTGGCAGATGCCGGTCGCCAGCGCTGGCGCGGTGCAGGCCGGCAGCAAGGGCTGAGCCTCCACCGGGCCGGTCCCTCCAGGAAAATCCAACATGGCACGTTTCTTCATCGATCGCCCGGTGTTCGCCTGGGTGCTGGCGATCTTCATCATCCTGGCCGGTGTGCTGGCGATCCCGCGGCTGGCGGTGGAGCGCTATCCGGCAGTAGCGCCGCCCAGCGTCAGCATCTACGCCAGCTACCCGGGTGCCAGCCCGCAGACGCTGAATGACGCGGTGGTCGGCCTGATCGAGCGCGAGCTGTCCAGCGTCAAGCACCTGCTGTATTTCGAGTCGTCGGTGGACACCTCCGGCGAAGCCTCCATCACTGCGACCTTCAAGCCGGGTACCAACCCGGAGCTGGCGCAGGTGGACGTGCAGAACCGGATCAAGGCGATCGAGCCGCGCCTGCCGCGCAGCGTGCGCCAGAGCGGCCTGTTCGTGGAAGCAGCCGATTCCGGCTTCCTGATGCTGGTCGGCCTGCGTTCGCCCGATGCCAGCGTCAGCGAGGCCGCACTGGGCGACTTCATGGCGCGCAACATCATCGAGGAGCTGCGCCGCATCGATGGCGTCGGCCGCGTGCAGCTGTTCGGTGCGGAGCAGGCGATGCGCGTGTGGCTGGACCCGACCCGGCTGACCGGCTATGGGCTGACCATGGGTGACGTGGCCGCTGCCATCGAGCAGCAGAACCTGGAGATCTCGCCGGGGCGCATCGGTGATTCGCCGGGTGTTCCAGGCCAGCGCATCACCGTGCCGCTCAGCGCCGACGGCCAGTTGTCCACGCCGGAACAGTTCGCGGCGATCGTACTGCGCGCCGGGGCCGACGGTTCACGGGTGGTGCTGGGTGATGTCGCCCGCGTCGAACTGGGCGCGCAGAGCTATGCCTGGGGCACCCGCGAGGACGGCCATCCGGCCACCGCTGCCGGGGTGCAGCTGCGGCCGGGCGCGAATGCGGTGCGCACGGCGTCGGCGGTCCGTGAGCGCATGGCCGAACTGGCGCCGCTGTTGCCGCGCGGCGTGGAGGCGAGCATCCCGTTCGACACCGCGCCGTTCGTGAAGATCTCGATCCAGAAGGTGGTGCAGACGCTGCTGGAGGCGATGCTGCTGGTGTTCGCAGTGATGTACCTGTTTTTGCAGAACTGGCGCTACACGTTGATCCCGGCGTTGGTCGCGCCCATCGCGCTGTTGGGTACGTTCGCGGTGATGCTGGCGCTGGGCTTCTCGATCAACGTGCTGACCATGTTCGGCATGGTGCTGGCCATCGGCATCATCGTCGATGACGCCATCGTGGTGGTCGAGGGCGTGGAGCGGATCATGGCCGAGGAGGGCCTGCCGCCGCGCGAGGCCACCATCAAGGCGATGCGCGAGCTGACCGGCGCAGTGATCGGCATCACCCTGGTGCTGACCGCGGTGTTCATCCCGATGGCGCTGGCCAGCGGCTCGGTGGGCGCCATCTACCGCCAGTTCACCGTGGCGATGGCGGTGTCGATCCTGTTTTCGGCGCTGCTGGCCCTGAGCCTGACGCCGGCGTTGTGCGCGACGCTGCTGCGCCCGAACACCCATGGCCATCATGGCCGTGGCGGGCTGTTCGGTGCCTTCAATCGTGGCTTCGAGCGGATGACCGGGCGTTACCAGCGTGGCGTGGCGTCGGTGCTGCAGCGGAGCGGGCGGGTGATGGGCGTGTTCGCCGCACTGGTAGTGGCGCTGTTGCTGGGCCTGCACTGGCTGCCGGGTGCATTCCTGCCGGAAGAAGACCAGGGCTATTTCATGACCTCGATCCAGCTGCCGGCCGAAGCCACCGCCGAGCGCACGCTGGCCGTGGTCGAAGCCTACGAACGGCATGTGGCGTCACGCCCGGGCATCGGGTCCAACCAGTCGATCCTCGGCTACAGCTTCTCCGGGTCCGGCCCGAGCGCGGCGCTGACCTACACCATGCTGAAGGACTGGGGAGAGCGTGCAGGAGCCACCGCGGCCGGCGAAGTGGAGGCCGCGCAGAAGGCGATGGCGACGATTGCCGAGGGCGAGGTGATGAGCGTGATGCCGCCGGCGATCGACAGCCTGGGGCGTTCGTCCGGCTTCTCGCTCGCCCTGCAGGCGCGTACCGGGCAGAGCCAGGCAGAGCTGCGCGCGGCCTTGCAGCAGCTGCTGAAGCTGGCCGAGGCCAGCCCGCTGCTGTCGGAGGTGCATGCCGATGGCCTGCCAGCAGGTACCAGCGTGCGGCTGGACATCGACCGCGCCAAGGCCGAGGCGATGGGCGTGGGGTTCGAGCAGATCAGCAGCACGCTGTCGGCGGCGATGGGCTCGCAGTACGTCAACGACTTCCCCAACAAGGGCCGGCTGCAGCAGGTGATCCTGCAGGCCGATGCACCCCACCGGATGGAGCTGGAGGATGTGCTGAGGCTGTACGTGCGCAATAGCGAAGGTGGCATGGTGGCGTTGTCGGAACTGGTGACGCCGCACTGGACCGAGGCGCCGCTGCAGCTGCAGCGCTATCTCGGCTTCCCGGCGCTGAATCTGTCCGGCGCACCGGCCTCCGGCGTGTCGACCGGCCAGGCCATGGCGGAGATGGAGCGGTTGGCGGAGGAGCTGCCGTCCGGTTTTGCCCTGCAGTGGACCAGCCAGTCGCTGCAGGAGCGGGAGTCCGGTGCGCAGGCGCCGTGGTTGCTGCTGTTGTCGATGCTGGTGGTGTTCCTGGTGCTGGCGGCACTGTACGAGAGCTGGTCGATCCCGCTGGCGGTGATGCTGGTGGTGCCGCTGGGCCTGCTTGGTGCGGTTGCTGCGGTGCTGTTGCGGGGCATGCCCAACGACGTGTTCTTCAAGGTCGGCATGATCACCGTGATCGGGCTGTCGGCGAAGAACGCGATCCTCATCGTCGAGTTCGCGCGCCAGCTGCAGCAGCAGGGTCGCGGCCTGGTTGAAGCAGCGCTGGAGGCAGCGCGGCTGCGACTGCGGCCGATCGTGATGACCTCGCTGGCATTCGCGCTGGGCGTGGTGCCGCTGATGCTGGCGCAGGGCGCGTCGAAGGAAACCCAGCAGGCGATTGGAACCGGTGTGTTCGGCGGCATGGTCAGTGCGACCGTGCTGGCCGTGTTCTTCGTGCCGGTCTTCTATTTAGTGGTGCAGGGCGCGCGGCAGTGGATCGCGCAGCGCCTGCGCAGGCGCCGGCCGATGCCGGGAGGAACCGTGGATGGAACGGGACATCGTTGAAGATCTGCATGAGCGGCAGTTGGCAGCGCTGGAACAGCGCCTGCGGCAGGCATTGCTGGATGACGACCACGATGCGCTGACCGCGCTGGTATCGCCGGCCTTGTTCATGATGGATGGCCACGGCGGCCGCATGCTCGACCTGCCGTGGCTGGGCGACTGGCTGACCGGAAACCTGCAGGTGCGCAGCCTGCAGTCGTACGCGGTGGAAACGTTGCTGTGCGGACGCCTGGCATTGTTGTCCAGCGACGTGCGCTTGTCGGTGCGCGGGCAGGGCCAGGAGCGCGAGCTGAAACTGCGCCTGCTGCGGGTGTGGACCTGCAGTTCCGGCGAAAGCGGCGCGCAGCTGCTGTCGATGGCGGTACTGGCCGCATGAGCGCGGTCAGGGCGCTTTCAGGCCCCGCTCACCGCGAGGTGGTAGGGTCGAGCATTCCTGTAGTGTCGACAAGGAGTCGAGCCATGCGTGTAGTTCCCAGTCTGTTGGCAGCCTCCCTGGGGTTGGTGCTGGTCGCGTGCCAGCCGGCCCAGGCACCCGCGGCGGGCAGCAATGACGCCCCGCCTGCCACGCCGCAGCCGAGCGCCAACACGGAAGGTGGCAGCGAGACCGCCTACCAGTGTGGTGATCTGAGTGTGGGCGCGACATTCAATGGCGAGGATGCTGCCACGCTGGTGATCGGCGAGCGTAGCTTCGCCATGACCTCCGAGCGCGCGGCATCCGGCGCCAAGTACAGCGATGGTCTCGGCAACAGCTTCTGGACCAAGGGCAGCGATGATGGCCTGCTGAGCCTGAAGGGCGAACCGGATCGCGAGTGCCATGCGGTGGAAGCTACCGAAGGCGATGGCAGCGCCGGCAATGCGGCATTCCGTGCCACCGGCAATGAACCCGGCTGGCTTGCAGTCGTCGACGGCGATGCGCCGGGCCTGCAGGTGGAGGTCGATTATGGCGAGCGCCGCTTCGACGTGGCCAAACCCACCCAGGGCGCTGATGGATGGAGCGGAAAGGCGTCCGACGGCACCGACGTCAAGCTCAGCTTCCAGCGCACCACCTGCCAGGATGACATGAGCGGCGAGGCGTTCGAGGCCAAGGCGATGCTGACTGTCGGTACCCGCCAGTACCATGGCTGCGGCAACTTCGGTGCGAAACAGCCGTAACCGCTGCCACCGATGATCCGTCCGCTGCCTGCGGCGAACACGCCGCAGGCAGGAACAGGCAGCCGATCAGCGCGAGGCGCTTAGTCGGCACGGCCGGCGAATTCGCCGGTGGCGGTGTTCACCAGCACGCGTTCGCCATTGACGATGTACTCGGGCACCATGATTTCGATGCCGGTGTTGAGCTTGGCCGGCTTCGGGCGCTTGGTGGCGGTGCCACCCTTCAGTTCCGGCGGCGTCTCGATCACCTCCAGCACCACGGAGGCCGGCAGCTGGATCGCCACTGGCTGCTCGTCGATCACCTGCACGTAGATGCCGGTCAGGCCGTCGGTGATGTAACCGGCGTCGTCGCCGATCACGTCCGCATCCAGGGTGTACGGGGTGTAGTCCTCATCATCGAGGAAGACGAAGGCATCGCCGTCCTTGTACGAATAGGTGGACTGGCGGCGCAGCAGTTCGACCTCGACCAGGTTGTCGTCGGCATCGAAGCTGGCGTCGAGCTTGTTGCCGCCCGGCACGCTGTACATGATGAAGCGGAAGCGGACGTTGCCGCCGCGACCCTGCGGCGAGCTGCGCTCGATGTCGCGGATCTGGTACACGCCGTTGTTGTACTCGACGACGTTGCCCTTCTTGATGTCGTTGGCTTTCATGGTGATCTAGGTCGTTGGGGGAGGGCGCCTTCCCGGCGCCCGGGGGGAATCACTTCGGAGCGAGGCGGGTAGCGCCGTCCAGGCGGATGGTCTCGCCGTTGAGGTAGGTGTTGCCGAGAATGAAGCCGACCAGACTGGCGAAGTCTTCCGGCTTGCCCAGGCGCGACGGGAATGGGATCGAGGCGGCCAGCGACTGCTGCACGGCTTCGGGCATGCCATCGACCATCGGCGTCCAGAACACGCCAGGAGCAATCGTATTGACGCGGATGCCGAAGCGCGACAGTTCGCGTGCCATCGGCAGCGTCATCGAGACCACGCCGCCCTTGCTGGCCGCATACGCGGCCTGGCCGATCTGGCCTTCATAGGCGGCGATGCTGGCGGTGTTGATGATCACGCCGCGCTCGCCGTCTTCGCCGGCGTCGTTGTGCTGCATGCGATTGGCCGCGGCCTTGGCCACGTTGAAGCTGCCGACCAGGTTGACCATCACCGTGCCCTGGAAGCCGGCCAGCGGCATCGGGCCTTCCTTGCCCAGCACGCGACCGGCGCCGAGGATGCCGGCGCAGTTCATCGCCACGTTCAGGCCGCCGAGGAAATCGTGGGCCTGGTCGATGGCTGCAGCCACGGCCGCCTCATCGCTGACGTTGACATTGAAATAGCGGGCCTTGTCGGCACCCAGCCCGGCAACGGCAGCTGCACCCTTGTCATCGTTGAGGTCGAACAGAGCCACCTTGCCGCACTGGGCGACGAGGTGCTGGGCCACGGCCAGGCCGAGGCCGGAGACGCCGCCAGTGATCACGGCACGTACGGAAGACAGCTGCATTGCACGGTCCTGCAGGTTCGAGAACCGCCGATTCTAACGGAAGCGGCGACCGTCGCCGTTGTGCGCTGCGCCGCCCGAGCGGGAGCAGCGCCGCGGGGTGCTCAGCCGGTCGCTGCGAGCGCCTGGCCGGTGCGGCTGGCGGTGGCGCGGCCGAGCAGGCCGGCCAGCCAGCGGCCGGTCTCGGCCAGTGCCGGCAGGTCCACGCCGCTCTCCAGGCCCAGGCCCCGCAGCAGGTAGACCACGTCTTCGCTGGCGACGTTGCCGCTGGCACCCTTGGCATACGGGCAGCCACCGGCCCCGGAGACGGCACTGTCGACCACGCGCACGCCTTCTTCCAGGCAGGTGGCGATGTTGGCGACGGCCTGGCCATACGTGTCGTGGAAGTGCACGGCCAATGCCTCCATCGGAATCTCGGCAGCGACCGCCTGCAGCATCGCCCGTGCCTTGCGTGGGGTGCCGACGCCGATGGTGTCGCCCAGCGAGATTTCGTAACAGCCCATCTGGTGCAGGGCGCGCGCCACCCGTACCACGTCGGCCAGTGGAACCTCGCCCTGGTAGGGGCAGCCGAGCACAGTGGAGACGTAGCCGCGCACGCGCACGCCATCGGCGGCGGCGCGGCGGAGGATCGGCTCGAACCTGGCCAGCGACTCGTCGATGCCGGCATTGGTGTTGGTTCGGTTGAAGGCCTCGGACGCAGCGGTGAACACCGCCACTTCCTCCACGCCCACCGCGCGGGCGCGGTCGTAGCCCTGTTCGTTCGGCACCAGTACAGGGTAGTGGATGCCGGGGCGGCGCTGGATGCCGGCGTAGACCTCGGCGGCATCGGCCAGCTGCGGAATCCACTTCGGGCTGACGAAACTGGTCGCCTCGATGCTGCGCAGGCCGGTGGCCGACAGGCGGTTGATCAGTTCGATCTTGTCGGCGGTGGACACCGACTGCTTTTCGTTCTGCAGGCCGTCACGCGGGCCGACCTCGACGATGCGGACGTAGTCGCTCATGCAGCCACCTCGCCGACTGGGCGATGGCAGACCGCTTCGATGTTGTTGCCGTCCGGGTCGAGCACGAAGGCGGCGTAGTAATCCGGGTGGTACCACGGGCGCAGGCCCGGCGCGCCGTTGTCGCGGCCACCGGCGGTGAGGGCGGCGGCGTGGAAGGCGTCCACCTGCGCGCGGCTGGCGCAGGCGAAGGCCACGTGCACGCCGTGGCTGGCGGTGCCGCCATTGCCGAGCCAGAAGAACGGCTTGCCGTCGCTGCCGAAGCCGACGTGGTCGTGGTCGCCGGTCAGTTCGGCGCTCACTTCCATCACCACGCCGATCTGCAGTGGCGCCAGTGCCTGCAGGAAGAAAGCCTTGCTGCGCGCCAGGTCGGCGCTGGTCAAACCAAGATGATCGAGCATGTTCAGGCTTCCGTGACCCAATGGGGGGCGCGCTTGTCGAGGAAGGCGCCCAGGCCCTCCTGGCCCTCGGCGGACACCCGCAGGCGCGCGATCAGGGCGGCATTATCGCGATCCAGGGTGTCGCGGTCATGGCTGTCCCGGACCTGGCGCACCAGCTGCTTGGCGGTGGACGAGGCGATCGGGCCTGCCTTGTCGAGCAGGGCCAGCTGGCGTTCCAGCGCCTCGTCCAGGCGCTCGGGTTCGACCAGCTGGTGGACCAGGCCGATCCGCAGTGCGGTCTCGGCATCGAAGTGCTCGCCGGTGGCGAACCATCGACGGGCCTGGCGTGGGCCGATGGCCTCGATCACATAGGGGGAGATCACCGCCGGCAGCAGGCCCAGGCGGCTTTCGGTCAGGCCGAAGCGGGCCGCGGTGCTGGCGATGGCGATGTCGCAGCAGGCGACCAGGCCGACACCGCCGCCGAAGGCCGCGCCGTGGACCCGTGCCAGGGTCGGCTTGGGCAGCTCGTCCAGGGTGCGCATCAGCCGGGCCAGGGCCAGCGAGTCCTCGCGGTTATCGGCTTCGCTGGCCGCAGCCATGCCGCGCATCCACTGCATGTCGGCGCCGGCCGAGAAGGAGGCGCCATGGCCGGCCACCACCACGGCCCGGATCGAATCGTCCCGTCCGGCGGCCTCCAGCGCGGCGGTCAGCCGGGCGATCAGGCTGGCGTCGAAGGCATTGTGCAGTTCCGGCCGGTTCAGCCAGAGGGTGATGACGGCGCCGCGGCGCTCGATCTGCAAAGCATCGTTCATGGGATTCCAGGGTCACTCCATACCTGTATGGATCATAGCGGGCCATCGGTCATGGGCCATGACGCGACGCGGGAATGTTAGAATCGAGAACCATTTACATCCAGCAGAGAACACGCTAGATGACGCTGTCCGAACTGCCGCTGCACACCTCGGCCGTGGTCGAGTCCGTGCAGGACCTGCACGCCAACGATGCCATCGCCCGTCGCCTGCGCGAGCTGGGTTTCGTCAATGGCGAGGAAGTGCGCCTGGTGGCCAAAGGTCCGGTGGGGGGCGAGCCGCTGCTGGTGCAGGTCGGGTTCACCCGGTTCGCGCTGCGGATCAGTGAGGCCAAGCGCGTCGTGGTAGACGCCAACCGCCAGGAGCGACGCGCATGAGCGCTTCCGCTGCCACCGCCCCGCTGCGCATTGCGCTGGTCGGCAACCCCAACAGCGGCAAGACCGCGCTGTTCAACCAGCTGACCGGCAGTCGGCAGAAGGTCGCCAACTACACCGGCGTCACCGTAGAGCGCAAGGAGGGCCGCCTGCGTGCGCCGTCCGGCCGTGAATTCGCGGTGCTTGATCTGCCGGGCGCCTACAGCCTGCATCCGGCCAGCCTGGACGAGGCGATCACCCGCGACCTGTGCCGGGGCTTCTACCCGGGCGAAGCCGCGCCGGACGTGCTGCTGTGCGTGATCGACGCCACCAACCTGCGCCTGCACCTGCGCTTCGCGCTGGAACTGCGCGAGCTGGGCAAGCCGATGGTGGTCGCGCTGAACATGGTCGACGCCGCCCAACGCCGCGGCATCCAGGTGGATGTGGCCGCGCTGGAACGCGAGCTGGGCGTGCCGGTGGTGGAGACCGTGGCGGTGCGCAAGCAGGGCGCCAAGGCCTTGGTCGAGCGCCTCGATGCGATGGTGCCGCACCTGGATGCGCCGGTGCCGGGCCCGGAAGGTGGCATCGACTACCACGCCAAGGTGCGCGAGATCCTTTCGGTCGCCGTGCGCATGCCGGCGCGAACCGCGAAGATCGACGACGCGCTGGACCGCTGGCTGCTGCACCCGGTGTTCGGGCTGATCAGCCTTGCGGTGGTGATGTTCCTGATCTTCCAGGCGGTGTATGCCTGGGCGACGCCGTTGATGGATGGCATCGAGGCTGGCTTCGCCTGGCTCGGTACTCTCGTTGGCAGCGTGTTGCCGGAGGGTCCGCTGGCCAGCCTGCTGACCGACGGCATCATCGCCGGTGTCGGTGGCGTGGTCGTGTTCCTGCCGCAGATCCTGATCCTGTTCTTCTTCATCCTGGTGCTGGAGGAATCCGGCTACCTGCCGCGCGCGGCGTTCCTGCTCGACCGCATGATGGCCGCTGCCGGCCTGTCTGGCCGCTCGTTCATCCCGCTGCTGTCCAGCTTCGCCTGCGCGGTGCCGGGCATCATGTCCACGCGCAGCATCCAGGACCCGCGTGACCGCCTGGCCACCATCCTGGTCGCACCGCTGATGACCTGTTCGGCGCGCCTGCCGGTGTACGCGCTGCTGATCGGTGCGTTCATTCCGCAGAAGACCGTGTGGGGCGTGTTCAACCAGCAGGGCCTGGTGCTGTTCGGCCTGTACGCCGCCGGCATCCTCAGTGCGCTGGCGATGTCGTGGATCATGAAGAAGTGGCGCCGCGACAAGAGCGAGCATCCGCTGATGCTGGAGCTTCCGTCGTACCGGCTGCCGCATGCGCGCGACCTGGCGGTGGGGCTGTACGAGCGCGGCATGATCTTCCTCAAGCGCGTCGGCGGCATCATCCTGGCGCTGACCATCCTGCTGTGGGTGCTGCTGTCGTTCCCAGCGGCGCCGGCGGGCGCCACGATGCCGGCCATCGACTATAGCTACGCCGGCCAGATCGGCCATGCGATGGCGGTGTTCTTCGCACCGCTGGGCTTCAACTGGCAGATCTGCATCGCGCTGATCCCGGGCCTGGCCGCGCGTGAGGTGGCGGTGTCGTCGCTGGCGACGGTGTATGCGCTGTCGGCGGCGGATGACGATGCGGCCAGCCAGGCACTGACCCCGTTGATCAGCGATGGCTGGTCGCTGGCCACGGCCCTGTCGCTGCTGGTCTGGTACATCTACGCACCGATGTGCATCTCGACGCTGGCCACCATCAAGCGCGAGACCAACTCGTGGAAGCAGATGGGCTTTGCCGCGTTCTACCTGTTCGCCGCAGCTTACGTGGCGGCGCTGATCACCTACCAGGTGACCAGGGCGCTGGGAGGTGGCTGATGGATACCGGGCTGCTGATCCAGTACCTGATCATCGCGGTGGCCGTGCTGGTCAGTGCCTGGGTGGTGCTGAAGAAGCAGTTCCCCGGCACGGTGCGCAAGCTGCGCGGTGCCTTGGCGCTGGCCCTGCTGAAGCCGGGCCGCGCGGCCTGGGCGCAGGCGCTGGGGCGGAAGATCGCGCCGCCTGCCAGCGGAGGTGGCGGTGCCTGTGGCGGTTGCGACAGTTGCGGGCCGACCAACAAGAAGTAGCGTCGAGCCATGCTCGACGGCGGCTGTGCGGCGGGTGCGAACTTTCGGCCTGTGGGTGCGAACCTTGGTTCGCACGCTTTCCGGGGTTCAGACCTCTTTGCGGATGATCGCGCGAAAGCGTCCCTCCTGGTGCATCCGCCGTACCGAGGCGCGATTTCCATGGGTCGCTGCGAAGCCCGCCACGTCGGCAAGGGCATTGAGCAGCAGGCGCTTCATCGCGTTGCGATCGCCAGCATCGAGCAGGTCATGAAGATCCTGCTGGGTGAAAGCCCGGCGCAGGCCTGGCGTCTCTTCGATACGCCAGTCGACATGCGGCGTGGGGATGCTGGAGCGGTACCTGAAAGCCGTTTCAAGATCGTCGGGCGTGAGGGGGTGCACGAGCAACTCTGGAAAGTAGAGTCCAGCATTCACATAGAAACCGCGGCTTTCGCTGGCGCGTTGGTGATTCACGACAAGCAGGGCGTCATCCAGCAAGCGGTAGCGGGTGGTCGTGGTCCCGGCATAGCCGGTCTTCCTGGCGCACTTGCTGAAGACGGTCGCGGATTTCATGGGCGTTGCCTGGACCGGAAGAGGGGACCACAGCCTTGAGTGGCCGCGTTTCTGCGTCCAGTGGTAAACGCGACATCTACGGTGTCGCATGCGCTCCGCCTGGTGCGGTCAAGCGAGGCGTACCCAGGGAGGAACGAGCATCCATTGCGCGGAAGGTCACCCAGCGTCGCAGTGACGGCGCTTGCCGGAGCAGGCGTGCTGCCGCTAGCCTGCAGGCATGAACCAGACTCCCCTGCGATTGCTCATTCACGGCGCCTCCGGGCGCATGGGCCAGGCCCTGCTGCGGCTGGCCGCCGAACATCCCGAAACCCTGCAGATCGTGGCCGCCGTGACCGGCCGTGCGCCGGCGCAGCGCGTGGTCGACGGCGTGCCGTTCTTTGGTGCCAGCGAACTGTCCGGTGCGCCGGTGTTCGACGTGGCCATTGACTTCAGCCTGCCGGAGGGCTTCGACCCGATGCTGGCGCTGTGCCTGGAACGCGGCGCGGGGCTGGTGTCGGGTACCACCGGCATCTCCGGCACGCAGCGGCAGGCGCTGGATGCAGCAGCGGCGAAGATCCCGTTGGTCTGGGCGTCGAACTTCAGCCTGGGCGTGGCGGTGCTGGACGAGCTGGTGGAGCGCGCCGCGCAGGCGCTGGCCGGCTGGGACTGCGATATCGTCGAATCGCACCACACGCAGAAGAAGGACGCACCATCAGGCACCGCGCTAACCCTGGGCGCGGCCGCGCAGCGCGGCGGAGCGGAGCCGCATTACGCGAGCCTGCGTGCTGGCGACATCGTAGGTGAGCATCTGGTGCAGTTCACCGGGCTGGGCGAGCGCATCGAGCTGGTGCATAGGGCCACCAACCGCGACATCTTCGCCCGCGGTGCGCTGTTCGCCGCCCGCCAGCTGCAGGGCCGGGCCCCGGGCAGCTACCGGGTGCGCGATCTGCTGGACGGGCCGCGTTAACCGGTAGCGCCGGGCCGTGCCCGGCGTCGGTGTCGGTTTCGCCGGGCATGGCCCGGCGCTACCAGCGGGCGCCGCATACGCCGCCGGATTGAAATGAATACGCAATCGCCTGTTCATGAAGCGCGATAACCGCTGGCGCGAGCGCCCCGGCAGCGTTACAATTCGCACTCGCCGAATCACGAAAGCCGGACCGGTCCCAGACCGCACGTCCGCGCTTTTTTGCAACCGGATTTCCGTGAAGCGCAGGCGTGACTTCGGCAGCCCCCTCGGTAGCCAAAGTGAGATTCCCGTGACCCAAGCCGCAATCCTCGTCCTCGAAGACGGCACCGTATTCGAGGGCGAATCCGTAGGCGCGCCCGGCCTGTCCGTCGGTGAAGTGGTGTTCAACACCGCCATGACCGGCTATCAGGAAGTATTGACCGACCCGTCCTACGCCCGGCAGATGGTCACGTTGACCTATCCGCATATCGGCAACACCGGCATGACCGACCAGGACGATGAAGCGTCCAAGGTATGGTCGGCCGGTCTGATCGTGCGCGACGTCCCGCGCCGTCCCAGCAACTGGCGCAGCCAGCTGTCGCTGCAGGACTGGCTGATCCAGCGGGGCGTGGTCGCCATCGCCGGCATCGACACCCGCAAGCTGACCCGCATCCTGCGCGAGAAGGGCGCGCAGAACGGTGCGCTGATGGCCGGCGACATCGACGTGGAAAAGGCACTGGAAGCCGCCCGCAAGTTCCCGGGCCTGAAGGGCATGGATCTGGCCAAGGTCGTCACTACCGAGAAGACCTACACCTGGACCGAGGGCCAGCTGGACCTGGATGCCAATGCTTTCGTCAGCGTGCCGGCCCGGTTCAAGGTCGTGGCCTACGACTTCGGCGTGAAGACCAACATCCTGCGCATGCTGGCCGAGCGCGGCTGCGAAGTGACCGTGGTGCCGGCGCAGACCCCGGCCGCCGAAGTGCTGGCACTGAAGCCGGACGGCGTGTTCCTGTCCAATGGCCCGGGTGACCCGGAACCGTGCGACTACGCCATCGACGCGATCAAGGCCTTCATCGACGTGAAGATCCCGACCTTCGGCATCTGCCTGGGCCACCAGCTGCTCGGCCTGGCCTCTGGCGCGAAGACCATGAAGATGGGCCATGGCCACCACGGTGCCAACCACCCGGTGCAGGACCTGGACAGTGGCCGGGTGATGATCACCTCGCAGAACCACGGTTTTGCGATCGATGAAGCAACCCTGCCGCCGACCCTGCGCGTGACCCACCGTTCGCTGTTCGACGGCACCAACCAGGGTGTCGCCCGCACCGACGTGCCGGCGTTCTCGTTCCAGGGCCATCCGGAAGCATCCCCGGGCCCGCACGATGTCGGTCCGCTGTTTGACCGCTTCGTGGCGCTGATGGAGCAGGCCAAGGCGTGATCAGTACGCCGCCGGCCTGCCGGTGGCGTCGCGATGGACCGTAAACCCCGCATCGCTGCTGCCCCTGGCGCGGCGCTGCGGATCAAGATTCCTGATCGACAGCGTGCGATCACCCCCCTTGTCACGCTGTACTGACTTAGAGAAGAAAATGCCCAAGCGCACTGACCTCAAGACCATCCTCATCATCGGTGCTGGCCCGATCGTCATCGGCCAGGCCTGCGAGTTCGACTACTCCGGCGCCCAGGCCTGCAAGGCCCTGCGTGACGAGGGTTACCGCGTGGTGCTGGTCAACAGCAACCCGGCCACGATCATGACCGACCCGGAGATGGCCGACGCCGTCTACATCGAGCCGATCAACTGGCAGACGGTCGAGAAGATCATCGCCAAGGAAAAGCCCGATGCGCTGCTGCCGACCATGGGTGGCCAGACCGCGCTGAACTGCGCGCTGGACCTGGCCGACAACGGCGTGCTGGAGAAGTACAACGTCGAACTGATCGGCGCCAAGCGCGAAGCGATCCGCATGGCCGAAGACCGCGAGCTGTTCCGCGTGGCCATGGGTGAGATCGGCCTGGAATGCCCGACCGCCGCCGTCGCCCACACCCTGGACGAAGCGCTGGAGATCCAGACCCGCGTCGGCTACCCGACCATCATCCGCCCCAGCTTCACCCTGGGCGGCAGCGGTGGCGGCATTGCCTACAACCGCGAAGAGCTGGTCGAGATCGTCAGCCGCGGCCTGGAACTGTCGCCGACCACCGAGGTGCTGGTGGAAGAGTCGGTGCTGGGCTGGAAGGAGTTCGAGATGGAAGTGGTCCGCGACACTGCGGACAACTGCATCATCGTCTGCTCGATCGAAAACCTGGACCCGATGGGCGTGCACACCGGTGACTCGATCACCGTGGCCCCGGCGCAGACCCTGACCGACAAGGAATACCAGCGCCTGCGCGATGCCTCCATCGCCGTGCTGCGCAAGATCGGCGTCGACACCGGTGGCTCGAACGTGCAGTTCGGCATCAACCCGAAGACCGGCCGCGTGGTCGTCATCGAGATGAACCCGCGTGTGTCGCGTTCCTCGGCGCTGGCCTCCAAGGCCACCGGCTTCCCGATCGCCAAGGTCGCCGCCAAGCTGGCCGTGGGTTACACCCTGGACGAACTGAAGAACGAGATCACCGGTGGCCTGACCCCGGCCTCGTTCGAGCCGTCGATCGACTACGTCGTCACCAAGATCCCGCGTTTCGCCTTCGAGAAGTTCCCGGCCGCCGACGCTCGCCTGACCACCCAGATGAAGTCGGTGGGCGAGGTGATGGCGATGGGCCGTACCTTCCAGGAGTCGGTGCAGAAGGCCCTGCGTGGCCTGGAAACCGGCAAGGTCGGCTTCGACCCGACCGGCTTGGACCTGGCCAACGAAGACGACCTGCAGACCCTGCGCCGCGAGTTGAAGGCGCCGGGCCCGGAGCGCCTGTTCTTCGTCGCCGACGCGTTCCGCGCCGGCATGAGCGTGGAAGAGATCTACGCACTGTCGTTCATCGACCACTGGTTCCTGGACCAGATCGAGGAAATCATCGCTGCAGAAGGCGAAGTCGCTGCCGGTGGCATCGACGCGCTGGACGCCGCACGCCTGCGCAAGCTGAAGCGCGCTGGCTTCTCCGACGCGCGCCTGGCGCAGCTGACCGGCACCAATGAAGCCGCCATCCGCGCGCTGCGTCGTGCGCACAAGGTACGCCCGGTCTACAAGCGCGTGGACTCCTGTGCCGGTGAGTTCTCCACCGGTACCGCCTACCTGTACTCGACCTACGAGGACGAGTGCGAGGCCGCGCCGAGCAACCGCGACAAGATCATGATCCTGGGCGGTGGCCCGAACCGCATCGGCCAGGGCATCGAGTTCGACTACTGCTGCGTGCACGCGGCACTGGCGCTGCGCGAGGATGGCTATGAAACCATCATGGTCAACTGCAACCCGGAAACCGTGTCGACCGACTACGACACCTCCGACCGCCTGTACTTCGAACCGCTGACCCTGGAAGACGTGCTGGAAATCGTCGATCTGGAACAGCCGAAGGGCGTGATCGTGCAGTACGGCGGCCAGACCCCGCTCAAGCTGGCGCGCGCGCTGGAAGCCAACGGCGTGCCGGTGATCGGCACCAGCCCGGACTCGATCGACCTGGCCGAAGACCGTGAGCGCTTCCAGCAGCTGGTCGACAAGCTGGGCCTGAAGCAGCCGCCGAACCGCATCGCCCGCAACGACCAGGAAGCCCTGCTGCTGGCCCGCGAGATCGGCTACCCGCTGGTGGTGCGCCCGAGCTACGTGCTGGGCGGCCGTGCGATGGAGATCGTCTACGGCGAAGCCGACCTGGCCCGCTACGTGCGCGACGCGGTGAAGGTGTCCAACGATTCGCCGGTGCTGCTGGACCGCTTCCTCGACAACGCCGTGGAGTGCGACGTCGACATCATTGCCGATGCCCAGGGCAACGTCCTGATCGGCGGCGTGATGGAGCACATCGAAGAAGCCGGCGTGCACTCGGGCGATTCCTCGTGCTCGCTGCCGCCGTACTCGCTGTCGGCTGAAACCCAGGCCGAGCTGCGCCGCCAGGTGGTGGAGCTGGCCAAGGCCCTGAACGTGGTCGGCCTGATGAACACCCAGTTCGCGATCCAGACCAGCGACGAGGGTGCCGACACCATCTACCTGCTGGAAGTGAACCCACGTGCCTCGCGCACCGTGCCGTTCGTGTCCAAGGCCACCGGCATGCCGCTGGCCAAGATCGCCGCGCGCTGCATGGCCGGCAAGAGCCTGGCCGAGCAGGGCGCGACCAAGGAAATCGTGCCGGACTACTACTCGGTGAAGGAAGCGATCTTCCCGTTTGCCAAGTTCCAGGGCGTCGACCCGATCCTCGGGCCGGAGATGCGCTCCACCGGTGAGGTGATGGGCGTGGGCCGCAGCTTCAACGCCGCCTTCGCGCGTGCGCAGGAAGCCGGTGGCATCAAGGCACCGCCGGTCGGCAAGGCCTTCGTTTCGGTCCGCGATCCGGACAAGAAGCGCGTGCTGCCGGTGGCCAAGGCGCTGCTGGCGCGTGGCTACAGCCTGGTTGCTACCCGTGGCACTGCCGCGTGGCTGCAGCAGCACGGCATGGACTGCGAGATCATCAACAAGGTGGTCGAAGGCCGTCCGCACATCGTCGACTCGATCAAGAACGGCGAGATCGTCTACATCGTCAACACGACCGAAGGTCGTTCGGCGATCAACGACTCGTTCTCGATCCGTCGCGAGGCGCTGCAGCATCGCGTCACCTACTCGACCACCATTGCCGGCGCCAAGGCGCTGGTGGATTCACTGGAATTCCGCGGCACCGGCCCCGTCTGGTCGCTGCAGGAGCTGCACAAGGAGTTGAATGCATGAGAGCCCCCATCACGATGAAGGGCGCGCAGAAGCTGCGCGACGAACTTGATCACCTGAAGTCGGTCAAGCGCCCGAAGGTGATCGCCGCCATCGCCGAAGCGCGTGAGCATGGTGACCTGAAGGAGAACGCCGAGTACCACGCCGCGCGCGAGGAACAGGGCTTCATCGAAGGCCGCATCAAGCAGCTGGAAGGCGAGCTGTCGCACGCCGAGATCATCGACGTGAGCAAGCTCAACGCCGGCTCCAAGGTGGTGTTCGGCGCCAGCGTGACGCTGGCCGACGTGGAAACCGACGAAGAGAAGAAGTACCAGATCGTCGGTGACCTGGAAGCGGACATCAAGCTGGGCCTGATCGCGATTTCCTCGCCGGTGGCGCGCGCGATGATCGGCAAGCTGGAAGGCGATTCGATCGTGATCGACGCCCCGGCCGGCCAGCGCGAGTACGAGATCGTCAGCGTCAGCTACGTGGACTGACCACGTGGCGACGGCGACCCTGCTGTTGCCTGCACGCAGCCGCTTTGCCGCGGCTGCGTTGCCGGACGATGTGGCGCGTGCGCTCGGCCGTGCCACGACCGTGCAGGTCGCGCCGGGCGAACGCGCGCAGCTGACGCGCCATTTTGCGGTTGCCGCGCCGCACTGGCCGGTGGCCGCGTTGACCCGCCAGCGCGACGTCGGCGATGCGGCCGGCGCCAGCTGGCTGCGTGCCGATCCGGCCTGCATGGTGCCGGACATGCATGGCGCGCGGATGATGGCCTACGGCGAAACGCTGCGGCCGACCTTGGCCGACAGCCTGGCGTTGCTGCCGGTGCTGCAGCCGTTGTTCGCCGATGCCGGATTCGTGCTCGACGCACCCGATCCCTCGCGTTGGTACCTGCGGCTTCCGATCGACCTGGCCCTGCCGGATTTCGACAGTCCGGACGAGGTCCTCGGCGATGACCTGTTCTCGCACCTGCCGGAGGGCGAGGGCGGCCGTCGCTGGCGGGCGCTGATGACCGAGGCGCAGGTGCTGCTGCACAACCATTCCTGGAACCAGCAGCGCGCCGCGCAGGGGCAACAGCCGATCAATTCGCTGTGGTTCTGGGGCGGCGGCGTGATGCCGGTGTCGGTCAGCACGCCGCACGCACAGGTGCGCAGCCGCGATGCCCTGCTGCAGGGCCTGGCCCTGGCGGCTGGCGTAGCCGTCGATGGCGAGCAGGCGGTGGATGCACTGGTCGACCTGCGCCAGCTGCGTTCCCTGCAGCAGCTCGGCAACGATGCGATCCGTCCGCTGCTGGCCGCGCTGAAGCGCGGCGAGCTGCAGCGGCTGGTGCTGGATTTCGAGGACGGCCTGCAGTTCCAGCTGGATCGCGGACAGCGCTGGCAGTTCTGGAAGAAGCCGCGCCAGCTTCACGACTGATCGGGGCTCGGCCGAGCGGGGTCGGATCCGTTTTCCATCGGAAACGGCGCTGACCCCCAGGGTTTGCCGGGGTTGCCGGCCAGCGGGCGGCACTATCGCAGGTAGCGGCGCCTCAACGGACCTCGCTGACCACCGTCGGCAGCGTCCAGTGCCCACCCGCAACGCCCCGGCACTGCCCGGTGGTGAACTCGCTGCTCTTCACGAATCGCGCGCCATCCCAAGCCCAGTCGTGGCCGGAGAAGCAGTCACCGACGCCGCGCCCACGGAAGCGACCGCTCAACGTAGCGTCGTCGCGATCGAAGTCTTCTGCATCGGACGTGACGAAGCGTGCTTCGTACGGCGGCTTGTCCTGCACTACCCAGTAGCCGCTGCTGAAGTTGTAGGCACCCACGAAGCAGCTGGTGCTTGCCAGCACATGTTGGGCGTCCAGTCGCTGGATCTCGATTTCATCTGTCCCGCCATCGCTCAGGCGGCCGCACTCATCCGGCTTGGGCAGGCTGGCGATCAGTGCCTTGCGCAGGCCTGGTGCTTTCGCCAGTGCCGCGTCCGAGGCGCGCGGTGCCACCAGCGTGCCGCGCACGATCACTGGCACCGGCAACGCCGCAGGCACGCCTGCTTCGGGCTTGTCGCCACGCCGCACCAGCGCACCGGGGGTGCCCAGCCGGCCCTGTGCCTCGTCCATCTTCAGCAGTACGGCCGCTGCACTGCGGTCGGAGATCGGCCAGGCCTTGCCCTTGCCGTCGATGATCTCGATGCGTGCCTGGCGCGGCAGTGCGGCGACCAGTGCATCGGTCTGTGCCTGCTGCAACAACACTTTGTCCCCGTCGCCGGTGTCGCGCACCGGGCCCAGGTCCTTGCCGTTCAGGCGCAGGCGCAGTGCCCCGGTCGGCGTCGGGCTTTCGCCATCCTCGCCATTGCGCAGCCGCGCGAGCACCTTCGTACCCGGGCCGCCGGCGCGCTCAAGCATCAGGCTGAGCAGGTTGCCGGGTTGTTCCGGACTGTAGCCGGCGGCGCGACAGGTGCGGGTGTTGTCACAGGCCAGCGACCAGTCGTTGTGTTCGAATTCGACCCCGGGCCTGGGCTCAGGCGTTGCGGAGTGGGCGGCCGGCGCCACGGTGAGTGCCATCAGCGCGGTCAGCAGGGTGCGGGTCATGGATGGAAGTCCGTTCCAGGGCAGGCAAGCATGGAAGATGCGGTCGTGAAATCCAAATGCTGCTGGCCGAAGAGCCAAGGTGCCTCGTCAGCAGCGGCAGCCGACTGGGAGAGTGGTGCACGTTATGATGTGCAGGTCTTTCGTAACCGGCGATGCCGATGTCCCTTGCCGCCGATGCTGTGCAGCCCGCCTCTGATACGCCGATGATCCGCCGCCGCGATGCGGTCGTACCCGGCAGTTGGCCGGAGGGCACGCTGCCGCTGCTGGCGCGTCTCTATGCCAGCCGTGGCGCAGGTACACCGGAGTTGGCGCAGCCGAAGCTGGGCAATCTGCACGCGCCTGAGCTGCTGACCGGCATCGATGATGCGGTGGGTCTGCTGATCGAGGCCATCGCCAACGACAAGCGCATCCTGGTGGTCGGCGATTTCGATTGCGATGGCGCCACCGCCTGTGCAGTCGGCGTGCGCGGTCTGCGCATGCTCGGTGCGCAACACGTCTTCCACGCGGTGCCGAACCGCATGGTGCATGGCTATGGCCTGTCACCGTCGCTGGTGGAAGAGCTGGCCGCGCTGCAGCCGGACCTGCTGGTCACGGTCGATCACGGCATCGCCTGCCATGCGGGCGTGACCGCGGCCAAGGCACGCGGCTGGCAGGTGCTGGTCACCGACCATCACCTTCCCGGGCCGCAGCTGCCGCCGGCCGATGTCATCGTCGATCCGAATCTGGACGGTGATGCGTTCCCGAGCAAATCGCTGGCAGGCGTCGGCGTGATCTTCTACGTGCTGATGGCGCTGCGCCGGCACATGCGCGAGGCAGGTGTCTTTGCGGATGGCAAGGGCCCGGACCTGACCACGCTGCTGGACCTGGTGGCGGTCGGGACCGTTGCCGACCTGGTGGCGCTGGATCCGAACAACCGGGCACTGGTCAGCGCGGGCCTGCGGCGTCTGCGCGCGGGACAGGGCTGTGTGGGCCTGCGTGCGCTGATCGAAGCCAGCGGCCGTGATGCCGCGCGGCTGACGGCCACCGACATCGGCTTCGCGCTCGGCCCGCGTCTGAATGCCGCAGGCCGGCTGGAAGACATGGCGCTGGGCATCGCGCTGCTGCTGACCGAAGACCCGCGCCAGGCGCGCGAGATCGCGCAGACGCTGGAGCAGATCAATTCGGAACGGCGCGCCGTGCAGCAGTCGATGACCGATGACGCCGAGCAGGCGTTGACCCGGGTGGTGCTGGACATGGCCGGTCAGCGACCGGTGGCGGCCTGCCTGTTCGATGCTGACTGGCATCCGGGTGTGGTCGGCCTGGTCGCATCGAAGATGAAGGATCGCCTGCATCGCCCGGTGATCGCCTTCGCCCCGGCCGAACCCGGCGCCGAGATCCTGCGAGGCTCGGCGCGCTCCATTCCCGGCCTGCACATCCGTGACGCCCTGGCGCTGGTCGATGCGCGCCATCCGGGCCTGATCGAACGCTTCGGTGGCCACGCCATGGCGGCCGGCCTCAGCCTGCGGCGTGACCACGTCGATGACTTCAAGGCCGCCTTCGTCGCGGTGGTGCTGGAAATGCTCGATCCGGCGGCACTGCAGCAGCAGGTGCTCAGTGACGGCGAGCTGGCCGTGGACGAGCTGGACCATCGCCACGCCGATGCGTTGCGCCTGGCCGGGCCGTGGGGCCAGGGTTTCCCCGAGCCACTGTTCGACGGCCACTTCGAAGTGGCCAACTGGCGCGTGCTGAAGGAGCGTCACCTGAAGCTGGAACTGCGCCTGCCGGGCGTACCCGGCACCATCAATGCCATCCATTTCGGCGGCTGGCACGGTAACGCGCCTGGCCGCCACGTGCACCTCGCCTACCGCCTGGCCTGCGACGACTATCGCGGTGGCAGCGCCATCCAGCTGATCGTGGAGCACTGCCTGCCGGTTTGAGCGCCGCTTCGCGACCGGGGCCGTGGGCGGCGCGCTATGCGTGGATCCAATCAACTGGCCAAGCTCAGGGCGTCACCTCGGTCACCAGCGTCGGCATGTGCCATGCACCCCCAGCCGCGACCAGCCGGCACAGGCCGGAGGTGGATTCATCGGTCTGCACAAAGCGGCGCCCGTCCCAGCCCCAACTCGCGGTGGACCAGCAATCGCCCAAGCCGCGGCCTTTGTGCGCCGAACTGATTACCCGACCATCGTCATCGCCGCCCGATGCGGTCACCAGCGTGGCCTTGAAGGGCGGTGCATCGTTCACTACCCAGTAGCCGATGCCTTCGTTGTAGGCGCCACGCCAGCAGAGCGTAGACACCAGCAGGGAAGTCCTCCCCAGCCGGGACACGCGCAGCTCCTGCGGGCCGTCCACCATCGGCAGGCCTTCGGGTGTCAGTGCGACGCAGTCGCCGCCCGGGTTGGCCGCGGCCAGCGCCGCGCGCAGTGCGGGTGAGTGTTCCAGTGCGGCATCGGTGGCTCGTGCCGCCACCAATGGCGCCAGAACCAGCGTAGGCACCGGAAGTGCGGGAGGAACTGAGGCTTCGGCGCGCGACCCCTTGCGCATCAGCGCGCCGGGAGTCTCCAGCCGGCCCTGAAATTCGTCCATCTTCAGAAGCACCGCCGAGGCGCCACGATCGGACAGCGTCCAGCGCTGGCCATCGTTGCCGACCGCCACGATGCGGCTGCTGCGCGCCAGCGAGGCCAAGAGTGCCTTGGTCTGCGCTGTAGACAGTGTCGCCGTGTCTGCGGTCAACGACAGCGCGCCCAGATCCTTGCCGTTGATCTGCAGCGTCAGCTGTGTCGGCAGCTTGACCTCGTTGTACTGGCCCAGCATCAGTTCGGCGCTGACCGGCTGGCCGGGTCCGCCCTTGCGAGTCAGCAGCACCGACACCGGCAAGTTGCCGCCGACATCGTCCTGGTAGCCGGCGGCGCGGCAGGTACGGGTGTTGTCGCAGGCCAGCATCCAGTCGTAGTGGGCGAAGCGCACCCCTTTCACGCTGCCAGCGGCGGCGGCGCCGGCCAGGACCAGCAGGATCAAGGCAATCAACGGGCGCATGGTGCATCCCTGTGTGGCGAGGACTTCCATGGTGCTGGTTGGAGGGGCGTGTGTCGATGCGAGCACAGGCGCCAACCCCATTACGGTTGCTGGTGCGTTCAAAGGTCCACGATCCCACTGGAGCCCGGTCATGGTCTTCGCCCGTTGCTGCACCGTGTTGTTGCTGGCCCTTGCGGCCTGGCCCGCTGGCGCACAGTCGCCGCCGATCTCCCGGCCGCAGGCCGCCACGCCGCTGCTGATCGCGCCGGCGGCTGAGCAGCCGGTTCAATTTCGACACGCCCGCATCGAGGGCGAGGTGCAGGCCGGCATCGCCCAGACCCGGATCACCCTGGAATTCCATAACCCGAACCGGCGCGTGCTGGAGGGTGAGCTGCAGTTCCCGTTGGCCGATGGCCAGCAGATCAGCGGCTTCGCGCTGGATATCAACGGCGAGATGCGTGACGCGGTGCCGGTGCCCAAGGACCGCGGTCGCCAGGTGTTCGAGGAGATCGCCCGCCGCGGCGTCGACCCGGCCCTGCTGGAACAGACCGCCGGCAATCAGTTCCGCCTGCGCATCTACCCGCTGCCGGCCAGCGGTAGCCGGCGCGTGCAGCTGGTGATGCGTGAGCCGTTGGCCTTCGACGGCCACGGCTGGCAGTGGACGCTGCCGCTGCAGTTCGCCGCCGGTGCAGCCTCGGTCGAACTGAAGCTGCAGGCCCCGGGCGCGACGGCCGCGGGTACGGCGCCCTTCCGCATCAGCGCGGGCCAGCTGCTGTGGCAGGGCAAGGGCGCGCAGTTGCCGCAGCAGCTGCAGTGGAACCTGCCGGCAGCACGTCAGGCGCAGGTCCAGGTGGCGCCCTGGCAGGATGGACACTACCTGTTGGCACAGCTGCCGGTGGCGGCCAGCAGCACGCCGCGCACGTTGCCCAGCGAGATCGGCCTGCTGTGGGACGGCTCCGGTTCGGCGGGACAGCGCGATCGCTCGCGTGAGCTTGCCCTGCTGGATCGCTACTTCGCTGCGATGGGTGACGGCACCGTGGCCTTGACCGTGCTGCGGGATCGCGCCGAACCGGTGCGTCGATTCCGTATCCGCGCCGGCAACTGGAGCGAGCTGCGCGCAGCCCTGCAGGCCGTGCGCCCGGACGGTGCCAGCGCGCTGGCCCAGTGGCAGCCGCAATCGAGCGTGAGGGAATACCTGCTGGTCAGTGATGGCCTGCTGACCTATGGGCCGGAACAGCTGCCGGCGATGGCTCCGGATCAACGCCTGTTTGCGGTCAGCAGCGCCGGCGCGCGCACCGATGCCGTGCGACTGCGGGGTTGGAGTGAGGCGCATGGCGGTCGCTTCGTCGCGCTGGGCAAGGATGTCGATGCGGCGGCGCACGCGTTGCTGGCATCGCCGCTGGATGTGCAGGTCGATGCGGGACGCGGCGTGCAGGATGTAGTGATCGATCGGCGCAGTGAAGCCGACGGCTGGCTGTGGCTGCACGCACGACTGGCAGCCGACGGTGTGCCGATGCGGGTGCGCGTGGGTGGCGGCGAATGGCAGGCGCTGCCACCCACGCAGAAAAGCGATGACGGCGAACTGCTGGCCGGCCTGTGGGCGCAGGCGCGCCTGCAGCAACTGGCCGTCGACCGCCGCGGCAACCGTGAGGCCATGCAGCGCCTGTCGCAGCAGTTTGGCCTGGTCGGGCCGGACACCTCGTTGATCGTGCTGGAGACGCTGGAGGACTACCTGCGTTATGCCATCCGTCCGTCCGGCAAGCTGCGCGCGGACTACGACGCGCGGTTCGCACGGCAGGTGACAGACCGCGCCGCTGCTGATCGCCAGCGCCTGGATGAAGTGGCGGCACACTGGAAGGAGCGCCAGCAGTGGTGGAACCGTAGCTGGCCGAAGGGAATGCCGCCGCAGGTGAAGGGTGGGGCACTGGAAGTGGCCTCCGCGGACTACGCGATGGAATCGGCGCCGGTGGCGACGCTCGCCGCGCCGCCCCCCGCGGCACCGCCCGCCCCGGCACCGATGGCCGCCGCCGCCGAGCAGCGCATGGAAGCCAGCAGCGCGCGTGCACGTCGCTCGGCGCCTGCATCGAACAAGGCCCTGGATTCAATCACGGTCACGGGTGGCCGTGTCGCTGCGCCCGCTGCCGCCAACGAGGGCGAGCTCGGCATCCAGCTGGCGGCCTGGCAGCCAGACTCGGCCATCGCCCGGCGCCTGCGCCAGGGCCCGCCGTCGCAACTGTATGACCGCTACCTGGCCGAGCGCGATGCCCACGCCGACAGCAGCGCCTTCTTCCTTGATGTGGCCGACCTGCTGCTGGCGCAGGGTCAGCGCGACCTGGCGCTGCGTGTGTTGTCGAACCTGGCCGAGATGGACCTGGACAATCGCCACCTGCTGCGCGTGCTCGGCTATCGGCTGATGCAGGCCGATGCCCCCGCGCTGGCGGTGCCGGTGTTCGAGCAGGTGCTGGCGATGGGCCAGGAAGAACCGCAGAGCTTCCGCGACCTCGGCCTGGCACTGGCGGCGGCCGGCAAGCCGCAGCAGGCGCTGGCGCCGCTGTACCAGGTGGTGGTGCGGCCGTGGGACAGCCGCTTCGATGGCATCGCCCTGATCGCGCTGGATGAGCTGACCAACCTGGTGGCCGGCAGCACGCCCCGGCTGGATACCACCAGCATCGACCCGCGCCTGCTGCAGGCGATGCCGCTGGACCTGCGGGTGGTGCTGTCGTGGGATGCCGACAACAGCGACATGGACCTGTGGGTGACCGACCCGAACGGCGAGCGCGCCTACTACGGCAACCGCCTGACCTACCAGGGCGGGCAGATGTCGCAGGACTTCACCGGCGGCTATGGTCCCGAGCAGTTCTCGCTACGCAATGCCAAGCCGGGCAAGTACAAGGTGGAGGCGAACTACTTCGGCAGCCGCCAGCAGCTGGTGACCGGTGCGACAACCCTGATGCTGCGCCTTACCACCCATTGGGGCACGGCCAAGCAGAAGGACCAGATGGTGACGATGCGCCTCAAGGATCGCGCCGAAACCGTGTTGGTGGGCGAATTCGAGGTGCGTTGATCACTCGGACGCCCCTGTGGAGTCGAGCTTGCTCGACTGCCTCAATGTAGAGCCGAGCCCGCGCTCGGCTCATGGCAGAAGCAGCCGAGCGTGGGCTCGGCTCTACACTGCTATTTTCCGCGCATCCAAGCGTCTAGTTGTCTGGCCAGCGTGCGATTCTTGTGGGCAGACGCAACCGAATCCGTGCCTGGAACCAAATTGATACCCAGGCTTGTATTTATCTGCTTGACCCATTCGGGAAAGTGATCAAGCGTGGCGCCGATGATTGGCGGCAACTGGAAGTCGTTGCTGGTGGGTCTGTCCCGGTAGGCGACGTAGGAGCCATCACCCGAGGTCAGGTTGATTGACCAAGGGCTGTCAGGCCAACTGTTGAGGGTCAGGCTGATCCGAGGATGCCCGCTCTCGCTGCTGTACTCGCCGTCCTGATAGAGGGTGATTCTGGCGCTCCAGTCTCGGATGTTCTGCACGCGCCAACCCTGGCGCTGCACCAGCCGGACAGCGTCCCCCGCCATGATCCGCATGTCATGCAGTTGCGCCAGATTTTCACAAAGAGCGACGTACTCGCTGTTCTCCGCGCAGTGTGGTCGGGCGGCTTCGGCAGTCAGGTAAAGCACGGAGAGCGCGTGGCTTCGATCGCCGTCTCCAGACCACTTCCTGACCATCAGGTCATGTGCCATCTGGATGCGCGTGTCCTCATTGAGTTGTGCAATGAGTGCCATGCCCCAATAGAGGATTGGCCCCATTTCCTTGATATCGTGTTGCAGGGATCGGCCGGCTTCGAGAATGATCGGGGCCGACGAGCGGAATGGAAGGAATTTTTCGACCTTCTCTCGCTGGGCATGGAACGATTGGTACTTCCTGCAATGCTCCACCAGACGGGTGCGCTGTTTCAGATCCGCTGCATTTGCAACCGTGCCACTTGGCAGCTCGCCATGCTCGTTGAAGCCGAAGCAGAACAGGTGCTCGAGGCTGCGGCTGGCTTGGCGCGTGTAGTAGCCCACCGGGAGCTTTGTGAGTTCCAGATAGGCTGCAACAAGGGTGGGAAAGTCTCTCTCAGGGAGTCCGGCGACCTTCCAGTCACCCACGCGCAGCCAGTGGAAGTAGAAACGTTGCAGCAGATCCCCAGACAAGTGGCGACCTGCTTTCGGTGCAAGTGCTCCGAGTTGGTAGTGATAGCTCGGGTAAATGTCGCCTTGACATTCCTCAGCAAGCGCAGCTTCTTCCGAGTTAACAAAGGCGACCAGCAGATTGATGTCGGATTGATCCATTGCAGCGCTCCCGGCAAAAAGTGCCTTCCGTCGAAAAGGCGACTTCCTACACTGGCAGGGCGCTGTTGAGCTTCCAATGCGAATAGTTGCAAATGCCATGAACATGCTGCGTATCCGTTGCCCGTACGAGGTCCCGTGGGGAGTCCCCAGCATCGATGCTGGTCTATCAGCCAGCCAGCACGTCAGCCAAGATGCGCCGGCGCTGGTGCGTCCGTGACAGTGCCATCAGTAGCGGCCAGCCAGAAGTGGATTGCCGGCCGGTGGAGGTGTAGAGCCGAGCCCATGCTCGGCTCAGGGCAGAAGCAGCCGAGCGTGGACTCGGCTCTACAACCGCGCAGCGTGTGCAACCGGCCACGCTGGCGAATTCACACGCAGGCCGAACAGCGGCCGCAGCCAGCGCACGCGACGGATCAGCAGTTCGTGGATCAGCAGGCAGCCGCCGACGGTGCCGCCCAGCAGTAGCGACGGCTCCAGCCAAGGACCCAGTTGCAATGGCTTGAGCCAGAACAGCAGCACGATGATCAGGCTCTGGTGCAGCATGTACCAGGGATAGATTGCCTCGGTGCAGTACGGCAACCAGCCGAACGGGCGGTCGAGGAAGACCTTGCCCCAGCCGAGGATGGCCAGCAGCGCGGTCCAGACATACACCGACTGGCTGGCCCTGCCCTGCAGGTCCCAGAACGTTTCAGGCCATTGCCGCAGCGAGGAGTCAGCCGGCAGCACCTGACCGAGGATGCGCAACCCCAGATACCAGCCGACGGCAGCCAGCGCCAGCCATAGCGTGGTGCGGCGCAGGAAGACCACACGCTGCCAGAACACCGGCTCGCGACCTAGCAGGTAGCCGGCCAGGAACACTGTCGCGTACTTCGCGTGCTGGTACCAGTCGCCAAGCAGGGCATTGGTGGACGGATAGACCGGCTCCAGCCAGATCACCCAGGCCAGCAGCAGCGCAGAAGGAATTCCGATCAGCAGTATCGGCGAGGCGGCGCAGAACGCGATCGCATGGCGCACCACGGCCGTTCCCAGCAATGGCATCAGCAGGGCCAGGGCCAGCGTGTAGTTCCACAGATAGGCCAGGTACCACAGGTGGTTCCAGGTGATGCCGTATTGCCAGCCTGCGAAACTGCCTTCCGGCCACGGCCGCACCTGCCAGTAGCGCAGCAGGAAATGTCCGAAGCCGGGCGCAACATGACCGTTGGCCACGCCCTCGCAGTAGGGCTGGATCGGCACGATCACGAACATGCCGAACAGCAGGGGCAGCAGCAGCCGCCACGTGCGCAGGCCGGCAAAGCGCAGCAGCCTGCCTTCCGGCCGCATCAGCGCGATGGCGATGCCTGAAATCAGGAACAGCAGCGACATCCGCCAGCGGTTGACGAACAGCATCGGCCACTGCAGCCATTCGGCGGTATGCACGCTCTTGAGGTGGAAGCCCCAGTCGTCCACATAGGCCATGGCGGTGTGGTAGAGGATCAGCAGGGCGAAGGCGAACACGCGCAGGGCGTCGATGTCGTGGCGTCGGGTCATGGTGGTGGTGTGCCGGAGAGTCGACCCAAGGTGACGCCGCCCGGTCCGTGCAGCGACTGCCAAGGGGCTGCCGGAACCCGCGCAGTGACCAATGGCGGGGGTGGTGTGACCAATGGAGCCGCTACCCTTTGGCCATTGAGGCAGGCTGGAGCACCGCAACGACATGGATGCAGCAATGACCCAGGGCCGACCACCGCGCTGGCGCACCACCACCCGGCTGCTGGTCTGGGCAGCGATCCTGTCGGCCTCGGCGGTGACCAGCGCGCTGGTTGAGGTGATGGACGCCTCGCGGCGGGGCAGCGATCTCGGCCTGTGGGAGCCGATGATCTGGGAATTCAGCAGCCTCGCCCTGATCCTGTTGACCCTGCCGCTGCTGTGGTGGGGCTGCGAGCGCTGGCCGCTGCATGCCGATACCTGGAAGCAGCGTTTGCCGCTCTACCTGCTGGCCAGCGTGGGCTGGTCGTTACTGCACGTGGTGGGGATGATGGTACTGCGGCACCTGGCCTATGTATCGCTGGGCTACCGCTACCAGGACGATGCGGGATGGCTGGAGCGTTTTGCCTACGAATACCTGAAGGATGTGCGCACGTTCGCGATGTTCGTGGCACTGGAGCACTTCGCCAGCTGGTTCGGCCGGCGCAGGCAGGGCGAGGCGAGCCTGCTGGCCGAGCCGGACGTCGGCCCGCCGGTGGAGCCGGTCGAGCGACCCCAGCACTTCCTGGTGCGCAAGCTGGGCAAGGAGTTCCTGGTCGCCACGGCGGACGTGGAGTACGCCCAGGCCGCAGGGAACTATGTGAACCTGCGGGTACGCGGCCACGACTATCCGCTGCGGATCACCATGGCAGTGCTGGAGCAGCGGCTCGACCCGGGCGAGTTCCTGCGCCCGCACCGCAGCTGGCTGATCCATCGGGGCCAGCTGCGCTCGATCGAGCCGCTGGACGGTGGCGAGGCCCTGCTGCATATGGCCGACGGGGCGAAAGTGCCGTGCAGCCGGCGCCAGCTGCCGCTGCTGCGGCAGGCGCTGGGGGCAGGGTGAGGCCCTCATTCCGGGTACCCGCAGCCTGCGGTATCATTACCAGTCATCTTTTGAATGCATAACCGCCGACATGATCGAACTGAATCCTGTCCGCCAGCGCATCACCGATCTGACCGATCGCGTGCTGTCGCTTCGGGGGTATCTTTGACTACGACGCCAAGAAAGAGCGTCTTGAAGAAGTAACGCGGGAGCTGGAAAGCCCCGACGTCTGGAACAACGCCGAATACGCCCAGAACCTGGGCCGCGAGCGTTCCAGCCTGGAAAAGACCGTGGGCGGCATCGCCTCGGTGCTCGATGGCCTGAACGATGCCACCGAGCTGCTGGAGCTGGCCGAGTCCGAGCAGGACGAGGACACCGCCCTGGCCGTGGTCGCCGACCTGGACAAGCACCAGGCCCACGTGGAGAAGCTGGAGTTCCAGCGCATGTTCTCCGGCGAGATGGACAATGCGGCGGCGTTCGTCGACATCCAGGCCGGTGCCGGCGGCACCGAAGCCCAGGACTGGGCCGAGATCCTGCTGCGCATGTACCTGCGCTGGTGCGAGTCGCGCGGCTGGAAGACCGAACTGATGGAAGTGTCCGGTGGCGACGTCGCCGGCATCAAGTCGGCCACGCTGCGCGTGGAAGGCGACTATGCCTATGGCTGGCTGAAGACCGAGACCGGCGTGCACCGTCTGGTGCGCAAGTCGCCGTTCGACTCGGACAACCGCCGCCACACCAGCTTCACCTCGGTGTTCGTGTCGCCGGAAATCGACGACAACATCGACATCACCATCAACCCGGCCGACCTGCGTACCGACGTGTACCGTTCGTCCGGTGCCGGTGGCCAGCACGTCAACAAGACCGAGTCGGCGGTGCGCATCACCCACATCCCGACCAACATCGTCGTGGCCTGCCAGACCGGCCGCAGCCAGCACCAGAACCGCGACAACGCGATGAAGATGCTGGCCGCCAAGCTGTACGAGCTGGAGATCCAGAAGCGCAACGCCGAGAAGGACGCGGTGGAAGCCACCAAGTCCGACATCGGCTGGGGCAGCCAGATCCGCAACTACGTGCTCGACCAGAGCCGTATCAAGGACCTGCGTACCGGCATCGAGCGCTCGGATACGCAGAAGGTGCTCGACGGCGACCTGGACGAGTTCGTCGAGGCCAGCCTGAAGGCCGGCCTGGCCGTGGGCTCCAAGCGCGTCGATGCCTGATCGACGCGCGTGCGCTGAGATCGTCACCCTCGCGCGCAACGCCGAGGGTGGCTGATCGCGCTTCCGGTAGAGCCGAGCCCATGCTCGGCTGCTGTTGGCGCAGTAGCAGATGCGTCGAGCATGGCTCGACGCTACAAAGGGCAGGACGGGCCGATGATGCGCAGCGAAAGTGAACGCAAGGAACTGGGCGGCTTCCTTAAGGCCTGCCGCGCCCGTGTCGACCCCGCCACCCTCGGCCTGCCGGCCGGGCGCCGGCGTACCCCGGGCCTGAAACGCGAGGAAGTCGCGCTGGCGATCGGGGTCAGTGTCAGCTGGTACACCTGGATCGAGCAGGGCCGTGAAGTGCGCGCCTCGCCCGAGGTGCTGGAGCGGCTGGCGCAGGTGCTGCGCATGAGCGACGACGAGCGCGCCTACGCGTTCGCGCTGTCCGGCTACGGCGTGCCGCTGGAGTCGCCGGACGAGAGCGTGACCGATGGCCTGCGCCAGTTGGTGGAGGCGATGCAGCCGATCCCTGCGTATGTGCGCAATACCCGCTTCGACATCCTGGCCTGGAACCCGGCCATCGCCGATCTGTTCGTGGACTACAGCCAGTTGGCGCCGCACGAGCGCAATACGCTGCGGCTGATGTTTCTGTACCCGCCGTACCGCACGCTGATCCTCAACTGGGAAGAAATGACCCGCGGCCTGCTGGCAGGTTTCCGTGCGGCGATGGCGCAGGCGCCGGACAAGGCGCCGTTCCTGGCGCTGGTGGAGGACATTGCCGCGCACAGCGAGGAATTCCGTCAGTGGTGGCCGGAGCACGACGTGCGGCGGTTCGATGAAGGTGCGAAGAAGTTGAACCATCCCACGCGCGGGTTGCTGGACCTGCAGTACGTGGCGCTGGTGCCGGAGAGCCGGCACGATCTGTCCCTGGTGACTTACCTGCCGCGGAAGTAGGGGGTGTTCGGCAGGGCTTGCAGCCCTGCACCCGCAGAGGCTTCAAGCCAAGGCAACAGCAACAGCAACAGCGAGCATCCTTGGGATGGCGGGGCGGTGTGGGCTGGCAGGACACGCCGTGAACCCATCCATGGGGGCTCGATGGCGCCATCCATGGCGCCAACGGTCCTGCCAACCCACACCGCCCCGCCTCAGACAAATTTCGCGCGGCTGTTGGTAGGTGTCGACCTTGGTCGACACATCTGTCAGATATCGAAAGAAATTCCGGGGTCAGATCCCAAGAGTATTCCCGACAGATCGCGGAAATCTGTCGAAGGCGGGGTGGGTCCGGTTGCGGGGGCGTGAGCGCCATGGATGGCGCGACCGAGGCTACATGGGTGAGGGCGCTTTGCTTGCGAAGCACTGCTTCGCAAGCGCCCGAACGCCCAGCCGCCGGCGGCTGGGCCGGACCCCGGAGGGGGATTCACGCCGTCCCCCGCAACCGGACCCACCCCGCCATCCCACGGAATGCAGGCCTTTGACCTTGACGTTGCCCTGGCCTCTGCGGGTGCAGGGCGCAGCCCTGCCGGCACCTATCTCCATTCAGACAGGTAAGTGCAGGTCACAGGATAAGCAGACGCCTTGTTGCCTCCGCCAATCGGGTCCACATTCCTGTGCAGGAGATGGGCCACCGCCCGTCGTCGAGACACCAGGAGACCTGCATGTCCGCTGCCCCCAGTACAGCCATTTCCCGCGATCCGGCCACCGGCCAGCAGATCGCCAGCCACCCCTTCGCTACCGACGCCGAACTGGAGGCCATCCTCGATCGCGGCCAGGTTGGCTTCGCCGCCTGGAGCACGAGGAGCCTCGAACAGCGTGCAGACGTATTGCGTGCGATGGCCGCGGTACTGCGCCGCGACCGTGAAAAGCTGGCTGCGCTGGCTACCGCCGAAATGGGCAAGGTCCAGGCCGAATCCCTGGCCGAAATCGAGAAGTGCGCCGTGCTGTGCGACTGGTATGCCGACCACGGTGCGCAGTTCCTGCGCGACGAGCCGACCCAGGTGCCCGACGACAAGGCCTACGTGTCCTACCTGCCGCTGGGCGTGGTGCTGGGCATCATGCCGTGGAATTTCCCGTACTGGCAGGTGATGCGCGCGGCGGTACCGATCCTGATGGGCGGTAACGGCTTCCTGCTGAAGCCGGCCGAGAACATCGTCGGCACCGCGCAACTGCTCGATGCCGCCTGGCGTGATGCCGGGCTGCCGGAAGGCACCTTCATCGCCGCCAACATCAGCCGCGAGGGTACCAGCCGTGCGATCGCCGATGACCGCATCGCCGCCGTCACCCTGACCGGCAGCGTGGCCGCCGGCCGCAGCATCGCCGCCCAGGCCGGGCAGGCACTGAAGAAGGTAGTGCTGGAGCTGGGTGGCTCGGATCCGTTCATCGTGCTGGCCGACGCCGATCTGGACGCCGCCGTAGATGCCGCGGTCGCCTCGCGCTTCCAGAACACCGGGCAGGTCTGCATCGCCGGAAAGCGCATCATCGTCGAAGACGCGGTCTACGACCGTTTCGTGGCGCAGTTCTGCCAGAAGGTGCAGGCACTGAGCATCGGCGATGGCCGCGACCCGGCCAACCGCATCGGCCCGATGGCCCGCCAGGACTTGCTGGAACAGCTGGATGCGCAGGTACGCGCCTCGGTGGAGGCCGGCGCGAAGCTGCTGGTCGGCGGCCATCAGCTGGATCGCCCGGGCGCGTTCTATGCCCCCACCGTGCTGGCCGACGTGGAGCCGGGCATGCAGGCCTTCGATACCGAGACCTTCGGGCCGGTGGCCTCGATCAGCCGCGCCCGTGATGCCGACCACGCGGTGGAACTGGCCAACCAGAGCGAGTTCGGCCTCAGCGGCAACCTGTGGACCGGCGACCGCGCCCGAGCCATGCAGCTGGCCCGCCGGCTGCAGACCGGCGGTGTGTTCGTCAACGGCTTCTCCGCTTCGGACCCCCGCGTGCCGATCGGCGGCGTGAAGAAGAGCGGCTTCGGCCGCGAGCTCTCGCACTTCGGCATCCGTGAATTCGTCAACGCGCAGACAGTGTGGTTCGACAAGCATTGACGCGCGGCTCTCATCCTTCCTGCAACGATCCACCATCAGTCCAGCACAAAGGACGGCATCCGATGTCCAAGGGTTCAGATCTGCTTGTCGCCGCACTTGAGAACGAAGGCGTCGAGCGCATTTTCGGTATTCCCGGCGAAGAAAACCTCGACGTGGTCGAGTCGCTCCGCCATTCCAGCATCGAACTGGTCATCACCCGCCACGAACAGGCGGCGGTGTTCATGGCGGCCACGTATGGCCGCCTGACCGGCAAGCCGGGCGTATGCCTGGCAACGCTCGGTCCGGGCGCGCTCAACTTCACCACCGGCGCCGCCTACGCGCTGCTCGGTGCGTGGCCGGTCATCATGATCACAGGCCAGAAGGGCATCGTGGCCAGCAAGCAGGCACGCTTCCAGATCGTCGACATCGTCAGCACGATGAAGCCGCTGACCAAGCAGGCGCGGCAGATCGTCTCGGCGCGCACCATCCCGACCATCGTCCGCGAAGCGTTCCGTGTGGCCCAGGAGGAGCGCCCGGGCCCGGTGTTGCTGGAGCTGCCCGAGGATATCGCCGCCGATGAAGTAGAAGGGGTGTCGCTGATTCCGCCGCATGCGGTGGAGCGGCCGATTGCCAGCCCCGAGGCGCTGGACCGCGCCGCGGAGATCATCCGCAATGCCAAGCGGCCGTTGCTGATGATCGCTTCGGCGGCGTCGCGGCCGCAGTCCAGCGAGGCGCTGTCGGCGTTCGTACTACGCGCCGGCATTCCGTTCTTCACCACGCAGATGGGCAAAGGTGCGGTGGCCGGCGGCTCGGGCCTGTACATGGGTACCGCGGCGCTGACCGAACGCGACTACGTGCACATGGCCATCGACCAGGCCGACGTGATCGTGACCATCGGCCATGAGGTCACCGAAAAGCCGCCATTCGTGATGCGTCCAGGCGGGCCGACCGTGATCCATATCGGCTACTCGCAGGCGGCGGTGGAGCAGGTGTACTTCCCGCAGGTGGAAGTGATCGGTGACATCGGCCGTTCGCTGACCCAACTGGCCGACCGCATCGAAGGCGCGGTGCCCCATGCCGATGCGCTGCTGCCGCTGCGCGCGACCATCCTCGAGCACCTTGCCGATCGCGCCGAGGACGCTGGTTTCACCCCGCAACGACTGGTGCACGACGTGCGCCAAGTGATGCCGCCAGACGGCATCGTGGCGCTGGACAACGGCATGTACAAGATCTGGTTTGCGCGCAACTACCGCACCCAGGTGGCCAACACATTGCTGCTGGACAACGCGCTGGCGACCATGGGCGCGGGCCTGCCGTCGGCGATCATGGCCTCGATCCTGTACCCGCAACGACGGGTGCTGGCGGTGTGTGGCGACGGCGGCTTCATGATGAACAGCCAGGAGCTGGAGACGGCGCGCCGGCTGGGCCTGAACCTGGTGGTGCTGATCCTCAACGACGGTGCCTACGGCATGATCCGCTGGAAGCAGGCGGTGGATGGTTTCACCGACTACGGCATGACCTTCAGCAATCCCGATTTTGTGAAGTATGCCGAGGCCTATGGCTGCAAGGGGCATGAGGTGACGGCCATCGAGCAGTTCGTCCCGACCCTGGAGGCGGCCTTCAACGAGGGCGGGGTGCACCTGGTGTCGGTGCCGATCGATTACTCGGAGAACCAGCGGGTGCTGGTGGACGAGCTGCGACAGGCGTTTCCCGGGAACGGCTGACGCCGGCGCCGCGCTCCGGTGGGTGTCGACCTTGGTCGACACAGGGACCGCCAACCAAGGTTGGCGACTACCGGGGCAGGGCGGCGGCGGGGCTGGGGCTGGACGGTTTTGGTATGCTGGGCAACCGGCTGTGCCGGGCGCAAGATCCCCCTCACTACACGATTCCCGCAGATCCATGAGCGAAGCTACCGATACCCCCCCCGTCGACGAAAACAAGTTGATCGCCGAGCGCCGTGAGAAACTCAAAGCGCTGCGTGGGCAGGGCATCGCGTATCCGAACGATTTCCGTCGCGAGGATTTCGCCGGCCGCCTGCAGGAAGAGTTCGCCGATGCCGAACAGTGGACCGCCGAGGCGCTGGAAGGCAATGGCCGCCAGGTGAAGATGGCCGGCCGCCTGATGGCCAAGCGCATCATGGGCAAGGCCAGTTTCGCGCAGATCCAGGACGAGTCCGGCCGCATCCAGCTGTTCCTGCAGGGCACGGTGCTGGGCGATGCCTATACCGCCTTCAAGGGCTGGGACGTGGGCGACATCATCGCCGTCGAAGGCGGCCTGACCCGCACCAGGACCGGCGAGCTGTCGGTCAAGGCCGAATCGATCCGCCTGCTGACCAAGTCGCTGCGCCCGCTGCCGGACAAGTGGCATGGCCTGGCCGACGTCGAGCAGCGCTATCGTCAGCGCTACGTCGACCTGATCGTGACCCCGGAATCGCGCGCGGTGTTCATCAAGCGCTCGAAGATCATCCGCGCCATGCGCGCCTGGCTGGACAGCCGCGATTTCCTGGAAGTCGAGACGCCGATGATGCATTACATCCCCGGCGGCGCGGCGGCCAAGCCGTTCACCACCCACCACAATGCGCTGGACCTGGACCTGTACCTGCGTGTGGCGCCGGAGCTGTACCTCAAGCGCCTGACCGTGGGTGGCCTGGAGCGCGTTTACGAGATCAACCGCAACTTCCGCAACGAAGGCGTCAGCACCCGCCACAACCCGGAATTCACCATGATGGAGCTGTACGAGGCCTACGCCACGTACAACGAGATCATGGACCTGACCGAAGGCGTGATCCGTGACGTGGCCAAGGCCGTCAACGGCAGCACCGAGGTCGAGTGGGACGGGGCGAAGATCGACCTGGGCCCGGCGTTCCGCCGTTGGCGCATGGACGAGGCGGTGCGCCACCACAACCCCGAGATTTCCGTCGCCGACTGCACTGACCGCGACGCGCTGCTGCGCCATTGCGAGCGCCTGAATATCCGCGTCAAGCCGTCCTACGGCTGGGGCAAGCTGCTGCTGGAGATCTTCGAGGCCACGGTCGAGCACACCCTGATCCAGCCGACCTTCATCACCGACCACCCGGTGGAGGTCTCGCCGCTGGCTCGTGCCAACGACAACGACCCGGGTTACACGGATCGCTTCGAGCTGTTCGTCAACGGCAAGGAGCTGGCCAACGGCTTCTCCGAACTGAACGACCCGGAAGACCAGGCGCAGCGTTTCCAGGCCCAGGTGGCCGCGAAGGAAGGCGGCGACGACGAGGCGATGCACTACGACGCCGACTACATCCGTGCGCTGGAGTACGGCATGGCCCCGACCGGTGGCCTCGGCATCGGCGTGGATCGCCTGGTGATGCTGCTGACCGGCAGCAGCTCGATCCGTGACGTGCTGCTGTTCCCGTACATGCGTCCGGAGCAGTAAGTCGTCTTTTTGACCCCTGTTTGTGCGCGCCGTCGCGAAATGAGACGGCGCGATTGACGCCTCCCGCACTCGGCGTATCGTTAATGCACTACCTTGACGTCTGTTATGGCTTGATCGGCGCCAGGGGGAGTGCGCATTGTGGAGAGTCCGCTTCACAATGTGATGACGATCATGAACCGGGACGCATGACACGGGAGTCGGGCCGATGCAGGGTGCGAGCGTTCGCAGCGGCAGGGTATCCTCGCCTGCTGATGATCCAGCATGGTCGAGAAACCAGGCGGAGTACGCGTTGAACATCGTCATTGTTGACGACCAGACGTCCGCGCGGACGATGCTGCGTCACGTCATCGAAGACATCGCGCCGGAACTGAGCGTGCATGACTTCGGCGATCCGCTGACCGCATTGGCCTGGTGCGAGGCGCACCCGGTCGACCTGCTGCTGCTCGATTACCGCATGCCGGAGATGGACGGGCTGGAGTTCGCCCGCCGTTTCCGTCGCCTGCCCAAGCACCGCGATATCCCGGTGATCCTGATCACCGTGGTCGGCGACGAGCCGATCCGGCAGGCGGCGCTGGAAGCGGGGGTCATCGACTTCCTGGTCAAGCCGATCCGCCCGCGCGAACTGCGCGCGCGCTGCTACAACCTGCTGCAGCTGCGCCAGCAGACCGAGAACGTGAAGCAGCGTGCGTTGTCGCTGGAGCAGCGCCTGCTGGCCAGCATGCACGAGGTCGAGGAACGCGAACGCGAGACCCTGTCGCGATTGGCACGGGCGATCGAGTTCCGAGATGCCGGCACCAGTGCCTACCTCGAACGCATGGCGCGCGTGGCGGGGCTGATTGCCGAGCAGCTGGGCCTGCCCGAAGACGACGTGCGCCTGATCGAGATGGCCGCACCGCTGCATGACATGGGCAAGATCGCCATTCCCGACGCGGTGCTGCTCAAGCAGGGCAAGCTCAATGACGAGGAGCTGGCGATCATGCGCCGGCATCCACGCATCGGCCACGAGCTGCTCAGTGGCAGCCAGAACCGTTTCATCCAGGTGGGCGCGCTCATCGCGCTGCGCCATCACGAGCGCTATGACGGCAGCGGCTATCCCGACGGCCTGGTCGGCGAAGCGATCCCGCTGGAAGCGCGGATCGTTGCTGTCGCCGATGTCTTCGACGCACTCATCTCACCCCGTCCGTACAAGGAAGCATGGACCATGGAAGCCACACTGGCCTATCTGTACGCACAGCGTGGCCGCCTGTTCGATCCACGCTGCGTGGATGCGCTGATGCGCGGCCGCCAGCAGTTGATGGACATCTGCGCCCAGCACTCGACGGCATCGACGCGACCGGGTGGGTGACATGCAGGACCTGTTCGCACGCGTGAAGCGTCGGCTGGCGCAGCGTCCGGATTCGGAACATGGCCAGGCGATCGTGCGGGTGGTGCTGATCTCGCTGATCCTGATCTATGTTCTGCTGTCCGGTGCCCGCCTGCACCGGTTGGATCAGTACCAGGGCGTGCTGGCAACGGTAGTGACCGGCCTGGGCCTGTCGCTGCTGCTGTTCGGCTGGCTGCTGTGGAGGCCGCAGCGCTCGGACCCGCGACGGGTGGCCGGAATGCTGGCCGATTACGGACTGATCGCGATCGGCATGATCCAGATGGGTGAGCCGCTGGCGTGGGTGTATGCGGTGGTGATGTGGGTGACAGTGGGCAACGGCCTGCGCTTCGGGCCGCGGTACCTGGCCGCTGCCGTCGTGCTGGCCATGGCCAGTTTCGGCACTACGGTGCTGTTGACCCCTTACTGGCAGGCCAACCTGGGCCTGGCGTTTTCACTGTGGCTGGGGCTGTTGGCGGTACCGTTGTGCTGCTCCTCCCTGCTGCGCCGAAGGATGCGACATCCGACCATGGATACGACGCCCGCCACTGGCTCCGACAAGCGCTCGCTGCTGGCCCGCTTCAAGCAGCGCCTGTCCGGGCGCGAGGACAGCGAGCACGCGCAGAACCTGATCCGCATCATCATCACGGCGCTGTTCATCAGCTATCTCGGCTGGCGCTCGCTGAGCGGTGGCGGTGAGGCGCTGACTGCGACGTGGCTGATCCTCGCCTTCGAGCTGACCATTTCCGCAGGCCTGCTGGCCGCGATCCTGGTCAATCCGGGCGTGTCGCATGTGCGCCGGGTGATCGGCATGCTGACCGACTACACCTGCATGGCCTGGATCATGACGATCCAGGGCGAGCCGGCCGCACCGCTGTATGCGGTGATGCTGTGGGTCACGATCGGCAACGGCATGCGCTACGGCAGCACCTACCTGCGCGTGGCCACGGCCATGGGCTGCCTGGCGTTCCTGTGCACGGTGATGCTGTCGCCCTACTGGCGCAGCCACGACTATCTGGGCTGGGGCCTGCTGCTGGGCCTGGGCGCGATTCCGCTGTACTTCGATTCGCTGTTGCATGCCTTGACCCGGGCGGTGGCCGAGGCGCGCCAGGCCAACGAAGCCAAGAGCCGCTTCCTGGCCAACATGAGCCATGAGTTCCGCACGCCGCTGAACGGGCTGGCGGGCATGACCGAAGTACTGGCCACCACCCGCCTGGACGACGAACAGCGCGAGTGCCTGAACACCATCCAGGCCTCGACCCGCAGCCTGCTGGCGCTGGTGGAAGAGGTGCTGGACATCTCCGCGATCGAAGCCGGCAAGGTGCGCGTGGAGTCGCACGAGTTCGCACTGGCCGACGTGCTGCAGGCGATCAACCTGATCCTGACCCCGCAGACCCGCTCCAAGTCGCTGGACTATCGCGTGCAGGTGGACGACAACGTGCCGCCGCGCCTGCTGGGTGATGCCGGGCATCTGCAGCAGATCCTGCTGAACCTGATGGGCAACGCGGTCAAGTTCACCGACAGCGGCTACGTGCATCTGCGCGTGTCGAGCCCGGACGCGCCGGGCAGCCAACGGATGCGCCTGCGATTCGAGATCGTCGATACCGGCATCGGCGTGCCGGTGGCGCTGCGTGGGCGCCTGTTCAATGCCTTCGAGCAGGGGGATGTCGGCCTGGCCCGTCGCCATGAGGGCACCGGCCTGGGCACGGCCATTGCCAAGGGCCTGGTCGAGTCGATGGGCGGGCAGGTCGGCTATGTACCGAACAGCCCGCGCGGCAGCGTGTTCTGGGTCGAGATCACGCTGGACGTCGCAGAGACCGCATCAGCCCCGGCGGTTCCGTCCGAGGTGGCTGAAGCCGGCAATGTCATCGCGTTTTCCAACCCCTTCCTGCGCCATCGTGCACGGGTGCGCAGCCTGCGGGTCCTGGTGGCCGACGATCACGAGGCCAACCGCATGGTGCTGCAGCGGCTGCTGGAGAAGGCCGGCCACAAGGTCACCTGCGTCAACGGCGGCGCCGAAGTGCTCGATGCGTTGGAGCAGGCCAGTTACGACGCAGCGATCGTCGACCTGCACATGCCCGGCATGAGCGGACTGGATCTGCTCAAGCAGTTGCGGGTGATGCAGGCCAGCGGCATGCCTTACGTTCCGGTCATGGTGCTGAGCGCAGACGTCACCCCCGAGTCCATCCTGCGTTGTGAGCAGGCCGGCGCCCGCGCCTTCCTTGCCAAGCCCGTGGTGGCCACCCGCCTGCTGGAAGTGCTGGCCGATGTCGCCGCCAACACCCGCGCCGAGCCCGGCATCCAGTCGGTGCCTGCATTGCCGGTCGGCGATGGCGTGCTCGATACCGCGGTGCTGGACGAGCTGGCGTCGCTGGGCATGGGCGATGGCTTCGAACGCAAGTTCATCGACCAATGCCTGGCGGACGTCGACGCGAGCATGGGCCAGCTGCAGGGCTGCGGCGAGCGCCAGGCCTGGGAGGATTTCCGCGAGCACGCCCACGCGCTGCGCGGCGTGGCAAGCAACCTGGGGCTTGTCCAGGTTGCCGCCTCCAGTGGCGAACTCATGCGCATGGCGGACTGGCAGCTGAAGGGCGAATGGAGCGCCCGCCTCAGCAGCCTGGCGACCGCTCTGCGCAACGGCAGGAATGCGTTGGCTGCCCGTAGTGCGGGGGCACCGCACCGCGACGACAGCGAGCGCAGCCCGTCCTGACCCGCCAGACGATCAGGCCGGGTCGCCATTGCGTCGGGCCTGCGCCCGTACCAGCCGGTCCATGGTGCGCAGGGACTTCTCGCCGAGCTGCATCGCAGTGTCTACCCAGATCTCGGTGATCCGCATCATTTCATGCAGCGGCACCATGGTGGCGATCTCGTTGACCTCACGCATCGCCGCCCAGGCGTGCGGGATGCGTCGGCTTTCCTTGATTACCTGTTCGACTGCGGCAACACCTTCGCCCACCGGCACCACGATGTCGACCAGGCCCATTTCCTTCAGCTGGCTGGCGGTGTAGAGGTTGCCTTCCAGCATGATCTTCTCCGCCAGCCGCGGACTGATCCGCTGGCACAGGAAGGAGTAGGCGCCCATGCCGGGGAACAGGTCGAACAGCACCTCCGGCAGGCCCATCAACACGCCTTCCTCGGCGACGATGGTGTGGCAGCTCAGTGCGGCCTCGAAGCCGCCCCCCAGTGCATTGCCCTGGACCAGGGCGATGCTGTGGGCACGGGTGCCCAGGCCGGCATGGAAGGCATGCACGCCGCGCACGCAGCGCTGGGCATAGTCGAGCAGGCGGGCGCGGTCGCCCTCGCGGATCAGGCGGCAGAACAGTTCGAGATCGCCGCCCAGATTGAACACGTCGCTGTCCGAGGCAAGTACGACATGGGGTGACAGAGCGTGCGAGGCGCTGAGGCGATCGCCCAGTTCGCGCTGGTAGTCGACGATGTCATCGACCAGGCGCGAGGCGAAGCACGGCCGGCCTGGCTGGTTGACCAGGTTGGCGTGCATATGGATCCAGTAAACGTCCCGCTCGGGTTCTTCGGTGATACGCAGGGTAGGGTGCTGCGAGGGACGGGTAATGATGGGGCGTACTGCAGACATGGGAGTTCTCCGTGTGACCGTCCGGCCAACCGCAGAGCGGACGGAGAGGAGTGAGGGGGCGAGCTGAACATGCGGCGGCGACTGATTCTATGCACCCGTCGTGAACCGCCCGCAAGCGCCGGGCCGGCCATGTTCCGGCAATAAAAAGACCCCGCCGTCTCCGGCGGGGTCCCCTGTACTGTCGTGCTGCCCGGAAACCCTTACTGGGCGGGCGTATCACGCAGCTCGCGACGGAGAATCTTGCCGACGTTGGTCTTCGGCAGCTCCTTTCGGAATTCTACGATTCTGGGGTGCTTGTAACCGGTCAGGTTGGCCCGGGCATGTTCCTTGACCATTTCCGCGGTCAGGTTCGGGTCCTTCTTCACAATCACGACCTTCACGACCTCGCCGGACTTCTCGTCCGGGACACCGACCGCAGCCACTTCCAACACGCCGGGCATCATCGCGATGACGTCCTCGACCTCGTTCGGGTACACGTTGAAGCCGGACACCAGGATCATGTCCTTCTTGCGGTCGACGATGTAGAAGAAGCCCTGTTCGTCCATCTTCGCCATGTCGCCGGTGTGCAGCCAGCCGTCGGCGTCAATGGCCGTAGCGGTTTCCTCCGGGCGCTGCCAGTAGCCCTTCATCACCTGCGGGCCCCTGATGCACAGTTCACCCACTTCGCCCAGCGCCAGGATGTTGCCGTTGTCGTCCTTGATGCAGGCATCGGTGGACGGGATCGGCAGGCCGATGGCGCCGTTGTACTCGGGTAGGGTGAGCGGATTGATGCAGGCTGCCGGCGAGGTCTCGGTCAGGCCATAGGCTTCGACCAGGGTCACGCCGGTGACCTTCTTCCAGCGTTCGGCCACGGCACGTTGTACCGCCATGCCGCCGCCGAGGGTGAACTTGACCGAGGAGAAGTCGATCTCGTCGAAGCCGGGGGTGTTGAGCAGGCCGTTGAACAGCGTGTTGACACCGGTGATGGCGGTGAAGCGGGTACCCTTGAGCTCCTTGACGAAGCCCTTCATGTCGCGCGGGTTGGTGATCAGGTGGTTGCAGCCACCGAATTTCATGAAGACCAGGCCGTTCGCGGTCAACGCGAAGATGTGGTACAGCGGCAGGGCCGTGATGATCACTTCCTTGCCCGGCTCGATGCCTGAAGTGGACAGCCATGCCGACGCCTGCTGCATGTTGGCGATCAGGTTGCGGTTGGTCAGCATCGCGCCCTTGGCCACGCCGGTGGTACCGCCGGTGTACTGCAGGAAGGCGATGTCGTCGTGGTCGATCTCGACAGGCGGAAGCGCGTGGCGGCTGCCCAGCTTGAGCGCCTGCCTGAAGCGGACGGCGCCCTTGATGTGGTAGTTGGGCACCATCTTCTTGACGTACTTCAGTACGAAGTTGACGATCGCGCCCTTGGCGCCGAGCAGGTCGCCCAGGCCGGTGGTGACCACGTGCTTGACCGGCGTATCGGCGATGACCTGTTCGACGGTGTCGCCGAAGTTGTCGACCACCACCAGCGCACTGACGCCGGCGTCGACCAGCTGGTGCTTCAGCTCGCGGGCGGTGTACAGCGGGTTGACGTTGACCACGGTCAGTCCGGCGCGCAGCACGCCGAAGGTGGCCACCGGGTACTGCAGGCAGTTGGGCATCATCAGGGCGACGCGGTCACCCTTCTTGAGCTTGAGCTCACCCAGCAGGTAGGCGGCGAACTGGGTGACCAGCGCGTCTGTCTCACCATAGGTGAGGACCTTGCCGAAGCTGGAGTAGGCGGGACGGTCGCGGAATTTCGCTACGGAAGCGTCGAAGACCGAAGCTACCGAATGGAACTCGTTGACGTCGATTTCGGCGGGAACGCCTTTCGGATAGCTCTGCAGCCAGGGACGATCCAGACTCATATTCCCCCTCCAGGAATCGTGATGTATTAGGTTCGGCCCCGAGCGTATCGACAATGGCCGTTCATTGCAGCATACCCCGCCGTAGGGAAAACGCGAAGAGGGGTTTGCGTGGCGCATTGTGCGAACGCGTCAAACGGCGCCGGGCATGGCCTGGCGCTACCGAAGGCAGGACGCGCCTGGTAGCGCCGGGCCATGCCCGGCGGGGGTTTCAAGGTGTGCGGCTGGCGCAGCCCTGCTTGCGCCCCCGTGCACCGTTG
>NZ_JBSRQL010000006.1:0-221642 GCF_054083135.1 Stenotrophomonas maltophilia group sp. LNF247
GTGCCGGCCGCTGGCCGGCAGCCTTCAGGATCAGGCCGCGACGCTCTCTTCCAACGTCGGGTAATCGGTGAAGCCGACCGCGCCACCGCCAAAGAACGTCGCGCGATCCGGCGGATTCAGCGCCGCACCGGTACGCAGTCGCTCCGGCAGATCCGGGTTGGCGATGAACGGCCGGCCGAAGCCGATCAGGTCAGCCCAGCCTTCCGCCAGTGCCTGCTCGGCGCGCTCGGCGGTGTACTTGCCGGCGTAGATCAGCGTACCCGGGTAGACCATGCGCAGCGCCTGTTTGAACGCCACCGGCATCAACGGTGCATCGTCCCAATCCGCTTCGGCAATGTGCAGGTAACCCACGCCCAGTTCACCCAGCAGATGCGCGGCCGCCAGATAGGTGGCCTGCGGCGTATCATCCACCGCGCCCTGCAGCGTGGTCAGCGGCGCCAGGCGCACGCCGACGCGATCACCACCGACCACCGCAACCACCGCCTGCACCACCTCGCGCAGGAACCGCAGGCGGTTCTGCAACGCGCCGCCATAGCCGTCGGTGCGCTGGTTGGCCTGCGAGTCGATGAACTGGTTGATCAGGTAGCCATTGGCACCGTGCAACTCCACGCCATCGAAGCCTGCGTCCAGCGCGTTGCGTGCCGCCTCGGCGTAGTCGGCGACGATGCCCGGAATCTCGTCCTCGCGCAGCGCGCGCGGCATCGAGTGCTGGATCATCTCGCCCACGCCCGCTTCCGGGCCTGCGCCCGTGGGGTCGACAAACACCTTCACGCCTTCGGCCAGCAACGCCGACGACGACACCGGGGCGGCACCACCCGGCTGCAGGGCCGCGTGCGAGACCCGGCCCACATGCCACAGCTGGGCGTAGATGCGGCCGCCAGCGGCGTGCACCGCATCGGTCACCCGACGCCAGCCCTGCACCTGTTCCGGGCTGTGGATGCCCGGGGTCCAGGCATAGCCCTGGCCCTGCGGGCTGATCTGGGTGCCCTCGCTGACGATCAGGCCGGCGCTGGCGCGCTGCGCGTAATACGTGGCCATTTCGGCAGTGGGCACGTTGCCGGCCGACGAGCGCGAGCGGGTCATCGGCGGCATCACGATGCGGTTGGGCAGCGTCAGTGCGCCCAGATGATGAGGAGTGAACAACATGGCGGCGATCTCTTGCGGGAGGAGTGCCACCAAGAATGGGGATGGCCCCCGCCAGGCAACAGGCACGCACTGGCAAAACAGTTGTTCCCCCACGGCAAGGATCACCCGGTATGAGGGCTCATCCACGCATGGCGTGGATCTACTCCACCCTTGGCTCGATCTTTACCGCACCGTGTGCCACGCGGTCATAGCAGGTGCGCACCACATCTTCCCCGTACTTCAACTCCAGCCGGCGCACGATGAAGTGACCACGCGCCATGTCCTGGTAGTAGTCGGTGAACATGGTGTTCAGCGCTGCACCCGCGGCGGCACCAACGACCGGCACCGCCTGCGCGGCGAACTTCTCGGTAACGACCACGCCAAAGCGCGCCGCCACCTTCTCCACCATCTTCGCCAGCAGCTTGCCGGCTTCCTTCGGCGCCACGCCCAGGGTCAGGTCGCGGCCGGTCACCACCCGCCCGGCCAGCTCGGCCGAGAGATGGCGCATCACATCGGTCGTGAAGCCGCGGGCCAAGTAATAGCCCGTCTCGCTGGCGTCATCACGCTGCGAGTTGCCGCCCAGCGCGAATACCTCCAGGCACGCCTGGCGGGTGCTGAAGTCGGACAGGTCAAACCCCTCGCTGCGGGCGACGTCGGCCACCGCACGCATCATGATCGTGGTCGACACCGGCAACTCGATGAGCAAGGCGGCAAAGCCGAAGGCGCCGCCGACCGCACCGGAGGTGGCTGCCGCCAGTTTGTGCCAGCGGGTCGACGCTCCCTTGCCGGGCGAGTTGTCCATGCTCCACAGGGCTGCCTGCGCCGACTTGGACAGCGCCGCCTGCACCGCACCGTGGATGCGGTTGGAGACCGAACTGGGCAGCGCCTTCACTGCGAACTCCAGCGGCGTGCCGACCAGGTTGGCCATGCGCGCGGTCAGGGTCGGCGCTTCCAGCAGCGCCACCGCCCGCTGCAGGTCGGACCAGTCGCGGGCGTCGTGGACAATGTCGCGGGGAAGCAGGATCGGCTCGTTCATGGGGCCGATCTTAGCGCCCGGTAGTTGAACGCTTCGTCGCGGGTCACGACAGAGGGGTCAGAGCCCTTTCCGCGGGAAAGGGATCCGACCCCGACGCCTTGCCGGCCAGCGGCCGGCACTACCAGTTCGCGTGTCATCCGGTAGCGCCGGGCCATGCCCGGCGTTGTTGTTCAGGCCGTGGGCAGGCCCGACAGCGCGCCCATGAACTGGCGGTAGTGGCGGAGCTCGGCGATTGAATCGTGTACATCGCTCAGCGCGGTATGGTTGCTGTTCTTGCCGACGCCAGCGGCCACGCTCGGCGCCCAGCGCTTGGCCAGTTCCTTCACGGTGGACACGTCCAGGTTGCGGTAGTGGAAGTACTTCTCCAGCCGCGGCATCTGGCGGTGCAGGAAGCGGCGATCCTGGCAGATCGAGTTGCCGCACATCGGCGAAAGGCCGGCCGGGATCCACTGCGCCAGGAAGTTCACCGTCTGCGCTTCGGCCTGGCCCAGGGTGGTGGTGCTGTCCACCACGCGCTGCCACAGGCCCGAGCGACGGTGCTGGTTGCGGTTCCACTCGTCCATCGCTTCCAGCGTTTCCAGCGGGTGATGGATGGCGAACTCCGGGCCCTCGGCCAGCACATTGAGCTGGGCATCGGTCACCACCGTGGCGATCTCGATGATCGAATCGTTATCGGTATCCAACCCGGTCATTTCCAGGTCGATCCAGATCAGTCGCTCGTTGGCCGCGCCGGTGTCCGCCATTGTGTCGCCTCGTTGCTGGGCAGGCGCGCGGCCTACCGGTAAGGGAAAGAGGCGCCCATCATACCCTTTCGCCTCTCAGCCCTCGCCGGCGTGGTCTTCCAGCAGCAACGGCGGCTTGCCACGCTTGGCGCGGAAATAATTGGTCAGGCGCATGCTGGCCTCCTTGGCCAGCACCCCACCATGGATCTCCACCCGGTGGTTGTGGCGGGCATCGCCGAGCAGGTCGAACACGCTGCCGCAGGCGCCGGTCTTGGGGTCGCTGGCGCCGTAGACCAGGCGGGCAACGCGTGCATGCACGATCGCCATCGCACACATTGCGCACGGTTCCAGGGTCACGTACAGGGTGCTGCCGAGCAGCCGATGATTGGCCAGCCGCGTGCCACCGGCCCGCATGGCCACGATCTCGGCATGCGCGCTGGGATCGTGCGAGGCGATGTTGAGGTTCCAGCCCTCGCCCAGCAGCTGTCCATCGGCGCCCACCAGTACCGCACCGACCGGAATCTCATCGAACTCGCGTTGCGCGCGCTCGGCCAGGGCCAGCGCGTGGCGCATCCAGCGTTCATCGGCGTCGTGCACCGGTACACCCAGGGCATCGGTCATGGCGGTTCTCGCGTGTGTGCAGGGCCAGGATGGCCGCCGGGGCCGCATTGTACGCCCGCGGCCGTGCAGGCGCCGCTAGCGTGCGTCGAAGCGCTCGCGGGCGGCGTCCAGTGCCTGGAAGTTGTGCTCGGCCCAACGGTCCAGAGCGGACAGCGTGTCAACCAGGCCACGCGCGACTTCGGTCAGCCGGTACTCCACATGCAGTGGCTTTTTGCCCAGCTCACACCGCTCGACCAGGCCATTGCGCTCCAGCTGCCGCAGGGTCTGGGTCAACACCTTCTGCGAGATGCCTTCGATCTTCCGCAGCAGCGCGCCATTGCGCAGCGGCCCCTGCGCCAGTGCCGGCAACAGCAGCATCACCCACTTGCCGGAGATCAGCGCCAGCGCATCACGTGCCGAACAATCGGCGGCATAGACATCGCCCGGACAGGCCATGGTTACCTCAAGGTGCGTAATTGCCGGGGCACTCCGGCATCGCGAGGATGGTCGCACACTCCACCAACACCTCGCCCCATGCGCGCCCTGATCCTGCTTGCCCATCCCGAACCCCGCTCGTTCAACGCCTACCTGGCCGCGCAGGCCGCCGAACAGCTGCGCCATGACGCCCTGCAGGTGGACGTGGTCGACCTGTATGCGGAAGGCTTCGATCCGCTGGAAGCGGCCTGGCACCATCCACGGCGCCTGCAGCCCGAGCGCTTCGATGCCCAGCGCGAACAACGCCACAGCGCCGAACTGGAGCAGTTACCCGCCGATGTGCGACGTCACCTGCACCTGCTGCGGGTCGCAGACCTGGTAATCCTGCAGTTCCCGCTGTGGTGGTTCGCGGCGCCAGCCATCCTCAAGGGCTGGCTGGACCGCGTGCTGGTATATGGGCCGATGTACAACAGCCGTCAGCGCCACGAACATGGCGTGATGCAGGGCAAGCGTGCATTGCTGAGCGTCACCACCGGTTCATCGGCACGGGCATGCGCGGTGGACGGCCGCGAAGGCGACACCCGATTGCTGCTGTGGCCGTTGATGTACAGCCTGCGCTACGTCGGCTTCGAGGTGATGGAGCCATGCGTGGTGCATGGCGTGCGTTCCGGGCTTGCAGCGGAACGCGTGCAGGCCCACGACGAAGCACTGGTTGCAGCCACCCTCTCCTACCGCGAGCGACTGACGCACTGGCGGCAGTGGCCGATCGTGCCCTTCAACGACAGCGATGACTTCGAGGATGGGGTGGTGCTGCGCGCGGACGCGATCGCGCACAGCCCCTTCATCCGCCACCGCGACGCGGGATGAATCTTCGCCTGCAGGCGCTACCGGAAAGCCTCATACTTCGCACTCTTCCGAAGCACCTTGGCGAACCCATGACCACCCTCCGCCCCTCCCGCGCCGACGACGGCGCCGCTCTTGTCGACCTCTGGCGCCGCGCCGTCGACGCCACCCACGACTTCCTCAGTGCCGAAGACCGCCAGGCCATCGATGCCGAAGTCGCCGGTTTCCTGCCGCAAGCGCCGATGACCGTTGCTGTCGATGCGCAGGATCGGCCGCTGGGCTTCATGCTGATCGATGGCACGCACATGGAAGCGCTGTTCATCGATCCGGACGCACGTGGCACCGGCATCGGCCGGCAACTGCTGCAGCACGCTCTGACCCAGCATCCGCAGCTGAGTACCGACGTCAACGAACAGAACGCACAGGCCGTCGGCTTTTACCTGCGCATGGGCTTCGTCGAAACCGGACGTTCACCGCTGGATTCGCAGGGCCGCCCGTATCCGCTGATCCATCTCCGGTACGAGGGCTGAGATCAGCCCCGGCGGCGGGAGTCAATCCACGGGCGGGGCGCTTGCCTCGAATGCCGCTGAGTAGCGCACTTCGCCCTGCGCGATCGGCGGCACCAGGGAGAGGGCCTGGAAGTACGCTGCTGGAACACCCGGCAGTACCAGGCCCGGTTCGGCATGGAACCCGAATCGCCCGTAGTAGGACGGCTCCCCCAGCACGACGCAGCCCTGCGCGCCCTGCCCACGCAATGCGTCGAGCGCCGCGTGCATCAGCGCTGCGCCAATGCCCTGCCCCTGGCATCCGGGCAGCACCGAGATGGGTCCCACGCCAAACCAGCCGGTGCTGCCATCGCTTATCGTCACCGGCGACAGGGCGATGTGCCCGACGACCTGCCCGTCCTTCTCGGCGACCAGCGAAAGACTCAGCTCTCCACGCGAACGCAGCGCATCGACAATGAACTGCTCGGTGTGGCTGCTGTGCGGCGCATCACGGAAGGCCGCCTCAGTGAGTGCGTGGATGCTTGCCCGGTCTTTACTGGACTCAGGCCGAATTGTGTAATTCATGGCGCCCGTCTCTGTGATGGAAATGTGAATTATTGATTTGAATCACACATCTGCAGAAGAGCCTGCGTCGCGCGCAGCGCCAGCGGAAACACCGGATCGCCCACGGCGCAGGCGATACGCCCGAGGTAGCACCCGCCGGCGCGTCAAAAACATGGCGCGCCGGGTGGCAATGGCTTGCCGACACGCTCCATAATCGGAAAACCTGTCATCCAGGAATGATATATGGACATGGACGCGCCATGCAGGACCGGGCCATGGATGTAGCACAGCGCGAACACAGGGGACGGCCGTTGTTGGCGTTGATCGCGCTATTGCCGCTGGCCGCGTGCTCACCTTATGCCGATGCCGAGCGCGACGTTGCTGCGGGTGGACGCGGCCTGGCCAGGCTCAACCCGGCGCCGAAGCAGGCCTACGAACTGGTGCTGACACTGAAGGACGCGCCGGGCCCGTTCGCGATCGTGGAGGGCGTGGCCCAGTATGACGTCAGCAACTACGAAGACTGCGGGCGGATACTGCCTGCAACAGGCACTGCGGGCCGCATCACCAGCCAAGAGCCCGTCACCCTGCACAAGGTCAGCGAGAACGAGTACCGCGGCACGTTCCACCTGGACCGCATGCTGGATGAGGACTACTACGGGCGCGGCGCCTGCGTTTGGACGCTGACGGGCGTCGGTGCGATGTTGCGCGCCACGACCAGCAAGGCGGATACGCGATTCCTGACGTTCGTCGACAAGAAGCGCATGGAGAACGACTCGCCTCTGACGCTTTATTACCCGAACCTTGTCTATCCGCGCGCCGACACTGTCGCCAATTTTGGTGCCAGTGGCGAGGAAGCTCCGTCGGGGTACAGCGAAGATCTGCGCGACGCGCTGTTCTCAACCACCACCACTGTGCAGAAGCTCACGCCATGAGCTGCCAGTGCCTCATTCACCCCTATCCCCAAGGAGGCCGACATTGCGCCACAAGATGATTCCGTGCCTTGCTCTGCTTCTGTTGACCGCCTGCCATCCGGAGACCGCCATGAACCAGGAACGTGCCGCTGCTGAAGCCGATGTCGCCCAGGGTGGGCGCGGCCTCGCAAAGCTCAACCCCAGCCCGCGCAAGGCCTATGAACTGGTGCTGCGCCTGAAGGACGCCCCGGGTGATTTCGCTGTGGTTGAAGGCGTGGCCCAGTACGACGTCACCAACGAAGACCAGTGCGGCCACATCGAGCCGGCCACCGGCACGGCTGCTCGCATCACCAGCCAGGAGCCGGTGGAACTGCGCAAGGTCGCTGATGGCGAGTACCGCGGCACGCTGTATGTGGACCGCATGCTGGACGAAGACTACTACGGCCGCGGCGTGTGCCATTGGGAGTTCACTGGCGCTGGGGCGATGTTGAAGGCGACGGGCGCTGAAGAAGAGACCCGCTTCCTGACTTTCGTCAAGGCCGAACCGCTGACTGAAGGCAAGACCCACACGCTTTACTATCCGGACGCAGCCTATCCGCGGGCACCACTTGCTGCCAACTATCCGGCCACCGGCAAGGCTGACCCGGCTGACTACGTTGCTGAACTTCAGGGCAAGTTGTTCACGATGAGTCTCAGCGCCAGCGAGGTTACCCCATGACCATCAGCACGCAGGATTATGCGGCGCTTTCCGACGATGCCTACAAGGATCGCGCTGTCGGCCGGAGGCGTCCGGGGGAAGAAGAGCTCGTCACGATCAACGGGCATGAATACAAGATTCTCGATCACGTCAATAATCGGCTCAATGGTTACCAAGGCACGGTTTATCAGCGAGCCGACACCAACGAGATCGTGGTCGCTCATCGCGGCACCGAGCAGATAGCTCGTGATGCCATCCTGACCGACGGCGGCATGGTCGTCGCCCGCACCAATGTGCAAGCGCCCGATGCCATTGCGTTGACCAAGAGTGCACTGGACTACGCGAAGCAGGACGCCGCCTTTGGAGGCCGTGCTCCTGAGGTCACCGTCACCGGCCACTCCCTCGGCGGCGCTCTGGCCCAGATCACCTCGCACCATTTCAATGTCAAGGGCGAAACCTTCAACGCCTATGGCGCGGTCAGCCTCGGCTACCGCATCCCGGAAGGCGGCAACACCATGATCAATCATGTCATGGCCTCAGATCCGGTCAGCGCCGCCTCGCCGCACTTCGGCCAGGTGCGCATCTATGCCAAGCCGGAGGAGATCAGGACGCTGTCTGCTGCCGGTTTCAGCAACCACTCGTTGCGCGCCCTGATTCCAGACTACCCGGTCATCGCGGCAGCCAGTTCTTTGGGCTCCCACAAACTGGGTAACTTCCTCGATCAAGGCTCGGTGCTGAAGCACCCGGAAACCCAGACGCTGGCGAAAGACAACGCCAGGATGATCGAGGAGTACCGCGACGACGTTGAATCACTGCGCCGTGGTGTCACCCGCGCGGCGCGGGGCATTCCAGGCGGCGCCGTCGACCTGTACGACCACATCCGCGGCCCGCTGCAGCCCGGTGAGCCGGCACGCCGCGAAGCGGAGAAGAACGGCCATCACACCAGCATGCTGCGAATGGACGATGCCAACCATGTGGGCAACCCACTGTTCAACGACGCGATCCGTGGCGTGCACGCGCAGGATGTCCGCGTCGGCCGGGTACCAGACGTGATGAGCACGCAACTGGCAGGCAGTCTGGCCGCCGAAATGCACGCAGCAGGCGGCAAGCGCATCGACGAAGTGGCCATGAATGCCGATGCCTCGCGCAGCTTCGCCGTGCAGGGCCAGGGCGGTGACCCCGCCCACCTTCGTGTGTCGGTGGATACGGCAGTGGCGATGAACACCCCGCTGGAACAGAGCAGCCAGCGCATCGACCAGCAGGCCGCCGACCAGCGCGTTGCGCTGGAGCGCGACCAGCAGCTGGAACAGCAGCGGAACCAGACCCGCAGCCTGCAGGCCTGATGCAGCGCGGGAGCCGGTCAGCCCGGCTCCCGCACCCTTCGGCACTCCGGCTCAGGGGCTGGAGGCCGCCACTGGCACGCCTACTCCGGCAGTTACGAACGGATCCGGGCCCGAATCCGGGAATCCGCCGCAGGCACGATCGCCGGGTGCCACCGGATCACAGGGCCACAGGGCGCGTGCGACCTTCTCACGCAGCTCGAAGCGATCCCCAGTCCAGACCACGAACGCGATGTGCTCGCGGTTCCAGTCACCGTAGGCGCGCGGACCGCCCTTCTGCGCAGACTCCGGGTACTGCACGAACCAGCGCATGGCCGGGCCGTACTGCAACTTGCTATGGTCCAGGATGACACGTCCCTCACGCGACAGCTGTCGCGCACGGTCGGCGTCCGTCACCGGCGGCATGGCCGGCATGGCATCGGCGGTCACATCCCTCGGCGGCGCGTCCCCGCGGACCTGGTACACACGCTGGGCCACATAGGCCTCGCGACAATCACCCGCTGGCACGCGGACCGGCTCCGCGCCGTACTCATCGCGGTTGGCGACCTGGTCGCTGCAGGTGAACGGTGCTGACACCAGATAGAACGTGCTGTCGCCGTCGCGCCCTTCCAGCGAGCGCACCCAGATGTCGCCCATCCGCACGATGAAGTCCGGGCGCTGGCCGTAGCCCGGCACCGCCTTGAACCATGCCTTCTGCCGCACCTCACGCTCGCGCCAGCTGCGCGGCAGGTGGATGTCCTGCACGGGCAGCGCGACCAGCAACGCGGCCAGATGCGCCGGCATGGTGCCTTGGCAGGCGCCAATCAGCAGGTCGCCCTGGGTCGCCAGACGCCCGGCCAGATCCACCGGGCAGCGGGCACCGAGCGCCCGCTCGGTCGCCTGCTCGGGCGGCAACGGCACGATGGCCAATGCGGGCGGAGCGGGTGCTACCGCGGGAACGGTTGGCTCGACGGCGGCAGGCGGTTCAGCTACAGGCGCCGCCGCTGCGGGCGCAACGGGCGCCGGCGCCGGGTCCGCAGCCGGCGCCGGCTGCGTGTCCACCACCGGTGTCGCAGGGGGTGTAACGGCAGCCGGTACTTCGGGAGCCGGCGCCGCGACAACGGCGTCGGCCGCCATGGGCGCTGCGACGGGCGCCGCCCCTGCAGGCGCCTCAACGATTGCATCTGCAGCGGGGGGCGTTTCCACGGCGGGTGCCGCTGCCTCCTGAGCCTGTGCCGACGCTGCGGCAAGTCCAAGTGACAGCAGCCAGAGCGGCGGCAGGCGGCGCACGGATGCATTGCAGCGGGCAGCAGCGTGCCGGGCATTCGAGGTAACGATTCGCATGTGGTGTCCTTACGGGTGGGTTTCCATGTCGGCGCCACAGGGCGCCACGCGTCGTACGTAAAGCGCCTGCGGGCACCCTGCCCGCCGGCATCAGGTGCTACAGGGATCGAGAGCGCTGCTCCTGCTCGCGGGCGAGCGCGGCCGCGGGGTCCTGCTGGGCGACACTGGCGGCCAACTGCTGGCTGCTCTGCGCCAGCGGCTGCTGCGCCGCCTGTTCGCGCTCGACCGAAGCGCGCAGCATGGCCGGGTCACCCAGCGCGCCCTGCACGGCAAACAACGTGCGGCCGTCGTTGCCAGCCAGGAGATGATCGATGCGCGACATCCCCGCCTTCTGCGCGCTCAGCGCCAGTGCGCCGGCAGCATTGTCCAGTTCCTGCACGCTGCGCAGACCGCTTTGCGGCCCCATCTGCTGCAGGTGCTGGCGCGCTCCTGAGAACAGCGTGTATCCCGGCTCGCCCGGTTGCGACATGTCGCGTCCCGTTGCCTGCTGGGCAGGCGCCCCCACTTCGCCACGCTCCAGGCGCGCCATCACATCGGGGGTCAGCTTCTGCTGCCACACCTCGAATCGCTGCTGGCGGGCCTCGATGCCGTTCAGGCCACCATTGATCGCGCGCGTCGCTTCGCGCACGTCCTCGCGCGCCGCTTCCGGCACCCGCGTCTGCCACTGCCACACGGCAATGCGGCCTGCGTGCTCGGGCTGCGCGGCCAGTTCCGGGTGATTCACCAGGTCCAGATCCAGCGCTTTGCCGGCACGCTCGTAATTCTCCTTGCCGACCAACGGCAGATAGCCGCGGCCGTGGTACTTCAATGCGTCGCCGGGCACATCATTGCCCATGCGTCCGCCGTACATCAGCTCAGCCAGGTTTTCCGGGCGGCCACGCAGCGCTTCCTGGCGGGCGCTCTCCAACGCAGCCTTGCCATTGCGCCACGCAGCTTCCACCGGGATCTGCGAGATGCCCCGGGTGAAGTTGAAACTCTCGTTGAGACGGCTCAAGCCACGGGATTCATGCCCGGCCTGCGCCATGAAGTTGGCCAGTTCCCGGGACGAAGTCATGCCGGCCTCCGTGGCCTGCCGCAACAGCAACGACTCCCTATCCTGCGACACGGTGAAACTCCTGCTCGATCATCGTTGGATACTCCCGCCTCCTCACCGGCATGGCACTCAGGGCAAGCTCACGTCGGCGACGACGGAAGGGTCGAAATCCTCGAATCGCACCCGGCCAAGCTCGGCCGCGGAGAAATCGCGCGTGTGGGTCGCTTCGGTTTCGGTGTCCACCACCTTGCGCTGCACGCCATGCACCCAGCACGCCTGCTCGGCAGGTGCATACCGGAAGGTGTAGACGCTGCTCCAGCGTTCGCGGCTGCCGCCGTTGGTGATCACGCTGAACGCGCCGTCTTCAATCGTCACGTAGGCGAAGGGGTCACCGGCCATGCCACCGCGCGTTGAGCACGGCACCAGCTTGTCGTTGCGTGCCGCCAGCTGCCAGCGGCCCGTGGCATCGCCCAGCAGCAACAGCAGGACCCGGTTCGGTCCGTGCTCGCCGGGCAACAAGCCCTCCGGAGGAGGTTGGTCGATCACCAGGAGCTGGTCCTGGAAACCATTGCCGGTCAGATCGCCGCGTACAGCTTCCAGCAGGTTCGCGCCGGACGGAACGAACGCCAGGGCATTGTCCATGTGCGTGCCACTCCCCTTCTCCATCCCCTGCAACTCCTTCAATCCCGTCTTGCCAGTTCCCGAGCGGGGGCCGGAAACGGGGCGATGCCCCGCACGTGCCCGGCGGCCGCCATGGCGGATGATAGCCCCGAGCCCACGGCAACCGCGATGGTGGCAAGCGTCACCCGCACCGCGGGGGGACACAGTCCTCATGGACGGAAAAGCTCCTGCGTTCGATGGCACCGGCGCGTCGGGATTTTGACGCGCACGCAGCTTACTTCGAGGAGGCAGCGCTCGTCGAAGGGGGCTTGGGATGAAAAGCGCACTTGATCACAGAATGAGTGCGGTTAACGTGAATGGATGCCTACTTGGAGATGACGGCAGCGCTGATCAGGCACTTAACACTCGTGCAGACGCAAGCGGAACGGGTGCAGCGAACACGGATCAGGTGAACGAACCCACCCGAATACAAGCACCATTGCGGCGCTCGGGATCCGTCATTCGCAATGAGAATTTCCAAAAAATTGAAAACACTACGGCCGGTCCAACGAAACAACCGGGGCGCTAGCCCGGCGCTATCCTCGCTTCACTTCCGCACATACTCAGGAGCTGAGCACGCGGTGTACACGACGTGGCATCCCTGCCCCCCATCCCTTATACAAAGACGAGTTGCCAATTGAATTGCTTCATCGACAGTCGCCTTTCCACCAAAGCTGGTGCCGCCGGAACCCGAACTGGGGACCACCGCAGCAACGCACTGATTCTCGTAGGAAAAAGAAGTTCGACAGGCACGACCACCTGAGTGCCGGCATTGCATCACAGCCTCTGCCTCTGCCTCAGACTTACTACGCTTCCCGATAGACACTCCGGACGCGCCCTCAGGAGAAACAGAGATCGCGCCCCACGTTTCGATCCACTTCCCTTCGGGTTGCGGCGTCTTGAGCGAGCCGTCACCCGCCCCAGGGATCGGAGCGCATCCTTGGACACCTTGCCCGCCAATAGGATACTGCCCCGGAGGGCACCCGCCCTCCGCGAACGCTGCCGACTGGAAGACTGCGGCCAACAAAAGGCCCAGGATCACCCGCCAACTACGTAGAAGCGTAAACCTCCAAGACATCGCGCCTCCTGCCTGTATTCGACTGCACTGCTACCCATCTGCAAATATGCCATGAAGCTGCCCAAGGCGCCCTAGACGAACATGGCCGCCATTGGCGACAGTCAGATAGTGTTCGCTAGGATCGAGCCCATGTCGCGCTACTGCTGCCCGGACCTACTCAGATGTGAGCGCAGCACCCGCCACGTCAATTGCTGCGGCCAAATTTGTCGCTGCTGAACGCCTGATCATACCGAGAATCTCCCAACATCAAGAGTAGAGTTCTTCTTAGTTGATGGGCGCAAAAAAAACAGCCCGCTCAACGGCGGGCCATTCTATCGCCGCATCACGAGAAAAATGCGGGCAATTACTCAAAACTTCTCAAACTCCGGCTCGGTGCAATTGGACATGACAACTTCACATGTCTCTTTGGACGCAGCACGACATTGCGCCAAGGATAGGCCTTCCGCCTCCTCCTTTGTGGCTGCAGCAGAGTAGAAAGTCCCCCCGGTTCCCGCATTCGAGACAGCCGCCGTCGCGCATTGATTCTTATAGGTGAACTTCACTCGGCAATCCCGACCGCCTGCATCAGAGCAGGATCTCACCGCCGCGCTTCCCGCATCCGCCTTCTTCCTCCACCCACTTGCCGCTCCTGCGATTCCGGAAGGCGCGGCGGCAAATGCTCCCCAAGTCTTGATCCACCGTCCCGTTGGACGCGGGCTTTCCGCTCCTGATCCACCAGCAGGAATCGGCGCACATCCGCCGGCACCCCGCCCGCCAATCGGATACTGGCCTGGAGGACACCTTCCTTCCGCCCAAGCCAGGTCGGACGTAAGTGCTAGAACTACCGCTAGACTCGCCGCGAACCTATACATGACCTTCGAACCCCTGATGACGTTCGAAATCCCCCAACATCCGAAGGAAAGCTTTTCACCTGTCATCCAGAGCCAAATCCCGAAGAATCCACTATCAGCTAGCCATTCGCAGCCGGTACAGTCACCCGTGCTCCGCCAATCCGCAGAACGCAGGAAACTACGAAAGAGTGGCCACGATTGACAATGCGCAAGAATCTAAATCAACGCATCAACATCAAGCCAACTCTCTGAATTTCCGGCCCATTTACGCAAGCCCTGGATGCACCTTCAAGCTCCAGGCGACTCCGACGCAACCAATCAATCGACTTAAGAGAATCGACGAACTTGCATCGCTAGAACTTACGGAAAACAGGTTCAGAACAGTCTGCGTAAAAGACCCTGCACTTCTTTCCACTGGGATCTACGCAACCTTCACCCGCCAAGGAGATCGCTTGCCTTTTCTTTGGAGCCTTACCAACTGCGGATTTAGCCCCCGAGCCACCTGAAGAAGGAATCAACCACGCGACGCACTGATTTGAGTAAGAGACAGTAACCTTGCAGTCCGTGGCTCCTCCACCACCACAGCGCCTCACAGCCTCGGCAGCGGCGGCTTCTGCGGAATTCATTCCGGAGGCCATTCCTACCTCAGAAGTAGCTTCGGACGCAGCGATTGCTCCCCACGTACTTAACCATTCCCCCGTCGGCGTTGGAGGAAGTAGCGGCAGCTGATCCGAGCCACCGCTGTCGCCACCAGGAATCGGAGCACAGCCTCTGGCCCCTTGCCCTCCTATCGGGTAGAACCCTGGCGGACAACTACCGCCTTCGGCAAGTGCGGACACAGGAGCCAGCAGCACCCCAAAGAAAAGGAGCAAAGCAAGCAGCTTCATCGTTTTCACCTCTTGCATCCAGTACCCTACCCATTCAGCAACTGCCGTGACATAGCTCACCGAACTGCGGCGTTACCAAGCGACCCCGGCGTATGTACCGAGTTGCTAGTACCCGGCGCGATTTTCGGGATCGTAAGGCTCTGGCTACTCACGGATTCCTCTGAATTGGTTGGAGCTGCCGGCTTGTAACTACCCGGCGGCTGTCCGCTCGGTCCCGGCGCCTGTGCCACCGGGCTGCCACCTATCTGCGAATATGCCATGAAGCTGCCCAAGGTGCCCTGGAAGAACATGGCCGCCATTGGGGGCGCAGTCAGAATCAAGGTCGTCAGAATCAGGCCCATGCCGCCCTGCTGCATCGCCTGACTGGTCATACCGTCGCTGGAAGCCCCGTCAAGCAGGAACCTGTTCACCAGCGCCGTCGCCCAGAACGAGGAAGACACGCGGATCACCATATCCAATGCAATGGACACCATTGCCGACAGCACCGCCATCGAGAACATGGTCCCGATTCCGCAGAAGAACCATCGCTGGAACAACTGTTTGTCCTGATCGAACAATAGATAGAGTACTAACTTCACCCCATGCCAATGAAATCAGCATTGCAGCTATAAGCCAGCAGGCAAATGAATTTCAGACCGAAGCTTGCTCTCCAAGAGCTCTCGACACTCTCACGCAGACTAAACCTGTGAACAGCGACACCCAGCCTTAGTGCAAAGTAGACCTCTCAAGCGAAAAATAGAAGCGGCCCACTTCTCAGCAGGCCACCCCCTAAAACAACAAACAAAATGTCATTACTCACAACATCAACCCAACGCCAGGATTAACATCAGCGGAAGGGCTTAAACTCAGACATGCTGCAGGCAGAGTAGATAACAGTACAACTGCGACCCTTACCCTCGGACTCACAACGGCGCACTGATTCCACCTTCGCATCTTCTTCATTAGGTGATCGATACGCCACAGTTTTCACGTCGACGAGGGGTACTGAACCAATCACCGGGCCAGCTAGCGCGGCGCATTGATTGTGATACTCAAGAATAACTTTACACTTCTGCCCCCCCATGCGCTGACATTCAGAAAGCGCGAGGGACCTAGCTTCTCTCTTTGTTTTTTTAACCTCCGCCACACCAATCGCCAAATTCTGGCCGACTTGATGGTCTGTGTCTTGCGCCAAAGCACCCCACCGGGTTTCCCATTTACCGGTCGGCATGGGGCCACTGCTCTCACCACCAGCTTGACCACCGGGAATTGGCGCACAACCTCCTACACCCTGACCTCCCACGGGGTACTGCCCTGGGGGGCAACGTCCTTCTGCCAACGCCACATTAGAAATAACGAGCAGCAAAAGCACGACAATGCACTTCATACGCACACCTTTATCATTCGACACTGTCAATCCACGCTCAGGCGCCAGCCTGCCCATACTTTCCAGTATCTTGCTTGACCTCACCTGAGCGCCCGATACCGTAACCAGAAGTCGCGCCATGGCCGGAACTGACCGATGGAGCACTGGAATGATCCTTTGTCTGGGCCGGCGCATAGTAGCTACCCGGCGGCTGCCCACTCGGTCCCGGTGCCTGAGCCACAGGGCTACCACCTATCTGCGAATATGCCATGAAGCTACCCAAGGTACCCTGGAAGAACATGGCCGCCATTGGGGGCGCAGTCAGAATCAAGGTCGTCAGAATCAGGCCCATGCCGCCCTGCTGCATCGCCTGACTGGTCATACCGTCGCTGGAAGCTCCGTCAAGCAGGAACCTGTTCACCAGCGCCGTCGCCCAGAACGAGGAAGACACACGGATCACCATATCCAATGCAATGGACACCATTGCCGACAGCACCGCCATCGAGAACATGGTCCCGATTCCGTAGAAAAGCCATCGCTGGAACAATTGTTTGGTCTGATCGAACAACAGACAGAGGATGAACAGTGGGCCGAAACCGATGAACAACGCCATCGCGACCTCATAGAGCAACAGCATCGAGCCAGCAGTCACCGCCGGGCCGCCCGTACCCAAGCCGATGAACCACATGGCTCGTGTCTTGTCTTCCTGCAGCCCCGGGTCATTCAGGATCTTGATTCCATCCACACTGGACAGCGCAACCTGCATCCAGGCCAAGCTCTTGTCGATCTGCTCCTCGGGCTTCTGATCCTTCCCGGTAACGACATGGGTGATGAGACCCTTCACGTCCTCGGTCAGGAATTCATGAAGATCCCGGCCAAACATGCCCATGCTTGTCGCTACAGCCACGATAAGTGCGGCGCGCGCCATGTTGGTCACCAAGATCATCATCGAATCGCGGCTGCGTCCGGTGACGATACGATAGCCCTGAATGAGGACCCACAAGGTCATGAGGGTCAGCGCCATTCCGCCCACCCACGCCATCATGTTGTCCATGACGTCGAAGCCGAACTTGCCGATTCGCTCCCGCAGATAGTCCAGGATGAGCTTGAAGAAAACGAAGTCGCCGACCGACTGGACGCGCGCCACGTGCCCCATCAAATCCTGGAATCCGCCCGAAAAATCAAAGTTGGCAATCGACCTGATCGTCATACCCACATTCCCTTGGTGATACCGCTATCGCTTGAGGCGCCCCGTAGGGACTCGAACCTCAGGTGCTTCATTCCACGCATCAGTCGATGGACAACGCCGTCTTCAGCGCTGCTGTCTTGACCAGGTCACTGATGACGGTCTTGGTTGGATCGCCCTTGAGCGCAGACTGGGCGACGACCTTCTGATTGGCCTCCATCACATCGATGTAGGCGTCGTATGCCTTGATCCGGGCTTCAAAGTTCTTGATCGTTGCGTTCATTTCGTTCGCAGTACGCATCGAGTCGTTCGCCACTGCGTTCATGTCACCGAGCCGATTGCTACCAAAACGCAACTGCGCGATGTCATCCATGCTCTTCAGGAACGCAGGCCCGGTCGTCTGCATGAAGTAAACCGCATCGTTGTATTTGCGATTCTGCATCATGCGGATGTTCACGCAGATCTGCGTCTGCTGGCTCTTCCAGTCGCCCTTTGAATTGAAAATGATGTTGGGCAGCATGTCCTTCAAATCTGCGCCGGTGCCACAGGTTTCAGCGACCAGGTACTTGGGCGAAACGGGCGTCAGCTGTGCAGCGGAAGGAAGACCGAAGTTGTTGACGATACCCTGCACCTGAACCAGCATCTCGCCATACTCCTTGATGGTCTGGTTCCAGTCCTGAAGCCACTGTGTATTTTCTCTGACGAACTGGGTCTTCTCCTGCACCTTGGACTGCAGGGTATTGAACTGATTCCAGATGTGCTGCATCAGCGCTGGACCGGTTTCCTGCACCGGACCAAATGCCCCAGCGTTGGTGGCAGACAGCGCCAAGGCAACACCCAGCACCTTGGCCACCGGCTTGAGTACCTTGCGGGCGCTGGCCCGACGCTTGACGATGTTCATGGCAAAACTCCTGTTGTTCAGATTGACATCCACTTGCCTGTCTCCTGCTTGCGCTGCCATCAAGCAGCGTCGGAACGGGGTTCCTTCCCCGAACCCTTCCGGTTCTTGTAGAAATCTTCCAACCACTGTTCCGGCGTGAGCTCGTCCACGGTGATCCGATTGCGGACTGCAGCGGTCTGCAACACCCGATGCATGATGTCGATGTTGTCGGTCGAGGCCGAGATCACCGAGAGGATGTCGTCCATGCCACGCAGGTTGAGCTGGCAGACGCTGGACGCATGGCCCTGCTTGACCAGGAAGCAGCGTGAGCGCTCGTCCAGGGCGGTAACTACCCTGAACTCGGCCTCGGTCAGCTTCAGGCCGTCCATGTAATCGCTCTTGCTGGCATTCGGGTTCGGCAGCAGGATCAGCGTGGCGGTCTGTTCGATCAGTGCAGCCGAGATGTCGCTCTTCAGCGCATCTTCCGGGCTCTGCGTTGCGAATATGCCCAGACCGTTCTGCTTACGGATGGTCTTCTGCTTGTTCTTCGCGAATTCCTTCAGGCCACCCTCGCCGTCCAGGATCTTCCAGAATTCGTCCATCACGTAGATCAGCGGACGACCATCGATCAGCGACTCCAGGCGGTGCAGCAGGTAATTGATGACCGGCACGCGCACTTCGGGATTGTCGATGATATCGGTGTAGTCGAAGCCGATGATGTTGGCCTTGCTCAGGTCAACGGTGTCGACCGGATTGTCGAACACCCAGCCCAGCGAGTTGCCCGAGGTCCAGCGGCGCATGCGCGCATAGAGCCCATCGTCGCCCATGTTGGGCAGGCTCTTCTGGAAGTTGGTCATGCTGCGCAGGTGCATGGGCGTATCGAGCATGCTTTCCACTGCGCGGTAGATGTCCTCCTCCTCGCGCGCACTGTACTCACGCTTACCGGCCAGCACCTTGATCAAGTCGGCCAGGAACTGCACGTTGGCTTCATTGTTCTCGCACTGGAACGGGTTGAACCCGGTCGGCGCGCCGTTCTCCAAGGCCAGATAGTTACCACCGCAGGCGCGCACGAAGATCTCCGCACCCCGATCCTTGTCGAAGAAGAAGATGGTCGGTGACGGCTCATACTTCTGCACTTGGCTGAGCAGGAAGTTGATCAGTGCGGTCTTACCTGTACCGGACTTACCAATCACCATGGTGTTGGCGATCGCCTTCTCGCCCAACGAGTTCTCTGACGGATGGGTCGCGTGGAAATTGAAGTAGTACGGCTGGCCGTTGGTGGTCTGCAGCGTGGTGACGCAGTCGCCCCACGGGTTGTTGTGCTGCTTGCCGGTCGCGAAGTTGTGCAGTGGCGACAGGCCCAGGAAGTTCAGCGAGCTGACATTGGCCAGGCGGGTGCGGTAGCGCCAGTTGGCCGGCAGCTGCGAGTAGAAAGACGAGGTAACCGCCAGATCTTCCTTGGTCGACACAAAACCGGCATTGGACAGCTCGGCGCGCGTCGTGGCCACGTTCTGTGACAGCTTGGCCTGGCTGTCGCCGTAGACCGCCATGATGAAGTGATATTCGCCCAGCACGAAATTGCCCGACGAGAGCTGATCCATCGCCTGGTCCAGCTCGACGATCTGGCTGACCGCCTTGTCGCCGGAGGAGATCATCATGCCCTTGGTGCGGTCGAGCACCTTGAGCGCGTCCTGGCGCCCCATCGGGCTGAACGAATGGGTGATGACGTACTCGTAGTCCAGGTACTTCAGGCCGTTGAGGATGCCCGGGTACGTTCCCTCAGCATATTCCTTGATGTTCAGGATGGCGCCGAAGTGGTTGGCACCGTTGGGGGTGTTGATGACGAAGTCACCGGTCTTGGCCGAAAACATGTGCCGGCTCACTGGCAGGTAGTCCTTGATCGGTGCCGACAGCACCGGCACCGGCTCGTCGATGCGATTGATCAGGTAGCCGAACAGCTCTAGCGTTTCAGAGAACACCACGCCGTTCTTTGCCTCGTACATTCCCAGGCGGTACGGCGCATAGTCGCGGATGACGGCCTCGACGTTGCCGGCCAGCTCCATCAACTTTTCTACTGCCTGCTCCTGCTCGGCGCGCAGCTTGTCCACGTTCGCCGACTTCTCGACGAAACGCTTACCCGCCACCACGGGGCGGTAGATCATGGTCAGGTACAGCTCGTTCTGCATGATGCGCTGTGAGGACAACATGCCCATGTACTGATCGGACACATCCTGGTTGAAGCGCTGCTTGTAGTTGCTCTTGCCCTTCAGGGTCCGGCGACGACGGATGTCATGCACCCAGAACGCCACGTTCACGAAGTCGGGTGCACGCAGCGTCTGCAGCAGGCGGTTGAACGTGTTGTGGCGATGCTCAAGCTCCCACTCCTCGCGGCCGACGAACGGCAGCCCTTCCAGATGCCAGGTCAGCAGGTAATCGCCGCCCGTGGTCTTGACCACGTTCGGGGCGACGTGCGACGACAATGGAATGAACTCACTGATGGAGGTGTCAGGGCTGAACATACGACTGCTTCCAAAGAGGTAGTGCCAAGGAGTTACAAAAGACCCGACGGGCGCGGACGCCCGCCAGGCCGGATCCGGACCTCAATCCATTCGGGCCGGCTTGTCGCGGTAATGGTTGGGGTTGAACACCCACATGCCATCGTGTTCCTGCACGTTGCGGACTTTCAGCTTGAACATCAGGCGCAGGCCCAACAGGCGGAAGATCATTTCGTCACGCTTGGCCATCTGCCGCATGATGAAGACCGCCACCGGAATGGTGAGCAGGAACCAGAAGTTCGTGTACATGCTGAGCAGCAGCAACCCGCCTGCCACCATGAAGAATGGCAGGTAGGGCACGCCCAGGAACATTGCTGGGCGCGTGCAGCCGCGGAACACGACGTTCTTATGCACTGTAGTACTGGATCGCGTTGTTGATCAGGTAGTAGGTGCTGCTGCCGCCACCGCACTTGCCGTCGCTGCCGTCACCCAGCAGCATGCGCGCGATCTGGCCCGCAGCGCCGATCAGCACGCCGCCGATCAGGATCGGTGCAACGTCGGCGATGCGCTTGTGCGCGAAGGCGATCTGATAACCGGCGAAGATCACCGCGATGGTGACCACGGCGATCGAGGCGATGTTCAGCAGGCCGTTGATGTTGTTGAAGAAGCCGCACACCTTCTTGTCGGTGCCGCCGAAGTCGACGGCACCGTTGGCGAAGACCTGCGGGGCGAACATGGCGCCGACGAAGATCGTGGCCATCAGCAGGGTCTTCAGCGTGCGCTGGGCCTGGACGAGGTCGAGATTGGATCGCTTCATGGATTGATTTCCTTGTTGATGGACTAACACAACTGAATCGGCCAGCCGGGGGACTGGCCGCACCACGACTTCGTCAGAACACGAAGGCCGCATCCCCTGCGGGAATCTGCTGCACCGGTGCGGCCTGCACCGGTGCGTTGTACGAATTGTCGGCACCCGCCACAGGCTGGTTGCGCTCGCTCCAGGGCCGCAGCATCACGGGCCCCTCATTGCTGGCACCGGCAGCGCCCGGCAACTGCTGCGGCATGGCCATCGCCTGCGCAGCACCCTGCTGAGGCAGCTGCTGCGGCATGCCACCGGCCTGCTGCTGGGGATAGGCGGGCCCTTGGCTGGGCTGCGCCTGGGGCTGCATCATCCTGTCCACTGAACCCAGCACCACCTTGGACAGCGCCTGGTCGGCGAGATTCAGCAGACTGCCCCGCGCCATCGCACCGGTGGACGGGTACACGACATAGGCGCGTGCGGGATCTTCCGACGGCACGTACACCGGGCCATTGGACTGTGCAACGATGCGCGCCTGCGCCGGCGAAGCGAGCTGCGGATGATGCTCGACCTTCACTGCACGGCGCTCACCGCGACTGACCACGTCGATCGGTGCGACACCATTGCTGGCGACCTGCTGGCCGCGGCGGATCGAGTCGTAGATCTTCTGCACGTAGCCGTGACGGAAGCCGGTCTCGAAATTGCCCGAGTAGTAACAGCTGAACGACTTGCCCCAGTCACCACCGGAGCGCTTGTAGCACTCGGCGAGAATGCGCGAACCGGCCTGCAGGTTCGGGCACTGCTGGAAGGCCTTCTCGTAGGAATCCAGCCCGTATTTGCCCAGGTTGTAGCGATTGACCTGGGCCAACCCGATCGAGAAGTTGTAGCCCTTCTCTTCCAGCATGCGCACCGTCGCCAGCGCTTCATCCAACGCCTTGGGCTGACGCACCAGTGCACCGCCGACCACGCCGATGGCATACGGGTTGCGCGACGACTCCACGTTGATGACGTGTTGCATCACGTCCATCGAGACGGCCATTTCCGGGCACGCCATCATTTCCAGTCCTGGCAGCATTGGTCAGCCCTCCTGCCCCTGGGCACGCCCAGGATTGAAGTCGATGCCGGTGATGTAGCGCGAGCCGGCATGCGCCTTGATATGCACGACGATGTCGATGGTCATCATCAACAACCGCTTGATCACGTTGAACTCCAGGCCCGAACCTTCGGCTGAAGCCTTCACCATCAGCGCCAGCTGGTCCCAGGTCTGCTCCGGGCTGCCGGCATGGCAGCTGGTGATCGAGCCCGGGTGGCCGGACGCGCAGTTGCGGATGAAGTAGAACGCTTCGTCACCGCGCAGCTCGGCCAGGATGATGCGTTCGGGCTTCATGCGCAGGCAGGCTTCCATGCAGCTCTTGGCCGTCACATTGCTGGTGCTCTGCCCGCCCTTGGAATACAACAGGTGCACCACGTTGGGCTGGGTCAGAAACAGCTCGCGTGCGTCCTCGATGGTGACCAGGCGCTCGTTGTCCGGAATATGGTTGACCAGCGCCTTCATGAAGGTGGTCTTGCCGCTGCCGGTCGCGCCGGATACCACGATGTTCTTGCGGTACATCACCGCACGCCGGAAGAACTCGGCGTACTCTCGCGAATGACGCAGCTCCAGCAGCTCGCGATCCTGCTCGCTGATGCTGCCATCGCTTTCCAGAATCTGGTTGAAGAAGCCGTCTTCGTGATACTGCGTGAGCGACTTGGTGTGCTTGGAAGGCAAACGGATGGTGATCGACACCTTCCCCGCGTCACAGGCCGGCGGAATCACGAACTGCGCACGCTGGCCGGTGGGGAACGTGAGCGACACCACCGGATCGGCATCAGTGATGCGCTGGCCGGTGTTGCTCTCGTTCACCACTGCCGTGCAGAACTGCCGGGCCCGCTCGAACGTCAGGCTCGGCACGTCCACCCGCTGCCACCCCGCCCGGGTTTCCAGGTACAGCTCGCCGGGACGGTTGATGCAGATTTCCGTCACTTCCGGAGAAGTCATGTACTCGGCGATGCCCAGCACTTCGTACTGATAGCGCAGGAAATCGCTGGAGACGAGGGCGAGGGGGGACACTTCGGCGTCCATGATCGTTCGTTGGGTTACCGGCGGGGGTTCAGCACGTTGGTGAAGTCAACGTCCTTTGCAACGTAGACGTTCACGATCGTGCCCTGGTTGATGGTGACGGTCGGCGGACGACGCTGGCTCAGCGATTCATTGGCCAAGCGCTCCATGGTGCGTGCGGTGGCGCTCTCATAGGGCGACTGGATGGTCATGCCGTTATTCGCCACGGTAGTGGTTTCCGGGCCATGCTCTGCAGCGGCGTACTTGAACGCATCCGCCAGCAGACTGATCATCAGCGCCGAGGCGATACGGCTGCCCCAGTGCGCGCTGTACTGGCCCGGATGCCCGGCGCCGCCCAGCTGATCCACGCCCGGACTGGACATGGCCACGTCGATACCATTCGGCGTAGTGATGCGATCCCAGATCACTTCCACCCGCTTGCCGGTGGGACCGCCGCCATAGGCGCCATAGATCTTGGAGCCCTTCGGCAGCAGAAGATTGCGGCCGTTGATCGAGTACACCGGTTCGGTCAGCAGGCACGAAGTGTAGCCCGCGATATCGGTGATGATGCGGGTTTCCAGCACGCAACGCAGGTAGGTACCCCGCACCAGCAGCGCATCGGGACTGCGGATGTAGCTGGCATTGGACACGTCATCAACATCGGGGCCGCGACGAACCCGGGCCGGCGCTGCATTCTGCTGTCCACCCATCATCTGGGCCTGGAGGCGAAGGGTACGGGTCAGCTCGTCTTCCTGGCCCCCCTGCCCATCACCGCCCGCGCTGTCGCCAGCACCAACGAAGCCGTTCCCCGACGCTCCCATCCGGCGCTCGGCGAGCGTCGGACCCCGCGGGGCTTCGCGCTCGCTCATGCTGAAGGCCGGTTCTGCGCGAGTAGGCCCGGACGGCGGCGGCGGCAGCATCGGAATCGGGTCAACGGGCTGCATCGCCTGAGACGGAACCGGATCCGTCTGCACAGCGTCCGGCAGCGTCGGCGTGGACACACGCGCGACTTCCGGCACCTTCTGTGCAGCGTCCTTGTCATCCTGGCCCTTGCGGAACAGCAGGAAGCCCATGGCCACCAACAGCAACACGATGCCACCGAGGAACAGCAGCGCCTTCCGGTTCAGCCGCTGCTCTTCGGCCGAGCGCAGCTGCGGCGCGGCCGCGTCCAGATCCGGCGCCGGCTCGGCCTGGGCCGTGCCGAAGTAGGGATTCGACGGCGCGTCCGCGGCACCCTGTGCGCCGTACGGGCTCTGGCTCTCGTCGCGTCCATTGTTCGGGTCGTTTCCGGGAGTGTTCTGCTGGCTCATTTCTTCACGTTCCTTCGCAGGCCGACGACGAAGTCGCCGTGGCGGATGACCAGGTACGGGTAGGTCCCGTGCACGATCAGCGTATTGCCTTCAACCGTGGTGTTGACCACGAAGTCTTCACCGTATTCCGTTTCGCGACCAAACACGGCCGGGAAGATGCCGGTCTTGTACTCCGGCGAGTTCGGCAGTTTCAGATAGGTGAAACGGCCATCGTCATAGGCGTTGACCGGGATCAGCCACCCCATCTTCTTCGCCTTGCTGGTCGAATAGGAGTAGTTGAAGTTGTACTGGCGGTCCTTGGCCAGTTCCGAGCTCAACAGCGGTTTGGCCTCTTCCTCCACCGCTTCCTGGGCGACACCGAACACGGTGTCGTTGGGATAGACGAAGGCGATCTTGTACTGCACGCCTGCACGACGGGCCTGCTCCAGCTGGCGCCAGTCGGTGGCCACCACCTTCAGTTCGAAGATGTAGGAATGGGTCTCGGTGCGCACCATCATGTTGGTGTCGACGTCGACGTTCTTCGGCTTGAGGTAGAACACGTTCTCGCGACGGGTCAGTTCCCAGCCGCTGCTGAAGCCGGTGCTGTAGTCGAGGATCTTCTCGTTCGGGCTCAACTCGATCTGGGTGGTCAGGCCCAGGCCGGTGCGAACCGGATAGATGCGGTCCTTCTCGTACTCGTAGTGGTCAACCGCCTGCGCCATCGCCGCTGCCGGGAACAGCAACGACAACATCGACAGCAGCGCCAGCGCGCTTCCCCTGATATTTCGACTACTCATCGGTTGCTTGCTCCATCAGCAGTTCCGGTGGAATTGTTCTGCGCCGGCCTCATGGCCGGCTGTCCGGGCATGGCCTGCCCCGGCATTGCTTGCCCCTGCACCGGCTGACCCGGCATCGGTTGGCCCTGTACAGGCTGTCCCGGCATTGCCTGGCCCGGTACCTGGCCGTTGGCTGGCACCGCGACCGGCTGGCCGGTGGCCGGGTCGATCATGGTGGCTGCGGCCGGATTGTTGGGATCGTAGACACCCTGTGCCTGCTGCGCCGCCTGTGCGGCCTGCTGCGCCTGCGCCTGCATGGCACCGTCATCCGGCACCGGCACGCCACGCGAATAGTCGTTGTCGACGCGGTACTCGGTGACCTGGAAGGCCAGCGGATTGAGGATGCGATCCTGTTCGGACAACGCCAGGTTCTGGTTGTACTCGAAGCGCATCGTCACCAGCTGGTTGTCCAGGTAGGTAGAGACGCCGGTGCGCTTGTCCAGCAGGCTGCGCTGGATGCGCACCGAAGCGCCGCGGAAGCTGCCGTTCGGCTCGGCACCCAGTGGCGTGATGCTGAGGATCTTGACCCGGATGGCGCGCTCGCGACCGTACATCACGAATGGGTTCTGCGGATTGTTGCCGGCATAGCGGACACGCATGGACTGCGCCACCGGATCGGTGGACATCACGAACACCAGTTCCCAGTCACGCAGGCCCATCACCGCCGAGTCATACGATTCGCGCGCGAGCACGTACTGGGCGACGTTGCTGCGATTGATCGCTTCGTTGGTGGTGATCGTCTCGCCCTGGAAGGTGCCACTCAACCGCGCGACGGTCGCCGTACCCGTGTAGGCATCGGCCATCACCAGGAACGGCACCTTTTCCTTCAGCGGCAGCATGTAGTAGTAGCCGCCCGCCAGTGCGAGCGACATCAGCAATGAGCCTGTGGCGACCCACCATGCACGCCGCTCGCTGCGGCGTGCCATGTCGGCCACGGTGATCTCGTAGCTGACCGCCTTGGCGACCGACTGCTCGACCTTGGGGCTATTGCCGGGATCCTTCTTGCGGAACATGGATTCTTCCGTACTGCTGAAACATCAATGGGCGTGGCACCCCTGCGACAGGCGCGGGGAGCGGCACGTTCGATGATTTCGAGGTGGACTCAGGTGCCGCTGTTGGAATCAGCGCCCTGCGCCGACGCGGTCGGCGTCGAGCCAGCGCTCTGCACAACGATCTGGTTGCCAACGATGGAGACCGAGATACCCTGCGCCGAATAGGCCGATGTCAGATCGATCACGGCCTGCTGCGCGTTGGTCGTATCGATCTTCGAGACCGCGCCATACAGGGTGAAATCCGAGCTGAGGCGGTAGTCCAGCGTGCGCCCGGAATCCTTGGCCCAGCGCTCGAGCATGGCTTTGAGCGTGCCATCCATTGGCGAGGCCTGGTAGACGTAGCTGGAGTACAGCGGAATTTCGGTCGTTGTCGCAGCAAAGCGGTTGACCGGCTTCCAGCGGCCTCCGAAATCGGGAGCGGACTTGGTGGCGCAACCGGCCACCATCAACGCCGCCACTGCGGCGATGGACATTTTCGCGATAAACGCCTGATTCATACGGGCTTCACTTTGACGTACGAAAAAGCAGTCCCGAGCATTGGTCCCCTGGTCGTCCGGCGCTGCATCGCGCACGCCGGAATCAGAGGGATGCGCTGCGTGCGGCACACCCACTCCGGCTCCCCTGCAGCCAACGGCTGCCAACCAAGTTGCGGGGCCGCCGGACATAGCCGACAACCCACCCGCATACCTCACCAACGTCGAAACCATCCTTGTTTCCATGGCACAAACTCCTGGCCACCCTACTGCCACATCTTTGACATCCAGCACACATTTCTGGACGACAGACATAGGGTCGCACAACCACGCGTCAATTCCATGTCAGACAAGTCTGAAAATCTATGAACAGATGCCGAATTCTTGACTTACCTCACGTTTTCACTTCAGTGAATATGAATCCAAGTCACAAATTTAGCGTCGTGAATTAGACGTTAAGCATCGGAACATCGACCTTCGGCAGCAGTCTGGACGTGAAATAGCGATCCTTGTAATAGCGGATCTTGTCGCATTTCACCGGATGCGGTATGCCTTCGTAGAGGAACACTTCCTTGTCGGGCCCCATCGCCTTCAGCTCCTGCGGCAGCATCAGTGCACGCCGCTCTTCGGTGAAGTTGTGGGTCTTCTCTCTGGCATGCGTGACGTTCTTCTTGCGCACGGTGGTGTAGCCCAGCATGTCCGAATAGTCGTTGGCATCCTGCTGCTCACGCGGCGCGTACAGGATCTGCAGGGCATGGTTGGTGATGATCGTGCGCGAGACTTCGCGGCCGTATGTGGCATCGAGCTGGGCCATGCTCTGGATGATCGGCAGCAGGCGGATGTTGTAGCCAGCCATGTAGGACACCGCCGAGGCGATGATCTCGACTTTGCCGATCGAGGTGAATTCGTCCATCAGCAGCAGGCACTGGTACTTCAGGTCCGGGTTGGACCTGGGCAGTTCCTTGGTATTGAGGTTGATCAGCTGGCTGAAGAACAGGTTGATGATCAGCCGGCTCTCGGCCAGCTTGTTCGGCTGGATGCCGATGTAGATGGTCATCTTCTTCTTGCGGACGTCGGTCAGCAGGAAATCGTTGCTGCTGGTGGCCTTGTCCAGCACCGGGTTGATCCAGGGGTTCAGCGGCTCCTTGAAGGTGCCCAGGATCGAGGCGAAGGTCTCGTCCGCCTGCGACAGCATGTTGGCGAAGGCCGAACGTGCGTTGGCACTGAGGAACGGCCGCTCCGACAGGGTCTTGAGGTACTTCTTCAGGTCGGTCCCGTCGCCCGAGGACAACCGGTACACCGCGCCGAGCGTGGGCGTGCCGGCGCCCCCCGGGAAACCGCTGCTGCGCTCGTCGTCCCAGTTCTCGAACAGGTACAGGGTGAAGGCCATGAACGCGTTGCGCGCCTGGCTGACCCAGAACTTCTGGTCCTCGGCCCCATCCGGATACAGCATCGCAGCGATGCTCATCAGGTCCGAGACGCGGAACGCCGGATCGTCGGAGACGTAGCTGAGCGGATTCCAGCGATGCGTGCGCCGGTCCTCGGCGAAAGGATTGAACAGGTAGATTTCCTGACCTTGGCTGGCGCGCCAGCCGCTGGTCAGGTCGAAGTTTTCCTGCTTGATGTCCAGCACCACCAGCGATTCGCCGTACTCCAGCAGGTTCGGGATGACCACGCCCACGCCTTTGCCCGAGCGGGTGGGCGCGGCCAGGATGACGAACTGCTGGCCATCCAGGCGCACCAGCTTGCCACCATGGCTGCCGACCACGATGCTCTGGCCGGTCTTCTTGAACATGCCATGCCTGGCCAGGTCGGCGCCGGTGGCAAAGCGTGCATCGCCGTGCAGCGAGCGCTTGTCCTTCTTCAGCAGCAGCACCAGGCCGGTCACCACCAGTACCAGCAGCGGCAGGCCGAAGCCCACGTAGCCGGCCCATCGGATCTTGCCAACGAAGGGCGCGACCTGTGGCTGGTCCAGCGCGTTGAAGTACTGGTAGTAGGTGTTCCAGGTGAACAGCTTGGTATCCAGGCCCAGGAACAGCAGCGTCAGGTAGCCGGAAAACACGAAACCAAGCAGCAGGGTCGCCAGCGTGATGATGGCGATGAGCAGATACTTCTTACTGGGCAACACCCGAATCCTCCATGATGCGCACGAGGGCGCGACGGCCTAACGGCGGCGCCAGCGCGACGCCTTTTTCCGCAGGTGATTTTCGTTCTCCAGCCCGGGCTCTTCGCCCTCTTCACGCACCCGTTGCAACAGCAACTGGCGCGCTTCGGCCAGCGATACCAGGTCGGTCAGACGATCCCCATCGTCGGCGACGACCGCATGGCCGACCACATCGCCCGGAGCGTACACCGGCTCGTGGGACACCGCTACCAGCTGGTAGCGGCCACGGGTTTCCAGCACATGCCTGAATTCCTGCATCGAACTCCTCCTCCTCGGGGCGACGCCGCGCCCCTGCCCAGCCATCATGCCCATCGCAGTGTCATCGCCGCATCGACAACCGCTCCCTGCTTTTGCGCGAAACTGCGCGCCGATATCCAAGGAGACCGATATGGACTGGGTAGCACTTGCCCGCACCCTGGCCACCGAGGCGCACGCCGGCCAGATGGACAAGGCCGGCCAGCCTTACATCGGCCATGTGGCACGGGTGGCGGCTGCGGTGCGCGGCGACGATGACGCCGAAGTAGTGGCGTGGCTGCATGATGTGGCCGAGGACTGCCCGGCGTTTGCCGCACGCATCGAGGCATTCCCCGCCCCGCTGCGCGAGGCGGTGCACCTGCCCAAGCGCGCCGCGGCCCCCGACGCGGACAGCTACTACGCGCGCATTGCCGGCCACCGCTGGCACTGAAGGTGAAGCGGGCCGATCTGGATGACAACGCCGATCCGCAGCGCCTGGCGATGCTCGACGCGGCGACGGCCGGGCGCCTGCGCTGCAAGTGCGCGCACGCCCGGGCAGCGCTGGGCATCTGACCAGGCCGCACGGGCAGCGGGGGGCGGCGTGTCACTGATCGAACGCTGATTTACCTGAGCGCTGCTGCCCTTGTTGCGGTGCAGCAGTACAATGGGGGGCTCCCCCGCCCCGTCGCGCCCCCCGCATGAGCCCCACCTCTTCCCTGGCTGCGCGGCTGACGCCCCGTCAGCGCACCCTGATCATCCTCGCCCTGTCTCTGGGTGGCTTCGCCATCGGGACCAGCGAGTTCGCCAGCATGGGCCTAATGCTGGAGATCAGTCGCGGCTTGTCGATCTCCGAAACGCAGGTCGGTCACCTGATCAGCGCCTATGCCATCGGCGTTGTCGTCGGTGCGCCGATCCTCGCCTTCGTGGGTGCCAGCTTCCCGCGCCGCAAGCTCTTGTTGGCGCTGATGGGCTTCTACGCGGTGGGCAACCTCGCCAGCGCGCTGGCACCCAATTACGGCACCATGCTGGCGGCACGCTTCGTCGCCGGCCTCCCGCATGGCGCCTACTTCGGCGTTGCGATGCTGGTGGCCGCGGCGATCAGCCCTGCCGGCCAGCGCGGCCAGGCGATGTCGCGGGTGCTGCTGGGCCTGTCGATCGCAATCCTGGTCGGCAACCCGCTGACCACCTGGCTGGGCCAGCAGCTGAGCTGGCGCACCGCCTTTGCCCTGGTCAGCGTGCTGGCCATCGCCACCGTGGCGATGATCGCCCGCTTCCTGCTGCCGGATCCGGACGAGGTGCGCACCTCGCCGATGCGCGAACTGCGCGCCTTCAACACGTCCCAGGTGTGGCTGGCGTTGGCAATCGGCGCAGTCGGCTTCGCTGGCATGTTCTGCGTGTTCACTTACCTGGCTCCGACCCTGGTGCAGGTCACCGGCGTGGCCGAATCGTGGATGCCGCTGGCGGTGGGCGTGTTCGGCATCGGCGCGATCATCGGCAACATCGCCGGTGGCTGGCTGGTGGACAGGTTCCACTTCAAGGCCGCCGCCGTGGTCCTGCTGTGGTCGATCCTGATGCTGCTGCTGTATCCGCTGGCCGCGCAGTCCGTGTGGACGATCGGCCCGATGATCATCACCGTCGGCACCATGGGCGCGCTGGCGGCAGTGCTGCAGACCCGCCTGATGGACGTGGCCGGTGAAGCACAGACGCTGGCGGCCGCCTCCAACCACGCCGCGTTCAATACCGCCAATGCGCTCGGCCCCTGGCTGGGCGGCATGGCGATCAGCGCCGGCTTCAGCCCGGCCAGCACCGGCTATGTCGGTGCGGCCACTGCCATTGGCGGCCTGCTGCTGTGGTGCGTGGCGGTGTCACTGGACAGGAAGCGTAAGGCCGCCGTCGCCGGCAGCCACTGAAGAACCGGCATTCACAGGCAAGTGGATGCCAGCGCCTTGACCAGCACGGCGCTTCGTACCGGCAGCACCTGCAATCTGCCGAGGGGTGTTCCACCAAGGATGCTCGACCACGCGCTTCGGGTGCAATGAACACATTTCGTGGATGTGCCTTTGGGCAAAGTGCAGCCGACGCCCCTCGGCCTGCACCGGACCCGCAATGCGCCACCACCGCGTTCCTGCCCACCACGATGCCATTGCCTTGCAGGCCGGCATGCTGGGCAGTGTGCTGGGCGTGGCGCTGTTCAAGGCCATCGCGTTATCTGCATTGGCGGCCGGATCGGTGATGGCCATCGGGCTGTGGCTGGTGGCCTGCGCGCTGCTGGCTGCATGGGCGCTGGCCGCCTATCTGGCGTGCCTGGCGCTGAGCCGGCGTGTGTTCGTGCTGATGCTGGTGCTGTGCACGGTACTGATGATCTGCATCGCCTGATCCGGCAGGGCGGGACTTCTTCTGTCGCCTTCATTGTCCTGCGGGACCCGCTGCAACAAGGGCGTGGAGTGTGATCAAGCGAGCGCGACGGCTGTGAAAAGCCGTGGGACCTGATTGGAAAGGATCCCTGAAAAGGAACCGCTCCCCATTGCCGCGCCTGTCTTGACCGTGTCCATGCATCTGGCTGACTGCGCCATCACGGCCAACGCGCGACGATGCGATCTCCCAACCTCCCTGCCCTGTCGAGATCCAGATGCCGGACACTGCCCATCCTGTCATTCGCGCATTCGAGGCCGTGTTCGATCTGTCCGGCGGCGTGCAGCGCATCACTGCGCTCACTGTTACCTGCCGGCATTGCTCCTCGACCAGTTCGGCCAGCGAAGACAATCTGGTTCACCTTCCGGGTGGAGCACTGTTCCGCTGCGACGAGTGCGGCTGCCACCAACCGGTCAGCCACGCCAGGCTGTCGGATTGGCAACCGACCTCGTTGCTGGGCATCTGAGGGCCGGCTCATGGGCATGACGGCGCAACAGCGGGAGATCCTGGAGGCAATCGCCGCTGCGCAACCGGTGCGCGGCGACGCGGCGACGTGGGCAGTCAACGCGGGTTTGGCGGTACAGGCGGAAGACGGGGATATCGATCTCACCGACGCCGGCCGCGACGCCCTCGCCGCGCGGACCGCACGTGAGGACTAGACGCGGCGATCAAGCCGCCTTCGCGACCTTCCGCCAGGGGCAGAGTCCGCGGGCGTAGTGAGCAGCGCGCGGCGGTCCCGATCGCGGCAACCTGCAGGACAGAGGTGCAACGCTGCCCCGTCAACCGAAGTGGTGATGCCCTTCATGCCGGTGATGTGCAGGGCGCCATGACATCCACTCGGCTATGCTGCGCCACCTTCCTGCGCCAATGGCGGCCATGCATCCTTTTCCCCTGCCCGTCTCGGCGCCTGAGCAGCTCGCCTACCGACTGCTGCAGGACAGCGACTGGGCCCGCTCGGCCAATGCTGCCAGCGCCCCCGCCGAGCTTCGCACGTTGCTGGCAATGATCCTGGATTCGCCCGAACCCCTGTGGCTCGCCTGGGGCAAGGAAGACAAGGCCTTCTTCTTCAATGATGCCTACCTGCCGATGCTGGGGGAAAAGCTGCACGGCGCGATGGGCAATCGCCTGGAGGATGTCTGGGCCGACGTATGGCCGGACGTGGTGCAGGCGGTCAACGATGCCTTTGCCGGCACCAGCCGCAGCTTCAAGAACCTGCCCCTGATGATGGACCGCGACGGCACGCTGCGCGAAACGTTCTGGACGTTCTCCTATTCGCCGCTGCGCGTCGGCTGTGGCAGTGTGGCGGGCATCCTGTGCGTGGTGAGCGAGCAGACCGAACGGGTGATCGAGCGCGACCTGCACAGCCGCCAGGTCGCGGCGATCACCGAGCAGGCGCGGGAGGCCCACCTGGAACTGGTCCGCGCCCGCGAGCAGCTGCGGCAATCGCAGAAGCTGGAAGCGATCGGCCAGCTCACCGGCGGGGTGGCCCACGACTTCAACAACCTGCTGCAGGTCATCACCGGTTCGGTGGACATGCTCCTGCACACGTGGCCGGCAGACGACTCCCGGCGCCGGTACATCCAGGCCATTGCAACAGCGTCGGACCGCGCCACCAAGCTGACCGCGCAGCTGCTGGCCTTCTCGCGTCGCCAGAGCCTATCGCCGGAGGTCTTCGATCTCTGCGAAAGCGTGCACGCGCTCTCGGACATCATCACCACGGTTCTGGGCGCGCGCATCCAGGTGTCGTTGACGTTGCCCGGTACGCCGCTGCCGGTGCTGCTGGACCGCACCCAGCTGGACACCGCATTGATCAACATCGCGGTCAATGCCCGCGATGCGATCGACGGGCACGGCAGGGTGACCATCGAAGTGGAGCAGGTCACTGCGGTGCCTTCGGTGCGCTTCGCCGCCCCGATGAAGGGCGACTTTGCTGCCATCAGTGTCACCGATACCGGCGCAGGCATCGACCCTGCAGTGGTCGACCGCATCTTCGAGCCCTTCTTCACCACCAAGAGCGTCGGTGCCGGGACCGGGCTCGGTCTCAGCCAGGTGTTCGGTTTCGTCAAGCAGTCAGAAGGCGAAGTGGACGTGCAGAGCCAGGCCGGCGCCGGGACCCGCTTCACGCTGTACCTGCCGTTGGCGCAGGCACGAAAAACGACGGAACGGCCGGCGGCGCAACCGGGCCTGCAGCATGGTCATGGCGTCTGCGTGCTGGTGGTGGAAGACAACGTCGACGTGGCCGAATTTGCGGTCGGCGCCCTGCGCGAGCTCGAGTACAGCGTGGTCCTTGCGCGTAATGCGGACGAGGCCCTGGCCGAGCTGGAACGGGATGCCTCGCGCTTCCACGTGGTGTTCAGCGACGTCGTGATGCCGGGCATGAACGGCCTGGATCTGGCCCGCACCATCCGCGACCGCCTGCCAGAGCTCCCCGTCATCCTCACCAGCGGCTACAGCGAGTTGCTTGCCCGGGATCCGGGCCACGGCTTTACCCTGCTGCGCAAGCCTTACTCGTTGAAGCAGCTGGCCTCGGTAATGACCGAGGCCGCGCGCCGCGCGCAGGCCGTGGTGGCATCGCCCTAGCGGGCGCGTTGCTGAAGCAAACCGAATCCGCGTTCCAGTGAGGAGTCCAGCGCGGACGCTTTGCCGCCGACCTCGCACCGCTGATGGCACGTGCGGGGCCGCACCGGTGTGCGGGTGGCTTTGCCGGGCACACCGTACACCCACCCGAGCCTGCGTCCACAGCGCACCAGGGGGGATGGGCCACGAACCTTTGCAAATGCTAATCTTTCTCATTTGCAGCCCATCCTGACTCCCTCATGCCCCTTCCCGCCCTTCTGAAGAACGCGCTCTGCGCGGCGCTGTCACTTTCCCTGGCGACGCCTGCATTGGCCTCCCAAGCCCCAGCCGACGCCCCGAAGGATCTGGACAAGGTCGAAGTCCGCGGCCGCGCGCAGACGCTATACCGCGCCAACGATGCCGCTGTCGGCACTCGCACTGACACGCCTCTGGAACTGGTCCCTCAGTCGATCCAGGTCGTGCCGCGCGAGCTGATCGACGACCAGGCCGCGCGTCAGGTCACCGACCTGTATCGCAGCATCAGCGGCATCAGCTTCTTCAGCTATGCCGGCGTTACCTTGCGCGGTTTCCGCCAGGAAAACGTGCTCTACGACGGTCTGCGCGGTGATCCCTATGCAGGCTTCTCGGTACCGCAGCTGTTCAACATCGAACGCGTGGAAGTGCTGAAGGGTCCGGCCGGTGCGCTGTACGGCGGTGGTGACGCGGGCGGTGTCATCAACTATGTGACGCGCAAGCCCAAGGCGCGCGCCGAACACCGCATCGAGCTGCAGGCAGGCGACAAGGACTTCCGCGCCGGGTCGATCGAAGGCACCGGCCCCTTGAATGCCAGCGGCAGCATTCGCTATCGCGCCGGCCTCTATGCCGACAGCGAGCAGGGCGTACGCTGGAATGCCGACAGCGAAAGCGTGATCGGCGACGCCTCGCTGGCCTTCGACGTTGGCCAGACCGGCGAGCTGGTGCTGCAGTTCACCGACATCACCCAGAACCTGGGCGGCAACCGGCTCCGGGGCGTCCCAGTGAACGATGCCGGCACCTTCCTGACCGACCGGCGATGGAACCACAACGAGGCCAGTGATTTCCTCGACATGCGCGCCAGGGTGGCGCTGGCGCAGTATCGCTTCGCACCGCTCGATACGCTGGACGTGGATATTGCTGCGCGCTGGTTCAGCAACAACGAGCACCAGATGTACCACGAACCGATGGGGCTGATCGACCGTGACCGCGATGGCGTGGCCGAGTGGATGACGCGCCAGCTGCGCAACCAGATCCGCGACAACGAGGCGTTCACCGCCAGCGGCAATGCCGTATGGCGGATCAACACCGGCCGTATCGAACACAAGGTGCTGTTCGGCGCCGACGTCTACCAGCTCGACGCCGACTTCACCGCGCAGACCGCCAACAGTGCCGACCTGGCACGCGGCGCCGGTCCGGTGCGCGGCATCGATCTGTTCAACCCGGTCTATGGCGCCAGCACCTGGCACGACTACAACCTGGTCGCCCTGCCCTGGCGCAGCACCGCCACCCGCAGCAAGCGTTACGGTGGCTATCTGCAGGATGAGCTGGCACTGGGCACGCGTTGGCATGTGCTGGCCGGACTGCGTTGGGATGGTTTCCAGGACGACGATCGCATCACTGGCGGCAGCGTGGATGGCAACGACCTCAGCTGGCGGCTGGGCAGTACCTTTACCGTCCGGGACGGCGTGAACCTGTATGCCAACATCGCCAGCGGGTTCGTGCCGCAGAGTGCCGCCAACCAGAATCCGGCAGCCGGTGGGCCCTTCGACGCTGAGCGCAGCAGGCAATGGGAAATCGGCCTGAAATCCCTGCTGGCCGACCGTGTGACCCTGAACATGGCGGCCTACCGCATCGACCGCAGCAAGATCGTGCAGGCCACCGGCGAAGTGCGGGACGGCGTGAACCAGCTGGCCGCGCTGGGCCTGGTACGCAGCACGGGCATGGAACTGGACCTGCTGGCCGACGTGACCGAGCGCTGGGTGGTGAACCTGACCTACGCCTACAACGACGCACGGGTGAAGGATGCCGGCCCGAACGGCATCACCAATGCCTCCGGAGACCGCTTCGCGAATGCGCCACGCAACAAGCTCGGCCTGTGGACGCGCTACGACCTGCCGTCGATCAATTCGGCCATTGGCTTCGGCGCCGACCATGTGGGCCAGCGTGTCAGCCTGGATGGGCAGACGGTCAAGGCTTACACGGCGTTCGACATGAGCTGGAAGACCACGTGGAAGCAGTGGCAGTTCCAGGCCAACGTCAAGAACCTGTTCGACAAGGTGTACGCGGCCAGCGGCTTCATCGAGCGCAACGGGCATTTCCCGGGCGAGCCGCGACGGGTGTATGTGCAGGCGGCCTACCGCTTCTGAGCCATTGATCCGGTCCCCCTTTTGGGAATTCAGGCGAGCCGCGGGCGGGCCGCGCATGCGCCCCCGATTCAGGTATGCTTTCGCGCGTTCAGCCACACCAGCAGGTCGCCGGCGGCAAAGCACGCGGTGCAGCACGGACGTTGCGGACGAGCACGACACACACCATGGATGTTTCAGCGTAACCACAGGGGAAAATGGATGAAGAAGTTTCTGTTCGCAGCGATCCTCGCTGTGTCGCTGGTGGGCTGCACCACCAATCCGCCGCTCAATTTCTCGGTGCCGAACGTCGGGGTCAGCAGCAAGAAGATCGACGGTGAGCTGAAGTCGCTGACGGTCACACTGGCACGCCCGGACGAGGCCAAAGGCAAGATCCCGGCGCAGGCCCAGCACGAAGTGCCGCAGATGTGGCAGAACGCGCTGACCGAAGCACTGAACAAGATGGCGGTGTTCCGCGACGATGCACCGGTGAAGCTGAGCCTGTCGGTGAAGATCCTGGCCATTGACATTCCCAGTTTCGGGGCATCGATGACCACAAAGACGATCGCCCGTTATGAGCTGATCGATCGTGCCACCGGCAGCATCGTCTACACCCAGGACGTCAGCGCTTCCGGCGAGGTGCCGTTCAACTATGCATTTGCCGGTGTCATTCGCGCTCGCGAATCCATCAGCCGCTCGGCGCAGAACAACATCGCCCAGTTCCTGCAGGCGCTGGAGACCGTGGACATCACCAAGCCGATGTTCCCCAACAAGCAGGAAGCGCCGTGAGACGCCCGTTGCTGACCGCTTCGGTGGCGGCAATGCTGACGGCCTGCGCACCCAACGTGCGCACCGACAGTTACTCCATCGGCTCGGTGGGACAGGTCAACCGCACGGTGGGCGGTACGGTCATCAGCGTTCGCGCGGTCAGTATCGACGGTTCGCAGGGAGGCGGAGCCGTTGCCGGCGCTGCGGCTGGCGGGGTGGCCGGCTCCACCATCGGCGGCAGCGACCAGGCAGCGGCCATCGGCGCCATTGGCGGCCTGGTGGCAGGCGCGATTGCCGGTGCGGCCTCTGAACGCGCACTCTCCCAGGCCAAGGGCCTGGAGTACGTGGTGCAGACGGAGAACGGCAATCTGATGACCGTTGTGCAGGGCCCGGACCCGGTGTTCAGCACCGGCACGCGGGTCTTGGTGCTGTATGGATCCCCCTCGCGGATCATTGCCGATCCGCGTCAACCGAAAGCTGCTCCGTAGTACCCGTGGTGCCCCTCCTGCCAGGGGCATCGCTCCAGCCGCTACGGGTGGTGTCATTCAACCCATCCGTATTGCGTGTAAGCGCGAGCGCATCCGGCCGGAATGCGCCGCCGCAGTGGAACCGGAAGTGTCTTCAACCCTGGCAATCGCCTTCCGTACTTCCATGGCCGCGATAGGTTTCTCCCCACTCGCGCATGGCCAGCAGCACCGGCACCAGCGTGCGGCCGAACTCGGACAGCTCGTATTCCACCTTCGGCGGCACTTCCGGGTATACGTGGCGGATCACAACGCCATCTGCTTCCAGTTCACGCAGCTGACTGGTGAGCATGGACTGGGTGGCATTGGGCACCCGCCGGGTCAGCTCCATGAAACGCCGCTTGCCGGTCATCAGGTGAAACAGAATGATCGGCTTCCACACGCCACCGATGACCGACAGCGTGACTTCCACCGCGCAACCACTCTTGCCGTCCCACCGTTTGCTACGCATGCATACTCCGGAAAACCATAGTACCTACGGAAAATCGTCGTTCTTGTTGCGATAGAGGCGCGAGCCTAGCATGGCCCCATCCCATGAATGTGAGGCCATCCATGACGTTCAAAGCACTGCTGACCCGCAAGACGAACAACCAGCTTTCGACCGAGCTGGTCGATTTCGACGAGGCCGACCTGATGGACGGCGACGTCCTGGTACAGGTCGAGTACTCCACGCTCAACTACAAGGATGCGCTTGCCCTCACCGGCAAGAGTCCGATCATCCGGACGTTTCCGCTCATTCCCGGCATCGATCTGGCAGGCGTGGTGCTGGAATCCAGCAGGGCCGACTTCACGCCAGGCGATCGCGTCGTGCTCAATGGCTGGGACCTGAGCATGGGCCACCACGGCGGCCTGGCCCAGCGCGCGCGCGTGCGGGGCGAGTGGCTCAACCGGATTCCCGACAACCTGACAACCCGCGACGCCATGGCCATCGGCACCGCTGGCTACACCGCGATGCTGTGCGTGCTGGCCCTGGAACATGCCGGGGTGGCGCCTGCACAGGGCGATGTGCTGGTCACCGGCGCCAACGGCGGCGTCGGCTCGATCGCGGTGGCGATCCTCTCGAAGCTGGGCTACCGCGTGGTGGCCGCCACCGGGCGACCGGAGCACGCCGACTATCTGCACAACCTGGGTGCGGCCGAGATCATCGATCGTGCGCAGCTTTCGGAGCCGCGCGAGCGGCCGGTGAGTGCCGAGCGCTGGGCCGGCGTGGTGGATGTGGTCGGCGGCACCACGCTGGTCAATGCCATCGCCGAAACGAAGTACCGCGGTGCCGTGGCCGCCTGTGGCCTGGCCCAGAGCGATGCGCTGCACGGCTCGGTGCTGCCCTTCATCCTGCGCAATGTGACCCTTGCCGGCATCGATTCGGTGAATGCGCCACAAGAGGTTCGCCAGCGCGCCTGGGATCGGCTCGCGACCGACCTGGATCCGCGGAAGCTGGAAAGCACCGTGCAGCAGATCGGCCTGGCAGAGGTGCTGGATGTCTATGAGCAGATCATCCCCGGCAAGGTGCGCGGCCGCACCGTCGTGGATGTGAACGCCTGACGCCTGTCGCGCTGGCGAGGGTGCAATGCCATCGCTGGCTCGCGTGTGCGAGTGACCGGAAACGCAGCGTGCCATGCCAAGCCGCCTTATCATGGGTCGGCAAGGGCGCTTTACGCCCGGTGACGTACGCAAGGCAGTATCTGGATGTCTATGGAATGGCGCCCCTCGGGCTGGGGCCAGCGTGTGACCCGCTCGCCGGACTGGCAGTTGCGGCTGGATGGCGAACAGGTCGCGCTTTTGATCGACGGCAGGCAGTACCGCCAGCATGTAGCGAACGAACACAGCGTGCGGGTCGTTCGCGGCGTACTCTGGTCCCGGGTCGAACTGACGACCGAGCGCGGTGAAGCACTGTCCGTGGATGGGCTGCCCAACAGCCAGGGCTCCCGGCTTGCCGCTGCCGTGCAGCACGTGCTTTTCGCGCGCTCCAGGCGGGGGCGCAAGGCACTGTTTGAGCACGTTCTGGCGCAGATCCAGGCGTGGCTGGCCGAGGCAGATGCGCTTGCCGACCGAGGTACTACCGGACGCCGCTGGATCACGCACGAACAGCAGCAGGCGTTGCTGGCCGACCGCCCCGCCCTGCCCCTGCCGCCCGCCAAGCTGGAGCAGCTGTTCCTCGACGAGGAGCTGCACGACGACCTGCACGCGCCCGGCCACCGCATCGCGCTGGACGCACTGCACGACTGGCAGCTGGATTGGCCCGCCGTGTGGGCGGACGCCAATGAGGCAATGGCGACCCGCGAACTGGGTCTGGCCAAGCCCTTCCTGGACCGGGTCGAGAGCAGGCCGCTGACCGAGGAGCAGGCTCGCGCCGTCATCTGCTTCGACAACCGCGTGCAGGTCGTGGCCGCGGCCGGCTCCGGGAAGACCTCCACGATGGTCGCCAAGGCCGCGTATGCCATTGATCGCGGCTTTGTCGAACCCGAACGGATCGTGATGCTCGCCTTCAACAAGGATGCCGCCCAGGAGCTGCAGGAGCGCGCACAGCGATGCTTCAGCCGGCTCGGCATGGGCGACACCGTAGTGGAGGCCCGGACCTTTCACGCCCTGGGCCTGTCCATCATCGCCAAGGCCACGGGGCGCAAGCCGGATATCCCGGAATGGGCGGTCGACGCGGCGCTGGGCTTCAACAAGCTGGCCGACCTGGTGGACGACCTGAAGGATCGCTCGACCCACTTCCGCACCCAGTGGGACATGTTCCGCCTGGTGTTCGGGCGCGACCTGCCGCCATTCGGCGCGGAAATGGAGGCCGATGGCTACGACCGCGATGGCACGCCCTACATCCGCACACTGCAGGGCGAGCGGGTAAAGAGCCTGGAAGAGTGCGTGATCGCCAACTGGCTGTTCTACAACGGCGTGGCGTATGACTACGAGCGGCGCTACGAGTTCGATACCGCGACGGATACCCATCGCCAGTATCGCCCGGACTTCTACTATCCGGACGCCCGGCTCTGTCACGAGCACTTTGCGCTGGATGCCGATGGCCAGCCGCCGAAGCACTTTCCCAACTACAACGAAGGGATGCACTGGAAGCGGCCGCAGCATGCGGCACGCGGCACCGCAGTGGTCGAAACGACGTCGTTCGGCCTGCGCAGTGGACTGGCCCTGCAGGATCTGGCCGAGCGGCTGGGTGCGTCTGGTGTCGAACTCGACCCGAACCCGGATCGCGAGCTGCCTGACCAGGGTGCCAGGCCGATGCCCGATGCCGACCTGATCGGCTTGATGCGGACCTTCATTGCGCACGCCAAGAGCAACTGCCTGACGCTGGACGATATGGCAGCGCGCCTGCGGCAGATGCCTGAGGATCAGTTCAAGGAACGCTACCGGCGCTTCCTGGAGATCGCCGGGCCGGTTTTCCAGGCCTGGGACGATGCACTGGCTGACGAGCGCAGCATTGATTTCGAAGACATGCTCAACATGGCCGCCGGGCTGCTGGAACAGGGCCACTATGAATCACCCTACGAACTGGTGATGGCCGACGAATTCCAGGACGCTTCGCGCGCCCGTGCGCGCCTCTGCCGTGCGCTGGTCAGCCAACCGGGCCGCCATCTGTTTGCGGTGGGCGATGACTGGCAGTCGATCAATCGCTTCGCTGGCGCCGACGTTTCGGTGATGACCGGTTTCCGCGAGTGGATGGGGCATGGCCAGGTGCTGAAACTGGAGCAGACGTTCCGCTGCCCGCAGGCACTGTGTGATGTTTCCAGCCGCTTCATCAGCCGCAACCCCGCGCAGATGGCCAAGAAGGTCCGCTCTGCTGCGCCGGCAGTCGGCCCGGTGCTGCAGGCGTTCCAGATGAACCGGCGTGAGGAGGTGCAGGATGGCGTTCGCCAGTACCTTTCGAAGCTGCACCAGCAACTGTTGTCAGGCGCGGTGGCGCAGGGCCGCAATGGACGCGTGACGGTCTTTGTTCTGGGGCGGTATCGCGCGGATCGCGCCGCGGTGCCTTCGGATTGGAAGACGGCCTTTGGCAGCACGATGGACGTCGAGTTCCTGACCGCCCATCGATCGAAGGGGCGCGAGGCGGACTACGTGATCCTGCCGGGCATGATCAACCGCAGCTTCCCGAGCCTGCGTGCGGATGACCCGGTGCTTTCGCTGGCAATGCCGGACGGGGATACCTATCCACTGAGCGAAGAACGGCGGTTGTTCTATGTCGCGCTCACGCGTGCGCGGCGGTCGGTTGCGATGTTCACCCTGCAGGGCAAGCACTCGCCATTCCTGGATGAGCTGGTGAAGGACGGAGCAGTGGAAGTGACCGCGATTTCAGGTGCGGCCATTTCGGAAGAGCGCTGCCCAGCGTGCAAGGTTGGCGTGTTCGTGGACCGCAATGGGCCGCATGGGGCCTTCCGGTCGTGCTCCAGCTATCCGTTGTGCCACAACAAGCCGAAGGATGGGCGTCGCGGGTAGAGAAGCTTGAGAAAACAAGAAGGCCCCTGTCGCCAGAGGCCTTGTGGAATCCTGGCGGAGAGAGTGTCTGAATTTAGGGCGTTCCCTAGCTTCCGTGCGCCTTCGTGAAACCAGTCTCAGCCCTTGCGCCAGCTACGTTTCACCATCCGGTCTGGTTCGTACGCCTTCGCGGGAAGCCGCGCTTGCTGGGCGGGTACATGGATGGGTAGGAAATGGGATTGAAGATCAATCGCCTGACGGCGAGACGGGTGGCGACGATCGCCGAGCCAGGCTACCACCCGGACGGTGGAGGCCTGTACCTGCAGGTGACCGCGACCGGCGCCAAGAGCTGGGTGTTCAGGTATCGATTTGAGGGGAAGCGCCCGGAGATGGGCCTGGGGCCGCTGCACGTGATCGGCTTGGCCGAGGCGCGGGAGGCGGCAGGAGTCGCGAGGAAGATGGTGCAGGCCGGCCAGAACCCCCTTGCGGGTAGGCGAGCTGCGGCCGTCGCAACGGCCAGCATCCCGACGTTCTGGGAGGCCGCCACCGCATACATCGCGGAGCGCGAAGCGGGATGGAGCAATCCGAAGCATGCCGGCCAGTGGACTAGCACGCTGGAGACCTATGCAAAACCGGTGCTTGGGGAGCTGCGGGTGGACCGCATCGAGACCGAGCATGTCTTGGCCGTACTGCGGCCAATCTGGACCACCAAAACGGAGACTGCCAGCCGGGTTCGGCAACGAATGGAGGCTGTGCTTGATGCCGTGACCGTGCAGAAGAAGCGCAGCGGGGAGAATCCGGCGCGATGGCGCGGGCACTTGGCGGTGATCTTGCCGAAGCCCACCGCGGTGACCAAGGTGGAGAACTTTGCCGCCCTCCCCTATGCCGAGCTGCCCTCCTTCATGGCCGCCCTGCGCTCTCGACATGGGGAGGCAGCACGTGCCTTGGAGTTCACGATTCTGACCGCTGCGCGGACAGGCATGACGCTAGGGGCCAGCCCGGCAGAGGTGGATATTATGGCCGGTACATGGACCGTCCCCAGGGACCGGATGAAAGCAAAGGTGGAGCACACCGTCCCACTGCAGGAGGAGGCGCTGGCGCTAATCAGGCCGCGGATGAAACGACGCCTACTGTTCCCCAACGATTTAAGCAACGCCCCCCTCAGCGACAACGCAATGCTGGCGCTGCTCAAGCGCATGGGATACGGCCACATCACCGTCCATGGGTTCAGGTCGACCTTCAAGGACTGGGTGAGCGAGACGACAGAGTTTCCCGACGACCTCTCGGAAACTGCGCTCGCCCACAGAATTCGCGATAAAGCTAAGGCAGCCTACAAGCGGGGCACAATGCTGGAAAAACGGAGAGTAATGATGGAAGCTTGGGCGATGTACTGCGTGACCGGTAGATCTACGCGAACTTAATGCTCCGGCCTGTGCAGTCGCCATTCATAGGAGTGGAGGCCCTACTTCGACAAGGGTGAACCCGTGAGGCTGCAGTAACGTCGCCCTACCGGCCTTGATGCGGACGCTCCCTGAGCATCTAACCAGCGCACCTTGATCATGAGCCAAAACAGCTATGTGATAATCGACCGGATTCAATTGAATGGTTACAGATCGCTCAGCATCCGCAACACGGGCCTGTATAACTACTTCTCCCGGATCAGAAGGATTCGACCTTGACAGGTCGCGTACTATTCCAAGTAGCGTCACGCTGGGAATAACGTAGTCGCCCTTGTAGTAGCCGGATGCAATCCGAAGCCTTGATGCCGAACCCTCTCCAAAGTGAAATTTTTTGTCAACGCCCTCAACAAGACCACCGAAGGGAGACTTGACAGCAATCTCAAACGGGCGCCCTCCTCGGGCACCTGCGAAACCCAACAGTGCATCACACAAGTTTGCGCTCACTCCGTAAGATACAGCTTGGTCGAGCTCAGCAAATCGATCCGCCGTATCTATGTCTTTTGCAGCCACGCCCTCAATTACTTCGAGCGCAACAGCCATACTGGAAATTACGGAACGCGCGTAAGTAGGCTCAGGTCTTCTTTGAGATGACCACTCAGATGGTGCGTACGCATTAATTACATAGCTGCCGATTTCGGTCTGCCCCAAGAGCAGGGAGTCAAGATATCCCTTTGCGACTTCTGGAATCTTACCGCCGTATACGGGGCGCTTCCCACCCAACGCTAGTGCTGCAGCAGTAAACAAGCTTTTCAACTTGGCGACCGCTATAAGGCCGTCCCTAATCGGAATTTTTCCGAGACTGGTATCGTTCCCGAGAACGCGTACCGAAACAATTCCAGAGAAGCGCCCAAGCATGTCATCAACAACGCTCGCTGGAGATCGCCCCTCATATTCGGCCACCTCTCTCGTAACGTCTGACATTCTGTCGGCGTAGTCTGCGATTGACGCATCCGTCGGAACTGCCACCTGGATATCCGGATTGGTCGGCGCGGACCAAAGAGTCGCCAAACCTGGGAACTCCCCAGACTCGTTCCATTTGCGGGATTTCAGGTAGGCCACTGCAGCCGAGGATGTCACTTCATTGTGAACGACGCTCATATGCTGGCACCATTGCTCGCAGCCTTTATCATATCGATCAGGGCAGATGTGGTGAGCCTATTTGCAATCGGAATCTTCAACACCACCTGACTGGTGTTAGGTACTGGCGCCATACCCTTCAGCGAGAGCCAATAGCATTCGTTTTGCAAGCTGACAAAGCCATTTCCGTGAGTCAACCAGTTTGATACCCCCACAGGCACCACAAGAACAGCCAAGTATCGTGGCGCCATGGTATTAGCACGGAGGTCATCGTAGTTCTTCATTTTCAGATCAAACGAAAGGAATCCTCCAGCGAACTTAGCCTGTGTCGTGCACTTCAATTGAAGCTGGATAATTGGACTGCGCCGCAGACCTGGAAGCTGCAAGCCACGCGCGGTGAACTGTACGTCGACGCTATCGTCGTCAACACGAAAATCGGATCTGTTTAACCCGGCGTGAGCGCCAAGCGCAGCAACGTACGCGTATTGGAACTCTTCCATCTGCTTCTTCTCATCCATGCCAATTCACCACGCTATCCCTAAGCGGAGTCTACACGGCCTCGGATCGGTCCCAAAGTATGGCTTCGGCAGCGGAGGGCGGCGTTGGCGTACACGGCCCGCGTAGCTCTCTTGGACATCCGGGAGGCAACACAATGACGGCATCCACTCCAAGAGAGCAACTTCCATGCGAACCTATGCCTCCAGTGGCCTCCTCGTCCTAGCTTGGTCACCGCCGGCGGCCTGCGCGGCTCCAGCGCTTCCTTGACCCGCTCCACGTCCGTCCACCGGCCACTAGCTGCGGCGAAGCTGCGCCCGCCCCGCCCTGACCCACGCCTTCATGGGATCCATCGCCCTGGGCTTGGTCTCCTTCGGCGGTCGGCGCACCCAGCGGCCCGCGCTCCGCCCGCTGCCTCCGTCGCGCACTTGGCGGATGGGGCGCACACCCGCCCCACCCGCTCACGACTTCAGTTCTGCACTTCCGCCCGGAAGGCAATCTCGATCAGCTGTTCGGGGAAGGCCAACGCCGAGACCCCGATCAGGTTGCTGGCCACCTGCGGCACCGGCTGGCCATACACGGCCGGCCGGACCTTGCCACTTGCCGCGAAGGCCGCCGGCACGTCGATGACGAACAGCGTTTCCTCGACCACGTCCGCAAGCGACCCACCCAACTCCGTCAGCAGCACCTGGGCGTTCTCATAGGTGCGCCTCATCTGGGCTTCCATGGTGTCGAAGTTGGCGGGCTTGCCGTCAGACCCCAGCTCCGCCGGCGCAACCAGCTCCCCCTGCGGCGTGTGCGAGAGCTGGCCGGACACGAAGATCGTGTTGTTGACGCGGACGGCCTGTACGTACCCGTAGGCCGATTCCCACGGCACTCCGAAGCTGGCGGTCTTTCGATTGGTAGCGTTCATCATTGCTCTCTCTGGTGAAAGGGCAAGTGTGGCAAGCAGTTTGAGTCGACCGCCTCCCCTGAACGGGGATCAGATTCGAGCGCGGGACAGCTGCTCTCTACCTGCCTTGACCCACGCCTTCATCGGATCCCTCGCCCTGGGCTTGGTCTCCTTCGGCGGTCGGCGCGGTTCCAGCGCTTCCTTGATCCGCGCCAGTTCCAACCGCCCGGCCTCGGCTAGGCGCCGGACCTGTTGCTGCTGCTCACGGGTCGGCGGCAGGCCAGGCAGCGGGGGCTCAGGCTGGATCGGGGTGCTGTCGGTCAGCCGGGCAACCGCCTGGCGCAGGGGCAGGTCGGGGTACAGCCTGGCCGCGCACCAGCGCTCGGCGTAGCGCTTCGCCTGCCGGACGTTGGCCGCACGCACTTCCTTCACCTGCCACATCTTCTGGCCTTCCATCCATAGCCGGACCCCAGGACCGCCATCTGGCGTGACGCTGGCCGTCTCCCGGCCGTTGTACCAGAGCGCCCAGCGCTCACCGGTCTGGACCCAGCCAGAGGGGATCGGGGCGATGCGGAAGCCGTGGGAGGAGTGCATGGCCGGAAGGATACGACCGGCGATCGCAGATCCTGCGAACACGGCAGCGACCTGGCTGAATCGTTCGGACTCGGTGCCGGCGCGGCGCTGCTCACGCGCCCCCGGGTTGAGCTGCCTGCGGCCCCGGATCCGGCACAGTCAGATTGCCCGCAACGGCTGACGCGCGGTATCGGGCAACCACCCACTGACGTTCGGGGTTCTCCCCACGCGGCCAGCCAGTGCTCGTAGAACGGGTACTTGAGCTACGACGCGCTAGGTCGACAGCAGCCAACGCAGCATTGGCACATTTTGTTGCATGATAACAAGTGCACTCAGTCCTATTGCGAGCGCACGAGATCACACCTTTGAATGGCGCTACTACTTGTAGGCTACTCAGGGACTACGCTTTGAGTCGCCGAGCAGGGGAAGAGGAATGCGCTCAACGCATGACCAACCTGTTGCATCGAATCCGTACCTGTGCACTCGAGTTGTGCCCAAGGCGACGTCGGAAAAGAAACCGTGCGGACTGGGGGGGGGATGGCTCGCTGAGACGTTATAGATGTATAGAGGAAACTTAGGCTGGAAGTTGCAGAGCACCAACCCGCTACCGATGCATTCTACGGCAGGCTCGCTTTCGGGCTCGTTCACCTTAGCAAAGGAGAAATAATCAAACGAACGGCCCTATCGACAGACTGGCACCATTGGCGCCAATGGCCTGGGCCTGACGGGATAAAGCCGCGCAGAAGATCGAAGCCCCGCCATATACAACAAATAACCCGAGCCATCCATGAATCGAAAGAGTTTCGCGTTAACCACATTAGCTGCATCTATAGTCGCACTTTGCGTGCTAGTGGTGTTCGTATACGACAGAAAATCGCCTTCCTCAACTGACCATAACGCCAACCCTTCTCATAATGAAAAAGTGATCGACCACCAAGGTGCGCAGGGGAAATCGTACTCAGATCTAGTCAAAGAAAGAAAGCTTGATCCCGATCACGTGCAGCCACTGGGGAAAAGGGGATTCGTCATTTCACGCAGCGGCGACTTTCGCCCCAAAGGCGACGCGAAAGCATATATACAATCTCTTCTTGGCGCTTCAAACCAAGGCGATAGCACGGCCACATACAGTATTTATCTAGCCGCTTTAGACTGTCGGAATGCGGGATCGCCGAGTGAACTTCAGTCCGCCACCCGAATGCCTAGTGAACCGGCAAAGCAGCAAGCACTTGAGTCGTCTGAAAGCCGCCTCCGCGAGTGCGAAGAACTACTAAAAGACCCAGCACTCTCCCCTCCTGGAAAATGGCTTCTAGAAGCGGCGCAACAAGGCTCAATTGAAGCCATGCTTCTTTATGCAACCGACACAGAATCGGCATTCGGCGGCGCAACAGGTGCAGTCCGAAACCCGGAACTGGTAAGCGAATGGAAGGAAAGTGCAGCATCGTTCCTCAACGAAGCCGCAAAAAGCGGGAGTATTGACGCCTTAATTTCCCTCGCGAACGCAAATGATAATGGAATAATCATGGAAAGAAACCCAACTAATGCATATGCCTACTACTTGGCCGTACGCCGAGCATTTCCGGCAGCCGCCCCCGACGAACTTATCAATAGATACAAAGAAGAACTGACATCCTCTCAGCAGCAGGATGCCGTCAGACGTGCAGAAAAAATCTATAACGACTGCTGCCAATAAGAGCTAAGGAGACCGCACGATGCAACACGGACGTCAAATCTGCAACACCGTACTCGCTGCAACTCTAATCATCTGCAGCTGGATCTGGTATGTAAAGGCAGCGACATCAGGCGAGCTCTATGGCCCATTTAGCTGCGAAGCCTGCCACGTAGGCAGCCCAAACCCGGACCCCATTACCAGCGTGTTTTTGACTCAGTGGGAGGCGGCCGCGAGGCGCAACACATTTGCGCCGATCAATATGGTGCCCGGCGATAAGATCATGATCTGTAATGCAGGCGGATGCGTAACATACACAAAGACTGACAGCGGGAATTACTTTGGCGGAAAGCCAGAGCAACAGACTTCCACGCCAAGCAATGGCGGCGCTGGCGGTATAGGCTCCGGCAGCGGCTATGGCCGCGGCCAGGGTGTAGGTAGAGGCGGCGGAGCCGACCTTCCCAGTGGCAGCCACGGGGGCAACAGTGGGAAAACAGGCGCAGTAACGGTTGGCCCACTCGGATCGTATAAAATACCCCGGGGCTCACAAGAGATCTAGCTCCGCAGAATAGATAGAGGCGGCATTTTCGGGCCGCCTCTTTTGCCGCATTTCGGCATTCCTATCGGGGGTTATCGCATTCAGGGCGCCCGGATTGGCTCGGACGCTGCCGCGTCAACGTCTTCGCGCTGCTGTTCGGTCGACCCGCTGCCATAACGTCATTTGCCGTCGCCAAACTTAAGCGCCAGGCCTGATCTCTAGAGAGCAGGTGCGCCGGTCATCCTGACCAGCTTCTGATAGGCGACGGTGATCTGGGCGGAATAGCACATGGGCGCAATCTGACACGGCCCGTCGTTCATTCACCGTGACGCTGCAGCTTAGTGGCCGGTCACGTCGATCAGCACGAAGTGGCCGGATGCACTGAACTGCGTGGCGTTGTCGGACTGCGGGATCAGGGCAGCCGCGCCCGCATAGTAGAAGCGTCCCGACCCCGCTGCGCCCGTTCCATCCCCCTGCGGCCCGGTCAAGCGGAAGCCCACACTACGCTCAATCCGCTGGCACGAACGAGACGAGATCACCGCGTAGCGCCGACCAGCCGGGACCTGCATGTAGGCGCCCTCTGCCGCCCCGAACGGGGCAGTTGTCACGCCTACGATCCGAAGGGGCTTTGCCCAAGAAGCAAACGCCAGCTCGCCGGTGTGCTCTCGGTACACCTCGATGCCGGTCTTGCCCGGCGTTCCAGTCACAACCGAGTCGTATACCCACACCGTGCCGAACACAAACGATGAACCTGTGTAGGCTGACACGCGCCAGTTGTTGCCGCCGAGATTGGTCAGAATCACGCTGAGCCCGAAGTTGTTGTTCGGACCCGTGACGGCAACCACCGGGCTCTTGGCCTGAAAGTCACGCGTGACGTACCGGGTTACTACGATCCCCGACACCTGGTAGGCAACGGCGCCCGCCTCGTTGATATCGAACTTGTGGCGCAGGTGGAAGTTGAGCAGGTCGCTGCGGACCTGCACTGTTCCAGATGGGGTGTACGCCTCAAAGCCTGCTGGCATATCAGTGCACTGCCGATCGGCGGAGATGAAAGTCACCGCTGACCACGTCAGCGAACGCGTCATCGCAGACATGGGCGCTGCCCGCCTGCACCTCACCGCCGACGAAGCGGAGCAGCACGCACACCAGCTGCAGGCAGCAGCCAAGCAGCTGCGCGCCGCGCTGCAGGCGCCGCAGCATGAGCGCCGCCCTCCCCCACCGCTGCAAGGCTCAGCGCGCTACATCTGTCTCAGATTGTTGCCCGCTACGGCGAGCACTTCCCTCCGTCGCGAAGCCCTTTTTCAACCGCAGCAGAAACAGCCTGCACAAGAGCTGCCCGATCCCGTTCGATATCAGCTTGTTTTTGCTGCGTGGCCACCTGATCGAGCTTGCGCCGATGCTCTTTGGCACGGTCATTCCACACGATTGCGGAAACGTTCAACACCAGCGAAAGGACCAAGATAGACAGAATGGCCCAGAGACGACGTTTCGATGCTTTGCTGTCCGTTCTCTGCGGTCTAAATCCAGTAATGAAGCCGATGGCAGGGCACGACGGCACGGCGATAGCAGCGACCGCCAGAAAGAACGTCGCCCATTCCGCAGAGATTCCAGGCACGTAGGCAACAAGTGGGTCCATCGCGAGAAAGAGTATCGCCGGGCCGGTAGCGAAGGCCGCGAGCGCAACGACCGCATCCGCAATCTCCTTAAATCCACGGATAGGCCCTGGTATCTCATTGGCAGACGGAGATTCAGCGGAACTGACGCTCATGCGGCCTTCCTTGGATTGTTGGACCTCGATGCTCGCATGCATCGTTTGCGCAGAAAAGTCAGGTGAACCACTACAGCGCAAAGCGCGTACCACGTGGCCGCGGGTTCGTTCCCGACCACCGTCCCCTGCCCTGCGCTCTCCCCCTGTAGCGCAGGGAACCCGCGCCGGCCGGGTTCCACCAGCCGGCAACCCATTCCAGGAGTCCAGCGTGCGTAACCAGCTCGACATCTTCAAGGACGACCCGGTCCGCATGGCCAAAGCCAACCGCAACGCCGCCGAGCACGCGCTGCACGACACGCAATTCACCGAGCGAGAGCGCCAGGAGCGCTTCGCCTACTACACCAACGAAGCCGAACGGTGGGAGTCTCGCGCCGCTCTCGGCGGTCAGCAGATCAACGGCACTGAGGAGCAGCGAGCATGACCAATGACCAGCATCGGCGAGACGACCAGTCGTCCATGACCGGCCTACACAACTGCTCGTTACTCAATGTAATCGGGGTTGACAGGAAGCTTAAACACCCGCTCCTGGGGGCACGCAATCATGCGTTCGATGAACACAATATCTGCTTCTGCGGTCTCTACAGCCGCCAACAGTTCTTCGGTGCGCCTCTTGTTGTGGGATATCGCCTGATCGATTTCCACCAACACTTTTGTGAATTTATCAACATCAATACCGCGGCAATAGTCTTGGAAATACGAGTCGTAGTCGCTCATCACCAAGCGCGAGGCAGTGCCAGGTCCATTTGCAGCTCGCTCAACCAGACTAAGCGCAGCACCGACTGCGGAGCGCTCAGCTTCAAAGCTACCCCGCTCCTTCTCCAGCCGGGCAATCTGAGCGCGACGGCGCTCCACCTCAGCAGTGGCCAGCTCATGAAGCCTGGCCAAGTTGTTGGGATGAAAACTCCATGCCCCCTGTCTTCCGCTATGCACGAAACGTACCTCCTCTGGTGGATGTCCTCCAGAGGTGTGGGCGGCCAAGAGTCATCTCAACCATTGCCTCGATTAAACCTGTTTCGGGGTGTTCGGATATGAGTATGCCCTCCCGATCCTTCAACTTCCCCGCGCCGCAACGGTCCCGCCTGCGCCCGGGCGAAATCGTGGTGGACCTGCTCGCGGGCGGCGGAGGCGCCAGCGAGGGGCTCAAGCAGGCCCTCGGCATCGATCCCGCCCTGGCCTACAACCACGACGAGCTGACCATCGGCATGCACGCCGCCCCGCGCATGGACGTGGCTGAACGCCCGTGTAGCGAGTCAGTTCGCGTCTTGATCTTCAGGAGTGTGGACCTTGGAAGCTTTCGCCAGTGTCTTGAGATCATCCTCGAGGCGAGGGCCCTTTGCTCTAAATCCATCCAAATTGAATTGGATGTCAGGCTCGTAAGCTGGATCGGCGAACTTTTCAAATGCTTTGTGAAAGAGTCGCGCCTGCCCCAGCACACGAGCCAGCATAGCCCCGTGGGGGTCGTCCAACACGTGCAGTCGAGACATAAGGGACTGAGTTTGTCGCATTTCGAGCATGCGCACCATCTCAGTGAATTTCTCGCGCTGAGATTTATCCAGATCTCCAGTTACTTCCACTTCACTGCCCAGGCATTCGTAGAACCGGCGAATCCGCGCCGCCGTCCACACGAACTCACCGTGGAGAAAATGCATCACGAAGGCAGCTTCGCGCTTCCGGTCAAGTTCTTGGGTCCTGTGGCTTTCCTGGGATATCTCGAGCGCCGCCATGCTGGCGTTCCTGGCGGCCACTCCAAGTCGATAGGTAAAAATACCAAGAGCAATGGTCGCCCCGACGCCTGTCAGCGCGAAAGTCGCTCCCCATGCGTCCCAATTTGGCGTGCATTCGTGGCCAAGCCACCAGCACTCACTCAAAGCTGCGACGAAATCCATATTCGCACTCCTTCCTGGGTCTCTCGGAATTCTGTCACTGTTCGCACGGTCGTGTCCGCATGATTCTCGTCGGAGACTGCCTGGAAGTAATGCGTGGCAATGGCCGCCAACTCGATCGACGCCATCGTGACCGATCCTCCATACGGCCTGTCATTCATGGGCAAGCGCTGGGATTACGACGTACCCAGCACCGAGATATGGGCCGAGTGCCTGCGCTTGTTGAAGCCTGGCGGTCACCTACTGGCCTTCGCCGGCACCCGCACGCAGCACCGCATGGCTGTGCGCATCGAGGACGCCGGCTTCGAGATCCGCGACATGATCGCGTGGGTCTATGGCAGCGGCTTCCCGAAGTCGCATAACGGACCCTGGGGTGGAACTGCCTTGAAGCCCGCGCTCGAGCCGATCACCGTCGCCCGCAAGCCACTTGCCGGCACGGTGGCAGCGAATTGGCATCTGCACGGCACCGGCGGCCTCAACATCGACGCCTGCAGGGTTCCCACCGATGACAAGCTCGGCGGCGGCGATCAGTCGACCGCGCCGAAGGTCGGTCCCGATGGATGGCACCGGCCATGGATGTAGGACGAGCAGGCCAAGGCGGCACATGCCCATCGCTGCAATGCCAACGTCGCCAAGGCAGAAGCGCTGGGGCGTTGGCCCGCCAACCTGGTTCACGACGGGAGCGCTGAAGTACTCGCTGGGTTCCCCGACGCACCAGGGCAGCAGCGGGACACTGGCCCAATGTTCGCTAGAACCGCTCAGGTCTACGGCGAGTTCGCCGGGGTTTCAGAGCATCGAGCTCGCGGCGACTCTGGCACCGCTGCGCGGTTCTTCTACTGCGCCAAGGCTACGCGCGAAGACCGTAACGACGGGCTGGATTCTGGCCCGGTGCCGGCTGCCTCCGCCCGCGCGACGATGCGCGATCGCGAGACTGCCGACTGGTCAGCACGGAACGGCAACCACCACCCCACCGTGAAGCCAACAAACCTCATGCGCTACCTGTGTCGACTGGTCACTCCAGCCGGCGGCTTGGTACTGGATCCGTTCATGGGCAGCGGCAGCACGGGCAAGGCAGCCGTGCTCGAGGGTTTCCAGTTCGTCGGCATCGAGCTGGACCCGACCTATGCAGCGATCGCCGAGGCTCGCATCCGAGTTGCACAGCCTGGCCTTCCCCTTGGAGCAATAGCATGACAGCACCACTACCTATTTCCCCGGCCACGGCTGTCGAGGCCACCAAGGCGTCGTCGCCTGTCGCCGCGGTTGTCTCTGCCATGCGACGCATCGACCCCGCCAGCGGTCCCGTTGCCGTCGACCAAGTGCGCGCCTGGGCCGATACGTTGATGACCGCGCTCTACACCGCGCAGCCTGTGCGCTGGGAGTACAGGCTCAAGGACGACTTCGCGCCAGGCTGCTGGATGCAGGCCGACGCAGGGCACGTCTACGGCGCCCACCAGCGTGGGCTTGTTGTCCGCGCCCTGTTCGAAACCCCGCGCGTGATCCAGCCGGAGAAGCTGCACGAATTCAGTGGACGCGTGTGCATCCGCTGCGGCGACAGCGAGGATTGGGCCGGCCCGGATTGTGAGCCACTGATCCAGAAAGTCGAACCCGCGCACGCGTCTACCCGTCGAACCGAGCTGGTTCCTCGAACCCCTGAAGTGGATCCGGGACGCCGGCCCGGCTCCGGTCAGTGCGCACGAACGCCGCCGCCGGGCCACCGAAGCCACCTTCCTGATTGAACAGCTCGAAGCCCACATCGAGGAGTGCAACAAGCCATGACCCAGGAACATATCAGCCACCCGGAAGGGTTGCCGAACTGCGCCGCCGGCCACCGCGCGCGCCACATCCACGACAAGCGCTGCGCCTCCGCAGGCGGTGGCCACCTGGTCGAGTGCGCCTGCAGGTCGACCAGCAAGCATGCCGACCCCGACAAGGCCATCGCAGCATGGCGCAGATTGAATCGCCCGGCGCGCAGCGCGCGTCCCGCATCGGTCGATATGCCGATCGACAACGTACTGCAGTTCCAGCTTGGCCTGACCGAACGCACGCCAAAGGCTCGCCGCATCGGAGGTCATCATGGGCGCGGCTGAAAGACTCGAAGAACTGCTATCGCTCGATCGCGTGCGCCAGATGACCGGCATGGGGACCACCTTCATCTACGGAGAAATCAAGGGCGGTCGCTTCCCTCGCTCTATCCGCATCGGTCGCCGCGCACTCTGGATACAATCCGAGGTGCAAGGCTGGGTTCGGCAGCAGATCGCGCAGAATCGACCTTTGCAGGTGGATGGGTAAGCGGGTGGGTAGCAAGGGCTGTAAAAACGAAAAAGCCCCTATTTCTAGGAGCTTTTTGTAAAGACTGGCGGAGAGAGTGGGATTCGAACCCACGGAAGGTTTGACCCTTCGCCGGTTTTCAAGACCGGTGCCTTAAACCGCTCGGCCATCTCTCCAATCGGGTCCCGGTCGCCCGGGCAGCGGCGTATTCTCGCACGTGAAGGCCATTTGCCCAAGACCACCTTGCCCCTGCCCTCCGCATCCGGCACGGTGGGGGCCTTCACCGCACTCGGAGCCCCCATGGCCCACCTCGACCTGGCCAACCTGCGCACCACCCTGCTGGACGACACCCAGCTGGCCGCTGTGGCCCTGCACCGCACCTTCGCCGGCCATCTGCCGGTCAGCAGCGGGCATCTGGTGGTCTGCGATCCGCTTGTCCAGGCCGAAGCACCAGCGCTGGCCGACTACACCGCCCCGCTGGGCCGGCATCCGGTTGAGATCATCGTGCACAGCGGCCGCCCGGCGCTGGCCGTGGTCTGGTTCAAGCCCCGCGAAGCCCTTACTGCGTCTGCCCTGCACTGGCAGATGGCGCGCTGGACCACGCAGGACCTGACCGGCCTGGATGAGGACAGCTTCATCGGCTACCCGGTCGACGCCGGCATCGGCTGCTTCATGGATACCGACACCCAACAGGCACTGCTGGCGCTGATCGAACGGGCCGATGGCGACGAAGACAATGCGTGGTCGGATGCCCTGATCGACCACGACGGCCTCGACGAAGGCGCCGAGTACCGCCCTTGGGGCGAGGACTCGCCGCACGGCCTGGTGGTCTTTACCAGCGGCTGGGGCGACGGTGTGTATCCCAGCTACTGGGCGCTGGATACGTCCGGCATTCCGGTCGCCCTGGTCACCGATTTCCTGTGCATCGAGGGTGGCGATGGGCGCGACGAGCGCGAGATTGCCGACCAGGCCTATCGCGACAACCTGCCAGCTGCAGAAGCCGAGGCGCTGGCACGACTGGTGGCTGCCGTCGAACGAGACGACACGGAGGCATTGCAGGACCTGCTGAAGGATGCGCCGCAGCGCGCCAACCAGATCGAACCGGGCTGCGGCGGTACCGCCGTGTACGAGGCGATCCGCCTGGACCGCCCGCAGGCATTGCGGGTGCTGCTACGGGGCGGCGAGCTACCGGCGATGCCCGAGCGCCTGCACATGAGCAAGGTGACCGGCTATCTGGACTACGCGCGGTTCCTGAAGAAGCCACGCAGCGCAGAGTTGATGGCGGTGCTGGAAGCGCCGGTCGTTGCGGCCGAACCGCCACCGGCCGCAGCGCGACGCCGCAGTTTCTGGGACCGGCTGTTCGGCCGGAACTGATCAGCTGGAAAACAGCAACGCCGGGCATGGCCCGGCGCTACCGTTCAGCTCTCTCAGCCGGCATCCACCGCCAGCGCACCCAGTGCACTGGCCTTGATCCGCTCCTTGGCCTTTTCACAGGCGCCACCGCAATCCAGGCGCGAGGCCTCCAGCTGCGGCGGCAGGTGCTCGGCCAGGAAGTCGATGAACACGCGCACCGCCGGCAGCAGGCCGCGGCGCGAGGCGAACACGGCGTGGCACACGCCCTGCGGCAGCGACCAGTCCGGTAGCACCACTTCCAGCTCGCCGTTGCGCACGGCGTCGGCGCACACGGTTTCCGGCAGCATGGTGATGCCGAAACCGTCCTTCACCATGCTCTGCAGCAGCGGGAAGTCGAAGCCGGCCACGCGCGGCTGCAGGTCGACCCGGCGCACTTCGCCTTCCGGGCCATGCAGTTCCCAGCGCTGGCGTGCTTCGTCTTCGCTGATGCTGAGGGTGACGTGCTGGGTGAGCTCTTCCGGGTCCTTGGGGCGTCCGGCGCGGTCCAGGTACTTCGGGCTGGCCACCAGCAGTTCCTGCACCTGGCCGAAGCTGCGCATCACCAGGCTGCCGTCGTCGTCCAGGCGCGAACGCACGCGCAGGGCGACGTCGTAGCCTTCATTGATGATATCCACGCGGCGATTGCTGATGTTCAGCTGCAGCCGCACCTTCGGGTACTGCTCAAGGAACTTGGGCAGCAGCTTGGGAAGCTGCATCTGCGCCAGTGACACCGGCACGCTGGCGCGCACCACGCCGCGCGGCTCCGCGCTGAGGCGGTCCACCACTTCGCGGGCGGCCTGGGCCTCGGCCAGCATCGTCTGCGCATGGCGATGCACGCTGGTGCCGACATCGGTGACCGCGAAACGGCGCGTGGAGCGCTGCAGCAGGCGTACGCCCAGGTCGGTTTCCAGCTGGCTGATGCGGCGGCTCAGGCGCGACTTGGGAATACCCAGTGCGCGCTCGGCGGCGGCGAACCCGCCGTGGTCGACCACCATCGCGAAGTAGTACAGATCATTCAGGTCATGCATGCCCGAGTTCCATATCTAGAACAATACGTGGCATTCAACCACCTTTATTCCGCCTTTGCAACAACCTATCGTTCTCTCTGTCGGCGGGGCCACCCCGCCCCTTCCTCCCAGAACACAGGTGACTGCCATGAAGCTTCTGCATCTCGACGCCAGCGTGCTTGGCGACAACTCCGTCTCGCGCCAGCTGTCGGCCGCCGTGGTCGCCCGCCTCGCCAGCCAGATCGACGGCCTGCAGGTCGATTATCGCGATCTTGACGCCAATCCGGTACCGCATCTGCGCAGCAGCTCGCTGGCCAGGACCGACGCCGCTGAAGCGACCGATGCTGAACAGGTGATGCAGCAGTTCCTGGAGGCCGACATCGTTGTGATCGGCGCGCCGATGTACAACTTCAGCATCCCGTCCACCCTGAAGGCCTGGATCGATCGCGTGGCCGTGGCCGGCCGCACCTTCAAGTACACCGAGAACGGCCCGGTGGGCCTGGCCGGTGGCAAGCGGGTGATCATCGCCAGCAGCCGCGGCGGCATCTACACCGACTCTCCGGCCGACTTCCAGGAGCCGTTCCTGCGCCAGGTGTTCGCCTTCATGGACATCAACGAGATCGAATTCGTGCGCGCCGAAGGCATCGCCTATTCGCCGCAGCACCGTGAAGACGCCATTGCCGGTGCGCTGGCGGCGCTGCCGTCGCACGAAGCGGCCGAAGCCGTCGCTGCGTAACGCGTTCCAACGTTCGGCGCCCCTCTCTCCTCGTCTGGGCGCTGAACGCGGGCCGGGATCCCCTCCCCCATCCCGGCCCCCCCTGGCGGCCCCGCTTTGCGGGGCCGTTTTTTTGTGGGCGCGTTAGGCTGGGGCCATGGACTACACCGTGACGGCTGCGCACCGCAGCGAATTTCCGCACCCGATCACCCTGCGCCGTGGCCAGGCGCTGGTGGTGGGCGAACGTTATGAAGGCCCGGAGGGCTGGGAAGACTGGTTCCTGTGCGAGGCCAAGGGGCAGCAGCCCGGTTTCGTGCCGGCGCCGGTGATCGGTCGCAATGCGCAGGGTGACGCCTATGCCACGGAGGATTACTGCGCGCGGGAGTTGGATGTGGATCCGGGGCAGCTGCTGCGAGGAATGCGCACGCTCAATGGATGGGCATGGTGCGTGCCGGAGACCGGCGAACCGGGATGGGTGCCGCTGGAGAAGCTGAGGGCAGCAGAAACCCGGTAGCGCCCGAGCCTATGCTCGGGCGGCGGCGCGAAGCGCCGATAATCAATGCGGCCCGCCAGGGGCAGGAGCAGCCGAGCATAGGCTCGGCTCTACATGGATCTGTAGCGTCCGAGCCTAAGCTTCGGGCGGCGGCGCGAATCGCCGGCTGTCAGGCGATGGTTTCCAGGCCACCCATGTACGGGCGCAGGGCCTCCGGCACGGTGATGCTGCCATCGGCGTTCTGGTAGTTCTCCATCACCGCGATCATCGCGCGGCCGACGGCCACGCCCGAGCCATTCAGCGTGTGCGCCAGCTCCGGCTTGCCGGTGGCCGGGTTGCGCCAGCGCGCCTGCATGCGGCGGGCCTGGAAGTCACCACAGTTCGAGCACGAGGAGATCTCGCGATAGGTTTCCTGCGACGGCAGCCAGACTTCCAGGTCGTAGGTCTTGATGGCCGAGAAGCCCATGTCGCCGGTGCACAGCAGCACCTTGCGGTACGGCAGGCCCAGCTTCTCCAGCACCACTTCGGCGCAGCGGGTCATGCGCTGGTGTTCGGCGTCGCTGTCTTCCGGGCGGCAGATCGAGACCAGCTCGACCTTCTCGAACTGGTGCTGACGGATCATGCCGCGAACGTCGCGGCCACCACTGCCAGCCTCGGCACGGAAGCACATCGAGTGGGCGGTCATGCGCAGCGGCAGGCGCTCGGCCTCGACGATCTCGTCGCGCACGATGTTGGTCAGCGGCACTTCCGAGGTCGGGATCAGGTAACGCGTGGAGTCGCCCACGGCGGTCTTGAACAGATCGTCCTCGAACTTCGGCAGCTGGCTGGTGCCACGCAGTGAATCGGCGTTGACCAGCAGCGGCACGTTGGTTTCCTCGTAGCCGTGCTCACCGGTGTGCAGGTCGACCATGAACTGGGCCAGCGCACGGTGCAGGCGCGCGATCGGGCCGCGCAGCACGGTGAAGCGCGAGCCAGACAACTTGGCCGCGGTCTCGCCGTCCAGCCAGCCGTTGCGGGCGCCCAGTTCGACGTGGTCGAGCACCTTGAAATCGAACTGGCGCGGGGTACCCCAACGTGCCTGCTCGACGTTGTCGTTCTCATCGGCACCGGCCGGCACGTCATCGGCCGGCAGGTTCGGAATGCCCATCGAGATCGCTTCGATCTTCTCGCGCAGCTCGTCCAGCGCCACTTCCGAGGCCTTCAGCTCGTCGGCGAAGGCAGCAACCTCGGCCATGATGGCCGAAACGTCCTCGCCCTTGGCCTTGGCCTGGCCGATGGCCTTGGAACGGCTGTTGCGCAGGCTCTGCAGTTCCTGGGTACGTACCTGGATGCGCTTGCGATCAGCCTCCAGGGCCTCCAGGGCAGACACGTCGAGCTCGAAGCCGCGGCTGGTGCGCAGGCGTTCAGCGAGGTCGGCGGGCTGGTGGCGGAGCAGGGCTGGATCAAGCATGGCAGGTGTCGTGGTGGGTATCAGGAACGGGATTATCGCTTGTTATACGGATTTCTGCCGCCCGGTTCATTCCCGCCGTGGCAGAATCGAGCCATTCCGTACTGGTCCGGTCCATGTCTGCACCCCGCTCGTCGTCCGCCAAGTCCTTCACTGTGCATATCCCGCGCAACGCCCTGAAGATCGCCGGCATCGCCTTCGGCGTGGGCGTACTGCTGTTCGTGCTGGTCTGGCTGACCGGCCGCGACAAGGAGTTCTTCCGCGCCGACCCGGCCGCGCAGACCCCGCAGGAAACCGCCCAGGTCGAGCCCCTCCCGGAACCGTTGGCCGCTGCGGCCGGTTCCAGCGACATGCCCGATGCCAAGCCGGCCCCGGTCGAGGAAGAAGCGCCGAAGCTGGTCGAAACCGCCCCGCCACCGCCCGCCCCGATCGCTGAAGCAGCCCCGGCCGCACCGGGCCCTGCGCCGGCGGCCACCGGCAACAGCCAGCCGATGCCGATTGCCGGTCAGTCGCCGCCACCGTCCTATCCCGCCGCCGCCCTGCGCGCCGGTGAAACCGGCACCGTGGTGGTACGCGTGGATGTAGACGCCACCGGCTATCCGAACAACGCCACGGTGATCCAGCGCAGCGGTTCACGCGACCTCGACCGTGCCGCGACCGACGCCGTGCGCCGTTGGCGATTCACCCCGGCCCAGAGCAACGGCCAGGCCGTGCCTGGCAGCATTGAAGTGCCGTTCGACTTCAAGACGCAGTAACTGAACGCTCCCCAGCAGGCAAGCTGAACCCTGCCGGTGATGTTGACGCAACGCTGACACTTTCCGTCTGTGGCTCGGGCAACACTGCCCATGTCGTCCATTGACGGAAGGAGTTTGCGATGGCTGTTACCACCCACGAAGACCTTCATTCGCCGCGGTTGCAGCGGGACTCAAGCGTACAGCACAAGAACGCGTCGCCCTGGATGTGGATCGCACTGATCGTGGCGATGTTTGCTGCCGCCCTGCTCTGGCTGCGTCATTCCAGCCAGGAAGAGGTGGCACCTGCGCCGGTCGGCGAGCGCATGCTGCCGGCCCCCGAGCAGGCGGCGGTGACGGACGCAGCGACGCCTGCCGCGCGCCAGGCAACCCCGGCTACTGCTTCGCGGAAGGCCGCGCCGGTAGTGCGCAATCGTGAAGCCCGCCCGCTGGCCAGCAACCGCATGCCCACCTACCCCGCCGCCGCGCTGCGTAGCGGCGTGCAGGGCAGCGTGATCGCCAGCCTGAATGTGGATACCCGCGGCAATGTCGCCAACGCTGCGATCGTCTCGCGCAGCGGCGAGCGCAGTCGCGATCTGGATCGTGCGGTGCTCAGCACCGTGCAGAACTGGAAGTTCCAACCCGCGGTGCAGGATGGCCGCGCAGTAGCCAGCGTGGTGCGGGTCCCGGTGGATTTCCGTACCGAGCAGCGTTGATCGCGGACGAGGGGTTCGTGATGTTTAGACGGAGGCTTCGGCCTCCGTCCTTTTATGCGGAAAGCGTGCCAACCAAGGTTGGCACCTACCGGGAGATGTGAGCGTGCCAACCAAGATTGGCACCTGCCGGGCAATGCGATCCGCCGGGCATGGCCCGGTGCGCGCGATGCCGATCAGGCCAGGTTGAACCCGGCGCTGCGGGCCAGACCATCGAAGTCCGGGAAGGACGTGGCGACGTTGGCGATATCGTTGATCCGCACTTCGCCATCGCTGATCTGGCCGGCAATGGCGAATGCCATGGCGATGCGGTGGTCACCGTGGCTTTCGATGGTGCCGCTGCCCAGGCGCACACCGCCGTGCAGGGTGGCCCCATCCTCGGTCTCGTCCACCTGCATGCCCAGCGCGCGCAGGCCGGTGGCCATCGCCGCAAGGCGATCGGATTCCTTCACCCGCAGCTCGGCGGCGCCACTGACCACGGTCCGGCCTTCGGCGGCTGCAGCCGCCACGAACAGCGCCGGGAACTCGTCGATCATGTCCGGCACCAACGCTTCCGGAATGCGCGCGCCCTTGAGCGGCGCGTAGCGCACTACCAGGTCCGCCACCGGCTCACCGCCCTGCTCGGCCGGATTCTCTTCGGTGATGTCCGCCCCCATCAGGCGCAGCGCGTGCAGCAGGCCAGTGCGGCGCGGGTTCAGGCCGACCTGCTTCAGGCGCAGCTGTGAACCAGGAATGATGCTGGCGGCCACCAGGTAGAACGCCGCAGACGAGAAGTCGGCCGGCACCACGATGTCCGTGGCGCGCAGGCGCTGGCCGCCACGCAGGCGGGCCTTGCCCGGTGAAAATTCGATGTCCACGCCGAACGCCGACAGCATGCGCTCGGTGTAGTCACGGGTCGGATGCGGTTCCAGCACGCTGGTTTCGCCCTGCGCGTACAGGCCGGCCAGCAGCACTGCGGACTTGATCTGTGCGCTGGCCACCGGCGAGGCGAAGTCGATGCCGTGCAGCGACTGGCCGCCATGCACATGCAACGGCGGCGTGCCGTCATCCTGGGTGTCGATCTTCGCGCCCATCTGCGACAGCGGGCCAGTGACGCGGCGCATCGGGCGGCCCGACAACGATTCATCGCCGATCAGCGTGCAGTCGAACGCTTGGCCCGCCAGCAACCCGGCCAGCAGGCGCATGCCGGTGCCGGCATTGCCGCAGTCCAGCGGTGCATCCGGCGCTTTCAGGCCGTCGATGCCGACGCCGTGCACGATGCGCTGCGACGGGCTGGGGGTTTCGATGTGCACGCCGAGCTGGCTGAAGATGCGCGCCGTGGCGCGGGTGTCTTCGCCTTCCAGGAAGCCCTCGATATGCGAGGTGCCATCGGCCAGCGCGGCGAACATCACCGAGCGATGCGAGACCGACTTGTCGCCGGGAATGGTCAGGCTGCCCTGCAGGGGCTGGCCCTTGCGGGCGATCCAGTGTTGCGCGTTGCTCATCGTTCGATAATTCCGTAAACGCCGGCAGCCCGCCGGCGATGCATCAGGGGGTGGCGGCCGGGGCCGCCCCAGCAGCACTCAGGGCACGGCCACAGGATAGGAGCCCAGCACCTTGATCTGCGCCGAGTGCGCTTCAAGTTCGGCCAGCGCCGCCTGCATCGGCGCGTCGTCGATGTGGCCGGCCAGGTCGATGAAGAAGCCGTACTCCCACTTGCCATGGTGCGACGGCCGCGACTCGATGCGGTTCATGCTGATGCCGTGGCGGGCGAACGGGCTGAGCACGTCGAACAGCGCACCGGGCTTGTCATGGATGAACACCAGCACCGAGGTGCGGTCGTGGCCGGAGGTCGGGAAGATGTTGCGGCCCACCACCAGGAAGCGGGTGGTGTTGTCGGCATCGTTCTGGATCGGCTTGGTGACCACCTTCTTCAGGCCGTACACGTGGCCGGCACTCTCGCCGCCGATGGCCGCCGCGTCGTCGGCGTTGCGCGCACGGCGCGCACCCTCGGCGTTGCTCGACACCGGAATCTTCTCGGCCTTCGGCAGGTTGGCGCGCAGCCACGCCGAGGTCTGCATGAACGACTGCGGATGTGCGTAGATGCGCTCGATGTCCTCGATGCGGCCGCTGCGCGACATCAGGTACTGCTGCACGCGCAGTTCCACTTCGCCGCAGATCTTCAGGTTGGAGGTCAGGAACATGTCCAGGGTGATCTGGATGGTGCCCTGCCCCGAGTTCTCCACCGGCACCACGCCGAAATCGGCGTTGCCCGCTTCCACTTCCTGGAACACTTCCTCGATGCTGGCCATCGGCAGGCCCAGCGCGGAGCGGCCAAAGTGCTTGAGCACGGCCTGCTGGCTGAAAGTACCTTCCGGGCCGAGGTAACCGATCTTCAGCGGCTCCTGCTGGGCCAGGCAGGCCGACATGATCTCGCGGTAGACGTGCACCAGCAGCTCATCGCTGAGCGGGCCTTCGTTGCGATCCACCACCATGCGCAGCACCTGCGCTTCGCGCTCGGGGCGGTAGTAGTCGACGGCGGCGGCGAGCTTGCCCTTGGCCTTGCCGACCTGATGGGCGAAGCGCGCGCGCTCGGCGATCAGGCTCTGGATGTCGCGGTCGATCTGGTCGATCTTCGAGCGCACATCGGCCAGCGCCAGCGGCGCCAGGGTGGGTGCCGGGTTCGAGGCGGCCTTGGCCTTGCCCTTCGCCTTGGCGGGCGCGCTGTCCTTGGCCGGTTCGGCCTTCTTCGGCGCCTTCTTGCTGGATTTGCTGCTTGCCATCGGAATTCCTTGTTGCGGGGCCCGCACCCGACGGTGCGCGCCGTTCATTGCTCAGCCGTGACGCTGCTGGAAATCGGCCATGAAGGCGACCAGCGCCTCGGCCCCGGCCAGCGGCATGGCGTTGTACAGCGAGGCACGGATGCCACCGACGACCTTGTGGCCCTTCAGCGCCAGCAGGCCGGCCGCCTTGGCCTCGGCCACGAAGCGGGCATCGAGACCGGCGTTGGGCAGGAAGAACGGGATGTTCATCCGCGAACGGGCCGCATGTGCAACTTCATTGCGGTAGAAGCCGCCGGAGCCGTCGATGGCTCTGTACACCAGCGCGGCCTTGGCGGCATTGCGCCTGGCGAACTCGGCCACGCCGCCCTCGGCCAGCATCCACTTGAACACCAGGCTGGCCAGGTACCAGTTCCAGGTCGGCGGGGTGTTGAGCATCGAATCGCGGGCGACATGCGAACGGTAATCGAAGATGTCCGCGCGCGGCTGGCCACTGCGCTCGAGCAGGTCGCGGCGGATGATCATCACCGCGATGCCGACCGGGCCCAGGTTCTTCTGGGCACCGGCATAGATCACGCCGTAGCGGCGCACGTCCAGCGGCTCGCTGGCGATGGACGAGCTGAAGTCGGCGATCAGCGGAACGTTGCCGGTATCGGGCACATCACGGAACTCGACGCCGTGGATGGTCTCGTTGGCGGTGACGTGCACATAGGCGGCATCCGGCGAGAGCCGCCAGCCGGCGCGCGGCGGCAGCGTGCGATAGCCATCGGCCTCGCTGCTGGCGGCGATGTTGACGTCGACGTAGACACTGGCCTGCTTGACCGCGGTCTTGCCCCAGTGGCCACTGACCACGTAGTCGGCACGCTGGCCCGGGGCGGCGAAATTGAGCGGGATCAACGCCTGCTGGGTGGTGGCACCACCGGACAGGAACAGCACCGCATAGTCGTCGGGGATGTCGAGCAGGCGACGCAGATCGGCTTCGGCCTCGGCGGCCACGGACATGAATTCCGCGCCGCGATGGCTCATTTCCACGATCGAAGCACCGGACCCGTGCCAGTCCAGCATTTCCGCCTGCGCCTGGCGCAGGACCGATTCCGGCAAGGTCGCAGGGCCGGCACTGAAGTTGAACGCGCGCGTCATGTCACACCTGTGGGGCAAGACCCCTAGTATGCCGCAGTGCACCAGCCTTGCGGCCTTGTGGCGCAAGGGAAATTTGGTTTCATTGGAATCCATTGGCCGCCCGCATGGCGCCGGTAGTCGCCGACCTTGGTCGGCGTACGCCGTCAGCCGTCATTCCCGCCGAAGGAGCGTGCCGACCAAGGTCGGCACCTACCGGAAGCGGGTGGACACACGCCACGTGGGTAGCGTCGGGCCATGCCCGGCGGATACGGGGTCAGCGCGCGCCGAACCAGAGCAGCAGGCTGAGCAGCGCGGCCAGCAGCAGCGCACTGACCAGCAGCCACGGCCAGCGCCGGACCTTGCGCGGCACGGCCGGCAGCACCGGCGCCTGCTCGGCGTCCTGGCTGGACTCGTCTTCATCCGGCAGCGGGCGCCGGCGCGGGTCATGCGGCACTTCCAGCACAAACCGGTGCTGGCCATCAAACACCACCTGGTCGCCGGCCTGCAGCCAGCAATGGCGCACGGCCACGCCATTGACGCAGGTGCCGTCGGCACTGCCCAGATCGCGCAGCAGCACGCGATCACCATGCACTTCCACGCGGGCGTGTCGTTCTGCGAAGGCCGGATCGTCAATAGCGATGTCAGCGTCGCCGCCGCGGCCGATCAGGCGGGCCCGCGACAGGGTGAAGCTGCGGCCGTGGTGCAGGCCGCCAACTCCGCGCAACAGCCGCTGCTGCTCGTCGCTGCCTTCCTCGTTCTTCGGCGCAGGCGCCTGCAGCAGGCTCTCGACTTCACCTTGCAGGACCATCTCCACGCCGTCCACATACACCGCATCGCCCGCACGCAGCAGCGCCATGCGCCGCACCGGTCGACCGTTCACATGAATGCCGCGGATCCCGTTGCCGACCTGCAGCCACAGGCCGCGATCATCCAGGCAGAACTGCGCCAGCAACAGGGCACCATGGCCGGCATCGCCGAGCCGCACACTGCCGTTGGCCTGGCGCACGATGCGTTGCACCCCGGGCCGCAGCGGCTGGTCGGGCTGTTGTTGTTGGCTGAAGTGAACAAGCAGGTTCTGCACGCGGCGCAGCCTAGCAGGTTGGTCGCCAACGAAGAAGAACCCAGGATGAGTGCTTGGCGCGGAGGCCCTCGATGCGCACAATGCTCGCCCTCATTGATCATCCCCGCCCTGCGCCAGGAGCCTGCATGTCCACCATCGATGTCCGCCACGCCCACGGCCTGCCCGACGCGCAGGCGCGCGCCGCGATCGAGCAGGTCGCCGCCAAGCTGTCCGAGCGCTTCGGCCTGAAGTCGTCGTGGACCGCCGATGTACTGAACTTCTCCGGCAGCGGCGTGGACGGCGCGATCGAACTGCAACCAGGCGCCGTGCGCGTGACGGCCAAGCTGGGCTTCCTGCTGTCGGCGATGAAGGGCATGGTCGAAGGCGAGATACAGCGCGTTCTGAAGGAAAAGCTGGGCTGAACCCCAGCCGCGGCCATCACGGCCGTGCAACGCCACGGCGCGCTACTCTCGGGGCAGGCCCAACTCCCACGGGAACTGCGATGAACCACTACGAGAACGACGACCGCCGCAACGACGACGCCTCTTTCGGTGACCAGGCCGAGCGCTTTTCGCGCAAGCTGAGTGACTCGGCGCAGCAGGTGTGGCTGGCCGGTCTTGGCGCTCTCGGCCGTGCACAGGCCGAAGGCAGCCGCTTCTTTGACGGCCTGGTGAAGGAAGGCGAAGCCTGGGAAGCCCGCCGCCGTGAGCGCAGCAGCGAACAGGGCCCGGGCTGGCGTGATAACGTCGAGAGCTCGCTGGACGAAGCCCGCGAGAAGGCCTCGGGCACCTGGAACAAGGTCGAGAAGGCCTTTGATGACCAAGTGCAGGGCGTGCTCAAGCGGTTGCATGTACCCACCGCCGACGAAGTGACGGCGCTCGAAGCCCGCATCGATGCCCTGCACGCGCGCCTGGCCAGGCTGGAAAACCGGGCAGCGTCGGGTACCGACGCCCCTGCACCGGGCAGCCATCAGTCGCCGGACAGCATTCCCTGAGCGCAATTGTTGCAATGCAATAAACTTTGATTGACAATCGCGAGCAACCCGCCAATCGCTTCGGCTGCCGTTTGTTCCCTCCCCTCACGGCTTCAGGATTGGCGGGTTTTTCGTGCCTGCTGTATTCCGAACTGGGCGTTCCATCACGCTTCCTGTCAGGAACCTCCTGACCCGGCCAGGTACCGCGACCTTTACACTGTCGTTCTCCGCTTTCGCCCCTTCCGCCCTACTCCTGCATGCTCCCCTGGATCCTGGCCCTGCTGTCGGCCCTGCTTACCTGTTCCCTGGCTGTTGTCTATCTGTGGTGGATCAAGCGGCGGCAGAAGGAGATGCAACTTGGCCTGCAGGCCCTGGCGGGGATGCACTGGCGAGAATTTTCGGTACTCGTCAAGCGCATGCTGCGCGAGCAGCGTGGCCTGCGCGAGCTGGTCGATCCGGCCGAAGATGCCCGCGAGCCGAGCAGCGACTTCCTGCTCAGCGACGGTCCCAACCAGTGGCTGGTGTCATGCAAGCACGGCCTGGCCTACCGTATCGGCACTGCCGCAGTGAACGAACTGGGGGCGGCCGCGCGCCTGGCCGGTGCGAAAGGTGGCGTGCTGCTCACGGAAGGCCGGATTGAGCGCGATGGCCGGGCAGCTGCCGAGAAGCAGGCGGTCGAGGTACTGGACGGCCCGCGCCTGTGGCCGCTGCTGCAGCCCTACCTGCCGGGTGACATTGAAATGCGTGTGCGCGCCACTGCCCGCCATGAAGCCCTGCGCCGCATCGCCATCGCCGGCCTGGGATCAATCACGCTGGGGCTGCTGGTCGGCCTGGGCCTGCAGGGCCTGCGCGTGGACGACGCCGCACCCACTGCCGACGCATCGGTAGTGCCAGCGCCAGCGCCAGTGCCAGCGCCGGCCCCTGCTCCGGCCGCTACCGCTGCACCTGCCCCCGGAGCATCCCCGAGCACGCCCGCCACCGCGACCTCGTCGCCGCAGGGTGTGGCCGCGCCGGCGGCCGACCCACGCAGCAATCCCAACCCGGATGCGGCCACCCTGGATCGCTACCAGGCCGATCTGGCCCGCGCCCTGGCTGGCAAGCCCGGCATCGCCAGCGGTGTCTGGCTGACCCGGCAGACGCTGGCGATCAACCGCACCGGCGAACTGGACGCGGTGTGGCCGCTGGTCTGCGAGGAAGTGCTGCACTACCCCGCCCTGCGCAACGTGCGCATCCAGCTCAATGCCCGCCCCGGTGTGGACGAGCCGGTGCGCTGGCGGCAGTGCGCTACGTATTGATGGGGCAGCATCCACGCATGGCGTGGATCGACCGAAGGTTCTCACGCATCACGTAATCCCAACCGGGATTCAGTGTTGCACGACATGCGTGGATACGCCCTACCGAGCCCCCGGCGCGAAGCGCGCGACCAGGTCCCAGGCATCCCCCAGGAACACCTGGCGCACGCGGGTGATCGGCTGTTCACCGCGCCAGGTCAGCCGCTCGATCACCAGACAGGCTGTGCCGGGCTTCACATCGAGCAGCCTGGCGGTGGCGGTATCCGCGCCCCAGGCACTGATGCGGTGCTGGGCACGGGTCCACGACACGTTCTGCAGCAGCCAGCTGCCCGGCGCGGTGGTACTGAAATCGACCTCCAGCACCTCGGGCACCCCCACCGGGCTGATCAGGCGATGCTCAAGTGCCAGCGGACGGCCATCGGCCAGGTGCAGGCAACGCATCGCCAGCAGGTTCTCCTGCCCAGCCAGCTCGACTTCACCAGCATTGCCGGGATCGGCCAGGCGCAGTTCCCGTTGCAGCAGGCGATAGGCGTACTGATGGCCGCGCGAGCCCACCTCCATCGCGATATCGGGAATCTCCAGCGCCACCTGTTCCAGGTGCGGCGGCTGCCGCGCCACGAATGAACCGGCGCGACGGCGGCGCTCGATCATGCCGCTCTCGGCCAGTGCAGTCAGCACCTTGTTCACGGTCATCCGCGAGCAGCCGTACTGCTCCATCAGCTCGTGCTCGTATGGAATCCGGAAGCCCGGCGCCCACTCTCCACTGAGGATGCGGCTTTCCAGATCGCTGCGGATACGCTGGTTGAGCGTGGCGGACTTGCTGGCCTTCACGTAATGGGGTCTCGGTAGCGGGAGGCGATCAGCCCAGCACGCCGCGCAGGGCGGCGGCGAAGGCGGTGGTGATCGCCTCGCGCTGCAGGTGGCGGCCCTCGGCCACGCATTGGCGGCCATGGCGCCAGACCGATCGCAGCGCGCCATTACGTGCGGCGAACACCCAGCTGTCAAGCCATGCGTCATCCTGTCGCGCCTGCAGCGCGGGGTGCCCGGCATCCAGTTCGACCAGGTCGGCACTGGCGCCCACCTGCAGGCCAGCGGGCACGCCCAGCACCTGTGCACCACCGTGCAGTGCGCCTTCGAACAGGAAGCGACCGGTGCTGCGGGTGGCATCCGGCGCCAGCACGTTGCGACCGCGCAGGGTCAGCCGCTGGCCGTATTCAAGCAGGCGCAGTTCTTCGGCCGCATCGATCAGCACATTGGAATCGGAGCCGACGCCGAAGCGTCCGCCCTCGCGCGCGAATGCCTGCATCGGGAACAGCCCGTCGCCCAGGTTGGCCTCGGTGATCGGGCACAGGCCGGCCACGGCCTGGCTGGCCACAATGGCCGCGCGCTCGTCATCGGTGATGTGGGTGGCATGCACCAGGCACCAGCGCGCATCCACCGGCGCATGGTTGTACAGCCACTGCACCGGGCGCTGGCCGCTCCAGGCCAGGCAGGCCTCCACTTCGCGCACCTGCTCGGCGATATGGATGTGCACCGGGCCGTCGGTTAGCGGCAGCAACGCACTCAGTTCCTCGCCGGTGACCGCACGCAGGCTGTGCGGTGCGATGCCGAGCACCGCGTCGGGCAGCGCGGCCAATGCCGGCTTGGCGGCCTCCAGCAGCTGCGCGAAACCCTCCACGTCGTGGATCAGGCGCCGCTGCGCTGGATTCGGCGCCGCCCCGCCGAAATCGGCATGCGCATAGAACACCGGCAGCAGGGTCAGGCCGATGCCGGTCTGCTCGGCTGCCGCCGCGATCCGTGCACTCATCTCGGCGCGGTTGGCATAGGCGCGACCATCGGCGTCGTGGTGCAGGTAGTGGAATTCACCGACGCGGGTAAAGCCGCTTTCGAGCATTTCCATGTAGGCCTGGGCGGCGATGGCCTGCACCGCGTCCGGTCGCAGGTGGGCCAGGAAGCGGTACATCAGCTCGCGCCAGCTCCAGAAGCTGTCACCGTCACCGCCGCCGATCTCGGTCAGGCCGGCCATGCCACGCTGGAAGGCATGGCTGTGCAGGTTGGGCAGGCCGGGCACCAGGATGCCGACGCGGGTGTCGTCGTGCTGGGCGCCCTGCCCCGTGTGGATCGCCGTGACGCGGCCGTCCTGCACCTGCAGGCGGACATCGCGGGCCCAGCCCTCGGCCAGCAAGGCGTGGGCAGCATGGAAACTGTGCGGGGAACGCGAATCGAACATGGCTGGACAACCCGAAATGGACGCCTATATTGTATAGACATATAAGCACAGCCGCGTTGTGGATGCCATGCACGTCGATACCCTCTGGTCCAACGTCCACCTGATCACCCTCGACGGCGACGGCCTGGGTGTCATCCGCGATGGCGTACTGGCCTGCGCCGACGGCCGCATCGTCCACGTTGGCCCGGCCGGCAGCGACGCCCACCTGAAGCCCACCACCCGCATCGATGGCGAAGGCCGCTGGATTTCGCCCGGCCTGATCGACTGCCACACCCACCTGGTCTACGCCGGCAACCGCGCCAACGAATTCGAGCAGCGTCTGCAGGGCGTCAGCTATGCCGACATCGCCCGTGCCGGCGGCGGCATCGTCTCCACTGTGCGCGCCACCCGCGCCGCGACGCCGGAACAGCTGGCCTGCGAAAGCCGGCCGCGCCTGCTGGCGATGCGTGCCGAAGGCGTGACCACGATCGAGATCAAGTCCGGCTACGGCCTGACCTTGCCCGACGAACGCAAGCAGCTGCAGGTGGCGCGTGCATTGGGTGAGGAATGCCGGGTCAACGTGGTGACCACCTTCCTCGGCGCGCACGCAATTCCGCCGGGCCGCGAAGCACAGGAGTACATCGACGAGGTGTGCGACGTGATGATTCCGGCCATCGCCGCGGAAGGCCTGGCCGAAGCGGTGGATGTGTTCTGCGAAAACATCGCCTTCTCGCCGGCGCAGGCGCGGCAGGTCTTCGAAGCGGCGCGCGCGAACGGGCTGGCGGTGAAGATCCATGCCGAGCAGCTGAGCAACCAGCATGGTGCTGAACTGGCGGCCAGCTTCGGTGCTCTCTCGGCCGACCATATCGAACATCTGGACGATGCCGGCATCGCCGCGATGGCCGCCGCCGGCACCGTCGCCGTGCTGTTGCCCGGTGCCTTCTACTTCACCCGCGATACCACCCTGCCGCCGATCGCTGCATTGCGCGCGGCCGGCGTGCCGCTGGCGCTGGCCACCGACAGCAACCCCGGCACCTCGCCGCTGACCAGCCCGCTCCTGGCGATGAACATGGGCGCGACCCTGTTCCGCCTGACCGTGGATGAGTGCATCGCCGGCTTCACCCGTGAAGCGGCGCGCGCACTGGGCCATGGCGAGCGTATCGGCCGCCTGGCCGTCGGCATGGACTGCGACCTGGCGATCTGGGACATCGACGCCCCCGCCGACCTGGTCTATCGCATTGGATTCAACCCGCTGCACGCGCGCGTGGTGCGCGGGCAGCCCGACCTGCCTGCCTCCTGGAGCAACACATGAGCAACACCCTGGTTCTTCGCCCCGGCCATGTCACTCTCGCCCAGTGGCGGCAGGTCTATCGCGGTGCACCGCTTGCACTGGATCCGGCCGCGCTGCCGGTAGTGCGCGCCAGTGCTGCTGCAGTCGCCGCCATCGTCGCCAAGGGTGCGCCGGTGTATGGCATCAACACCGGCTTCGGCAAGCTGGCCAGCGTGCGCATCGAGCGCGAAGACCTGGCCACCCTGCAGCGCAATATCGTGCTCTCGCACGCTGCTGGCGTGGGCGAACCGATGCCGGCCAACGTGGTGCGGTTGATGATGGCGCTGAAGCTGGTCAGCCTGGCGCAAGGCGCATCGGGCATTCGCGAGGAAACCCTGCTGCTGCTCGAAGCGATGCTGGTCAAGGGCGTGTTGCCCGTGGTGCCGGCACAAGGCTCGGTGGGTGCTTCCGGCGATCTGGCACCGCTTTCGCACTTGGCCAGCGTGATGCTGGGCGTGGGCGAAGCCTACATCGGTGACGAACGCCTGCCCGCAACCGACGCGCTGGCGCGTGCTGGCCTGCAGCCGATCGAACTGGGCGCGAAGGAAGGCCTGGCGCTGCTCAACGGCACCCAGTTCTCCACCGCCTATGCGCTGGCCGGCCTGTTCGAAATCGAAACCGTGTTCCAGGCGGCATTGGTCACCGGCGCGTTGTCGGTGGAAGCGGCCAAGGGTTCGGACACGCCGTTCGATCCGCGCATCCATGCCATCCGTGGCCAGCGCGGGCAGATCGCCACCGCCGCCACCCTGCGCACGCTGATGCACGGCTCAGGCATCCGCGAATCGCACCGCGACAACGACGTGCGCGTGCAGGACCCGTACTGCCTGCGCTGCCAGCCGCAGGTGATGGGGGCGGCGCTGGATATCCTGCGCCAGGCCGCGACCACGCTGGAAATCGAAGCCAACGGCGTGTCCGACAATCCACTGGTGTTCACCGATACCGGCGAAGCGTTGTCCGGTGGCAACTTCCACGCCGAGCCGGTAGCCTTCGCCGCCGACATGCTGGCGATGGCGGTGTGCGAGATCGGTTCGATCAGCGAGCGCCGCCTGGCGATGCTGGTGGACCCGGCGCTGTCCGGCCTGCCGGCGTTCCTGACCCCGCGCCCGGGCCTGAATTCCGGCTTCATGATTCCGCAGGTGACCGCCGCCGCGCTGGTCTCAGAGAACAAGCAGCGCGCCTACCCGGCCAGTGTTGATTCGATCCCGACCTCGGCCAACCAGGAAGACCACGTGTCGATGGCCGCGCACGGTGCGCGGCGCCTGATGCAGATGGCCGAGAACGCGGCCAACGTGATCGGCATCGAACTGCTGGCCGCGGCGCAGGGCTGCGACTTCCATGCGCCGCTGCGCTCCAGTGCCGCGCTGGAAACCGTGCGCGCCACCCTGCGCGCGCAGGTGCCGACGCTGGAAGAAGACCGCTACTTCCATCCGGACATGGTGACCGCCACGAATCTGGTGCGCAGTGGCGCGCTGGCGCAGGGCCTGACCGACCTGCTGCCAACCGTGGAACCCCACGCATGAATACCCGTCCCGAATGGCTGACGGTGCACGAAGGCGACGCCCCCCTCATCGTCAGCTTCCCGCATACCGGCAGCGAGCTGCCGCACGACCTGATCGGCGACTACCACTCGCCGTGGCTGGCGCGCCGCGATGCCGACTGGTGGGTGCACGAGCTGTACGACTTCGTGCGCGGCATGGGCGCGACCACGGTGCGCTCGGCGATCTCACGTTCGGTGATCGACCTCAACCGCGATCCCAGCGGTGTGTCGCTGTACCCGGGCCAGAACACCACCGGCCTGTGCCCGCTGACCACCTTCGACAACCAGCCGCTGTACCACGCGGGCCGCGAGCCGGATGACGCCGAGATCGCGCGGCGCCGCGACACATATTTCCTGCCCTACCACGATGCGCTGGCCGCACAGATCACCCGCCTGCGCGCGCAGCACGGTACGGTGGTGGTGTACGACGCGCATTCGATCCGCTCGCATATTCCGCACCTGTTCGATGGCGAGCTGCCGCAGTTCAACCTCGGTACCGCCGGGCCGTCCGGCGCACCCGACACGTCCTGCGACAACGCCTTGAGCGATGTTGTGGAAAACCTGCTGAAGATCAGCGGCATGAGCCAGGTGCGCAACGGCCGCTTCAAGGGCGGCTGGATCACCCGCCACTACAGCAACATCGCCGGCGGCGTGCACAGCCTGCAGATGGAACTTGCCTGCCGCGGCTACATGCACGAACCCCTGCCGGACCAGGTGGACGAACACAGCTGGCCCACCCCGCTCGACCCCGACCACGCCGCACCACTGCGCCACACCCTGGCGCAGGTGCTCAACGCCTGCCTTGAATTCGCTACGAACCGGAGCGCCGCATGACCCGCAACGACCCGTCCCGCACCATCGCCGCGCCGACCGGCACCACGCTGAACGCCAAGAGCTGGCTGACCGAAGCGCCGTTGCGCATGCTGATGAACAACCTGCACCCGGACGTGGCCGAGCGGCCGCAGGAGCTGGTGGTGTACGGCGGCATCGGCCGCGCCGCGCGTGACTGGGAGAGCTTCGATGCCATCGTCGAAACGCTCAAGCGCCTGGACGACGACCAGACTCTGCTGGTGCAGTCCGGCAAGCCGGTGGGCGTGTTCCGCACCCACGCCGATGCACCGCGCGTGCTGATCGCCAATTCCAACCTGGTGCCGCGCTGGGCCAACTGGGACCACTTCAACGAGCTGGATAAGAAGGGCCTGGCCATGTACGGCCAGATGACCGCCGGCAGCTGGATCTACATCGGTGCGCAGGGCATCGTGCAGGGCACCTACGAGACCTTCGTGGAAATGGGGCGCCAGCATTTCGGCGGCGACCTGACCGGGAAGTGGCTGTTCACCGGTGGCCTCGGCGGCATGGGTGGTGCACAGCCGCTGGCTGCCGTGATGGCCGGCGCCTCCTGCCTGGCCGTCGAGTGCCGCAAGAGCAGCATCGACATGCGCCTGCGCACCGGCTATCTGGATACCTGGACCGACAATCTGGACGAAGCCCTGCGCCTGATCGACGAGTCGTGCAAGGCCGGTACGCCGAAGTCGGTGGGCCTGCTCGGCAACGTCGCCGACGTGCTGGCTGAACTGCTCAAGCGCGGCGTGAAGCCGGACCTGCTGACCGACCAGACCTCCGCGCATGACCCGGTGAACGGCTACCTGCCGCAGGGCTGGACGGTCGAGCAGTGGGATGAAAAGCGTGTCTCCGCCCCCAAGGAAGTGGAAAAGGCTGCGCGTGCCTCGATGGCCAACCACATCCGCGCCATGCTCGGCTTCCACGCGCTGGGCGTGCCGACCGTGGACTACGGCAACAACCTGCGGCAGATGGCGCTGGAAGAAGGTGTGGCCAATGCCTTCGATTTCCCGGGTTTCGTGCCGGCCTACATCCGCCCGCTGTTCTGCCGCGGCATCGGCCCGTTCCGCTGGGCGGCACTGAGTGGCGACCCGGAAGACATTGCCAAGACCGATGCCAAGGTGAAGGAGCTGATTCCGGACAACCCGCACCTGCACCGCTGGCTGGACATGGCCGCCGAAAAGATCAAGTTCCAGGGCCTGCCGGCACGCATCTGCTGGGTCGGCCTGGGTGATCGTGATCGACTCGGCCTGGCCTTCAACGAAATGGTGGCCAACGGCGAACTGAAGGCGCCGGTGGTGATCGGCCGTGACCACCTGGACAGTGGCAGCGTCGCTTCACCGAACCGCGAAACCGAAGCAATGGCGGACGGCTCCGATGCGGTGTCCGACTGGCCGCTGCTGAACGCCCTGCTCAACACCGCCAGCGGCGCGACCTGGGTGTCGCTGCACCACGGCGGTGGCGTGGGCATGGGCTTCTCGCAGCATGCCGGCATGGTGATCGTCTGCGACGGCACCGAGGCGGCGGCCAAGCGGATTGGCCGCGTGCTGTGGAACGACCCGGCCACCGGCGTGATGCGCCATGCCGATGCGGGCTATGAAATCGCGATCGACTGCGCGAAGGAGAAGGGACTGGATCTGCCGGGAATCCTCGGCTGATCAAGTTCTGGGTAGTGCCGGCCGCTGGCCGGCACCGCCCATGCATTGTCCGTGCCGCCGGCCGCCGTCTGCCCCTTTCTGGTGCTGGGACGCTCTGGTAGATGCCGACCTAGGTCGGCGCTCACTCCGCTACATCAATGCCGAGGCGACCACCGATGCCCTTGCTCGAATACTGTCCGACGCATCATCCTTCAGCGCTTTGATCAAGGAGACGACTTCTGCTGCACCCTTCGTCGAGGCCATGCTCTTCAGATAAGCAATCAACACATTTCTGTGTAGATCACTATTAAGCAATCTGCAGATGAAAGTCTCCAACCATTCTGGTGCCACGCGACGCATGTGCGGAGCTGATTGGACAAGCGCGGAAACCATGCTGTCGCCGTCACTTGCCTCGACAAGATGAAGAAGGCCCCACATGACTTCATGATGCGGAGTGTCATCGGCGAACATCGAGAAGAGAACTTCCAGCTCCCGACTGGAGAACCCCAGACCTGATAGCGCCTGAACCGTCCGGTCAAATACCGCAACCTCTTCTGAAGTGAGCATTTGCGAAGCCCGCAACAGCTCGTCCAGAAGTTGGCTCTTGATCAAAGCGTCGTTGGTGGCAGTTGGCACTGCTTGCACCTGTCCATCAATGGAGTGGCATTCGATTGTACGCGCGCACCAAGACAACTCTGGTGCTGGAGTGAAACGCCGCCGGGCATCGATCGAATCGATGCTCAAGCCAGCGCCTGAAGCATCGCCGCATGGGTGGAGTCGTCTAAACCCGCTTAAGACTATCGCGTCGGTGTGGGCTGAGGCACTCTTATATCTGGTGCCTCATCAGTCGCGAAGAGCTGTTTACGACAGGCCATTGGAAATTCACGCATTCACATAGGCGCCCGCCTCCGCTTGACCCGTCGACCGCCGCTGATCAACATGCGCCATCACCGCTGATGGATCATCGCGATGTACCGCACCCTTGCTGCTGCATTGCGCTGCGCCCTCTTGGCCGCTCCGATCGCTTCGGCGCATGAGTCCCCCGGCGATCTTTCCAATCAGCTCGACACCCAACTGCAGGTCAACCGCGAGTGCTACGGCATTGCCGGCCAGGCGGTGCTGGTCGCACACAACGACCAGGTGCTGTACCAGGGCGCCAGCGGCGAAAGTGATCGCGCTACGCACACACCTGCCGCCGTCGATTCCATCTTCGCCGCGCAGTCGATGGGCAAGTTGCTGACCAGCACGCTGGTGATGCAATTGGTCGATCAGGGCAAGGTGGATCTGGAGGCGCCGGCAAGCCGCTATGTTCCGGACCTGCCGACTGCATGGCAGGCAATCCACGTGCGCGACTTCCTCAACCATAGCTCGGGTATCGGCGAGTACTACGACCGGGTGGAGAACCGCTGGGTCAGCAAGGGCTACACCGGTGTGGCGCCTGATCTTGCCGCTGCACTGAAGGTGGCCGGCGCGGCGCCGATGCAGTTCGCCACCGGCAGCCGCGTGCAGTACACCCAGGCGAACTACCTGGTGCTGACGGCGTTGCTGGAAGCGCACTATCGCAAGCCCTACCCGGCCATCGCACGCGAACGCATCCTGCAGCCTTTGAAGATGGCCAGCACCTCGTGGGGTGTCACCAGCGTGCCAGCCACGCGCGCGGCGGTGCCGTACATCGGCAAGGACGGCCAACTGCAGTCGGCCAATGAAGACCCTTGGCCGGACTACGGCTGGGGCCATGCCGACCTGCAGACCACCGTGGGCGACATGAACCGCTTCCTGCAGGCACTGGCCACCGGCAAGCTGGTGCGCACGGCGACCTTGGAAGAACTCTGGCAGCCGCAGAAACTGAGCGGTGGCGGCAGCAATTTCTTCTCCACCGGCTGGGACACCACCCGCAGTGACGGCTACACCCAGGTCGGCCATGATGGCGGCACCCGTGTACGTACGCGATTGGCCTACAAGGGCACGCTGGCCAGCGGCTACTGGGTATTCGTTTACCTGACCAACGGCAGCGCCCGCAATGTCTGGTCGAGCACGCTGGTGGAAAGCACGATGGCGGTGGCCGCGCCGCAGGAGTTTCCGCATGCGGTACTGTCCGAGCGGCTGATCGCGTATGCGCTGGACGATGACGCAGGCGCTGCCCAGGCGATACGCAGCTGGTTGCGCGATGACAACCGGGTGACGGGCAGCGAGCTGGAACGTGCGATCAACGCCAGTGGCTATGCCATCCGCGAGAGCCTTGGTGCACGCAGGGCGTTGAAGGTATTCGCCCTCAACACCGAGCTGTATCCGGATTCGGCCAATGTGTGGGACAGCCTGGCCGAGTGTCATGCGGCATTGGGCGAGAAGGAAGCAGCTGATCAGTTCTACGCAAAGTCGAAGACGCTGACGAAACCCTCGCCATAAACCCTGCTGTAGAGCCGAGCCCATGCTCGGCTGCTCTTCGTCGCGATGGCAGACAACCGGCGCTGCGCGATTAGCCGAGCGCGGGCTCGGCTCTACAGGAACGCGGCGGGCGGCCATACGCCGCCGATGGGTGACGTGACGCCGCCGACCTGTTAACTTTCGCACCACTTTTGTGGTTTACAGCATTTCCGCATGTCGCTCTCGTCGTACCGCCCCATCCCCTCGCTGCTGTCTCTGGCCGTTTCCCTTGGCCTCGCCTCCACTGCCGCTGCAGCCCCGCAGGCCACCACGCTGGATGCGGTGCAGGTCACCGCTGTTGGTGATGCCACCGCGCAGGCGCGCGAGGCGCTGAAGCGTGTACCCGGCGCCAGCAACGTCATCGACGTGGCCAAGGCCGACAGCCGCCTTTCCAGCAGCGCCGATGTGCTGGCCTACCAGCCCGGCATCAGCGCGCAGTCGCCGGGCAACGAGGGCACCAGGATCTCGATCCGCGGTTCGGGCATCAACCGGGGCCCCGGCGCGCATGCCTCAGGCATTGCGGTGTCGATCGACGGCCTGCCACTGACCGGCCCGGGCGGCACGCCCTACGAGCTGCTGGAACCGCTGTGGTTGTCGCGCGTGGAAGTGCTCCGCGGCGCCAACGGCTTCGAACGCGGCGCGCTCGCGTTGGGCGGCGCCATCGACTACGTCAGCCGCAGCGGACGTGATTCGGCGGGCGTGCAGCTGCACTACGAAGCCGGCAGCCGTGGCTACCAGAAGCGCGGCATCAGTTGGGGCGGCGCCAGTGGTGATGTCGACTACTTCCTGGCTTACACCGATACCGAGTTCGATGGTTATCAGCGCCATGCGCGCGGCGACGGCAAGGGCGCGATGGCCAACATCGGCTGGCAGATCACGCCCGACCTGCAGACACGTTTCTTCGTGCGCTACCGCGAAACCAATCACGAAACGCCCGGTCGCTTGACCCGCGATCAGATCCGCAACGATCCGCATGCGGCAAACGCGGCCAACCTGGCCATCGATGCGCGCCGCCCGCAGCCGGGCAGTACCTGGGTGGGCAATGTCACCACGCTGCAGATCGACGAGGATTCTTCGCTGCAGGCCGGGCTGGTCTACCACACGTACCCGATGGACTTGAACGAGAGCCTGTACCGCCAGCAGCTGGACTACGCCAACCTCAACGCCACGCTGGACTACCACCACCGCCACCGGCTGTTCGGCCTGGACAGCCAAACCACGATCGGTCTGCGCGTCACCCACGATCTGGACGCCGATGTGCGCGAGTCGCTGCGCTTTGCCAGCAACGGCTATGCCGCCGGTACGCGCACGCGTGACTTCCGCCACCACGGCACCGACAGCACGCTGCACGTCGGCAATACCCTCACCTTCAACGACCGCCTGCGCATGCAGACCGGGCTGGCACTGATCAGCACCCGCCGCGACGTGCAGGTGACCTGGCCGAGCAGCGGCGGCCGCCTGCGCGACCACGACTGGGACTACGCGCCGCGACTGGGCTTCACCTGGCAGCACAGCGCGCAGACGCAGTGGTTCGGCAACCTCAGCCGCTCGGTGGAGGCGCCGCACCCGTGGTCGATGATCTGGGGCTCGAACCAGTACTTCGGGCCGGGCAATGGCCCGTCTACCGGCCGCCAGCGCGCGCCGGTGCCGATGCAGAACCAGACCGCCACCACGCTGGAACTGGGCGCGCGCGGTGACGCGGCGCTGGGTCGCTGGGAACTGACCGGCTACTACGCCCACGTGAACCATGAATTGTTGAGCGTGGAGCTGCAGCCGGTACCGAACCTGTTCATCGCAGAGAACAACGCCAGCCCCACCGTGCACCGTGGCATCGAAGCCGGATTGGACAGCACACTGTGGCGGGCCGCGCCGGGGCGCCTGTCGTTGCGCCAGGCGTACACCTTCAGTGATTTCGGTTACCGCCACGATGCGCGCTTCGGCAGCAACCGCCTGCCGGGCCTGCCGCGCCACAGCTACCAGGCCGAGCTGCGCTTCGATCATGCCTCCGGCCTGTACGCCGCGCTGAACAGCGAATACGCCTCGCGCATCGCGGTGGACTACGCCAACAGCTACTGGGCCGATAGCCACGTGATCTTCGGCAGCCGCATCGGCTACGAGGCACCCGGTGGTCGCTGGCAGGCCTGGGCGGAGATGCGCAACATCGGCAACCGCCACTACGCGGCCACGGTCACGCCGGGCTACGACGACGCCGGCAAGGATGTCGCGCGCTCGACGCCAGGCGAAGGCCGTGGCGTCTATGCGGGCGTGCGCTGGCGCTTTGACTGATGGCCGCAGGCGGCGCCGGGTCTGACCCGGCGCCGTCGTTCCAGGGTCAGCCGATACGCCAGGCCGGCAGGCGTTCGCTGCGCTTCCAGATGGAAGGCGCGAAACCAATCAACACCAGCGCCGCCAGCCACTTCGGTGAGGTAGTGAGCAGTGTCGAGGTGAGCGAGCCACCGACGGGGGCGGCCATTTCCTGCCACGGGTTGTAGCCCAGGTAGACGACGCTGCCAGCCCACCACAACAACGCCAGGCCGATGCCCACCAGCAACAGAGCCAGCGTGCGGCAGGTCCAGCGCTGCGACGTGCTGCCCCATTCCCGCGACGCTGCGATCAGCAGACCCACCACCAGCAGCGACACTAATGCAACCAGCCCGATATCGACTTTGGGCCCGATGCGTTCATAGCTGCAGGCGCGGCATTGCGCCTCTTCCGTGGCAGTGGCGGCTTCGGCGCCATCGGCCTGCCCGGCTGCGGGCTGCGCCAGCGCTGCAAACGGCATCAGTACCGCCAGCAGCGTCACCATGATCCAACGAAACAACGTCCTGTTCCTGCGTGCAGCGACATCCATGCGCTTGTCCTTGTCGGGGTTGGTTGAAGCCGGGCCACGTTCCGAGGCCCCCGGCGGATAATAGCGCAGAGTCGGGCAGGATCGAAAACTGCGCGTGCCTCTACGGCTTGGGGAGTACCAGGGGCGGACGGGCGCTGGCCGATCGCCGGCCTGGTATGGGCCATGACGCGCTACGGCATGCGATTGGCAACTTCAGCGGGCTGGCGCCGGAATGCCCGGCTGCTTCACGCCGGCCGCGCCTTGGTCACCGCCTCGATGCGATGGCCCTCGGGGTCGACCACGAACGCCGCATAGTAGGAGTCACCGTAATCGGGGCGCAGTCCGGGCGCTCCATTGTCAGCGCCTCCGTTGGCCATGGCTGCTGCGTGGAACGCATCCACGGCCGCTGCGGACACCGCAGCGAACGCCACGTGGAAACCGGGGCCCGGCGCTGCGGCGTCATCACGCAGCTTCAGGCAGAACGCGTCTTCATCATCGGCCACCCCATAGCCGATCGCGGTCTCGTCCTCGAACACCCGGCGGTACCCGAGTGCGGCGAGTGCGGCATCGTAAAAGCGGCCTGCGGCGTCGAGGTCACGGACGCCGAGGGAAAGGTGGTGCAACATGCAGACATCCTTGCCGGGCACGCAGTCGTGCGTTCGGGTGCATTCTAGCGCTCAGGTGGCGCGGCGGCCTTCAGCAACTGCGCTGCGACCTGGTCGAACGGGGCGATGTCCTGCAGTGCGCGGCACATCGCCACGGCGCCTTCCACGCTGGCGATCACCAGGCTGGCCAACCCATCCGCCACAGCAGGTTGGTGGCCGTCGGCAATGAAGGCTGCGGCCAGATGCCCCTGCCAACGTGCGAACACTTCAGCAGCTGCTGCACGGGGCTGGCTCGGCACTGCCTCCACCGGCTCCTCCACGGCAGCGGCCAGTACCGGACAGCCCGCCCGGAACCCGGAGCGCAGCAGGCGCTCGCGCCACATTGCCAGGAACTGCTGCAGGCCCTGCACCGCCCCTCCCTTCAACAGCTCGACGAGAAGCGCCTCCACCTTGTCGCCAGCCATGTAGGTGGCGCGCGCCAGAAGCTCCTGCTTGCCGCCAGGAAAATGGTGGTAGGTGGAGCCCAACGGCGCCTCGGCCAGCTTGGTCACCTCACGGATGCTGGTGGCATTGAGGCCTACCCGCGCCAGCATCAGTGCTGCGGCATCAATCACCCGTTGCGGGGCATCAGAGGGTCGTGGACTCACGGCGATCGCCTTGCTAAGACAGTCGTCATAGATTAGCGTACCGGCCGTTCTATAACAGTCGTCATAGCCATGAATCTCTGGTTCCGCCTGCTCCATCTACTGCTTTGCAGCCTGTTCCGGCCCAAGCTGGAGGCCCCGTTCGGGGTCTCACGGCTGCAGTTCCGGGTACTGCCCAACGACCTGGACAGCAACCTGCACATGACCAACGGCCGCTACTGGAACATCTTCGATCTGGGCCGGCTGGACCTGATCCTGCGCATGGGCCTGGGCCGGGTGGCGCTGCGCGAGAAGTGGGCACCGATCGTCGGCGCTGGCACCATCCAGTTCCGCCGTGAACTGAAGCCGTTCCAGCGCTTCACCCTGGAAACACGCCTGGTCGGCTGGATCGGCTCGCGCGGCATCATGGAGCAGCGCGTGCTGATCGGGCCCGAGCAGAAGATCGCCACCCGTGCGCTGCTGGTCACCGGCATCTACGACCGTCGCGCGCGCCAGTTCCTGGGCATGCCGAAGATGATGGAAGCGATCGGTGTGGTTGCCCCGCCGTCGCCGCCGCTCAGTGCAGCCGCCGAGGCGCTGCTGGCGGCCGATGCGGCGTTGAAGCAGGACGACGCCTGAGGCACCTCAGCCTACCTTCGGCATGTTCTTGGTCACGCAATGGATGCCGCCACCGCCACCGGCGATCGCATCGATGTCCACCTGTTCGATCACACGACCGGGATACATGTCTTCCAGTAGTTCACGGCAGTAGCCATCGGCTGCGTCGTCACCGAACTGCGGCGCGACCACCGCGCCGTTGATCGGCAGGTAGTTGATGTAGCCCATCGCCAGATCATCGTTGTCGCGGGTATGCACGTTGTCGCGCCCGTCCAGCGGCGGCGGCAGCGTGTGCACCTGCAGACGACGGCCATCGGCATCGGTGGCGACGCGCAGAATCTCCAGGTGCTCGCGGGTCAGATCGTAGTCGTAGGACTGCGGATCGTCGTCCAGATTGGCGATCACCACGCCCGGACGCACGAAGCGCGCATAGAAATCCACGTGTGCGTCAGTGATGTCCTCGCCGGCGATGCCGGGCAGCCAGATCACCTTGCGCAGGCCGAGGTGGTGCATCAGCTCGGCCTCGATATCCGCGCGCGACCAGCCGGGATTGCGATTGCGGTTCACCCAGCAGCTTTCGGTGAGGATGGCCGTGCCATGGCCATCGACTTCGATGCCGCCACCCTCGCCCACCAGATCGCTTTCCAGCAGCGTGGCACCGGTCACCTGCGCCAGCCACGGTGCCACCGCACCATCGTTGCGCGCGCTCTGCTTGCCGCCCCAGCCATTGAAGTTGAAGTCGACCAGCCCCAGTCCGCCCTGGCCATCGGTGACGAAGCAACCGCCGTAATCGCGCACCCAGATGTCATCCAGCGGCACCTCGAGGAACTCGATGTTGTCGCGGCCGCAGCGGTCCTGCGCCTGCTTCCGCTGCGCCGGCCGGCACAGCACACTAACGGGCTGGTGGCGGGCGATGGTGCGGGCCAGGCGTGCCACGGCGGTGTTCACCGCATCGGCCTGCGCGCCCCACACCCGCGGTTGCGCGGCGAAGGCCAGGAAAACGCGTTCCTGCGGCCCGTGCTCGTCCGGCATGCGCCAGATACCCGCACCCGGCCCCGCTGCGGATACGCGCGTCGGCAGCCCCGCCAGCCCGAGGGCGGCCAGGCCGCCAAGGCCAGCGGCGCCCGCCAGCTGGGTGAGGAAGCGACGACGGCTGCTCATGACGGGCTCCAGGGCCGGTGTGGGATGGACCTATGCTGCGCTTGCGTATCGATAAGAACAAACGATAGATTCAGCCATCAATTGAACAGTTTTACTTATCTGAAATGCTGAAGCATTGGCCACCGCTGAACGCGCTGCGTGGTTTCGAGGCCGCCGCCCGCCTGGGTAGTTTCCACAGGGCGGCCGAGGAACTGCATCTGACCAGTCGGCCATCAGCCAGCAGATCCGGGGCCTGGAAGCCTCGCTGCAGCAGCCGTTGTTCTTCCGGCAGGGCCGCAGCGTCACCCTCACCGACGCCGGCATCGACCTGCTGGAAACCACCCAGTCCCTGCTGCGGCAGCTGGCCAGCGGCATCCGCCGGCTCGATCAGTACTGCAAGCCGAATCAACTGATCGTCAACACCAGTCCAGCCTTTGCCCGGCATTGGCTGGTGCCGCGCCTGGCCAGCTTCCACCGCCTGCATCCCGACGCCGACCTGTGGCTGCTGACCAGCGAGGAGGCACCGGATATGACCACGCAGACGCTGGACGTGGCGGTACGCGATGACCTCGACTCACAGGCGCAGTGCCAGCATCGCGTGCTGCTGCAGGATCGCCTCTTTCCGGCCTGCCATCCGGCCCTGCTCGCCACGCCTGTGCACGAACGCCTCACCCTGCATGGCGAGCGCGAAATGGACTGGAGCCAGTGGCAGGTGCAGGGGGGCGCCGATGTCGGCCAGCGCCGCGAGGGCATGAATTTCTCCGAGCCCGGGCAGCTGCTGGATGCCGCATGCCAAGGGCTGGGCATCGCGCTGGTCAGTGAGCTGCTGGCGGCACGCGCCTGCGAGCAAGGGCTGCTGCTGCCGTTGGATGAGGCGCGCGTGCGCGGCCCGCGCTGGAGCTGGCTGGTGCATGAGGACAGCGCAGCCGATCCGCTGGTGATCAGTTTCTGTGAGTGGCTGCTGGCAACAATGTCGCTCAAGTAGTACCCCGCCACCTGTAAGCACAGACTTCACGCGACTTTAGATTGCATCCTTCAGAACACGCTTCAATCTGCGCGAGTGCGATTCAACCGCTTTCCAATTCCAATCCCTCACGGGAGGAAGATCGATTCCACCGCGCTCTCTGGCGAAGGCGCCGCGTTCGGACATGCGATAGATACTTGCCAAGCTACTGGCGTCTTGATTCACCGGCAGAAAAACGTGTATTAGCCCCCATCCTGCAACGCTCGAGCGCATCTTCCCGCGATCTGGCCCCTTGGTCAGCTCAAATTCTCGGATGGTGACGTCACCGTCCATATCGGGATATCTCACTCCGACAAAAACCGCTCCTCCTTTTACCTGCCGGAGCAATTCCGCGTAGCTGCATAGATCCTCTGCGCTACCGAATCGCTGGAGGGTCTCGCCCGGTGTGGAGTAGATTTCGGTAACCAACGACGGTGCGCGCTTGAAAATTGCGCGCGCCACAATCTCTACTACCGTGAGCGAAACAGCACCCATCGTCCCTCCCGATCCAAATCAGCCATTCTGCAGCAAACAAGCGCCAGCCATTGCGGCGTATGCGTCAGTGTCTGACGTTCCAGCCTGACTATCGTGCTCCAGCATTCATGTCCTTGAGAGCTCGGCCAATCGCCGCCTCGGCCAACGGCGCCATCACCGCATAGCCCTTCGCCGTGGGATGCACGCCATCCTCGGCCAGCTGCGGATCGAGTCCTCCGGCGGCATTGGCCATCGGCGTGTAGTAGTCCAGATAGACCAGCTGCTGTGCATCGGCATGGCGCTTCAACGCCGTGTTCAGCGCACGCACCTTGGGCGCAGGCGCGATCCCGGGCATCCATGGGTAATCGCTGACCGGCAGCACCGATGCCAGCACCACGGCGATGCCATGTGCGCGGGCCAGGTCCACCATCGCGTGCAGGTTGTCTTCGATCATCGCCTGCGTGGATGGACCGGTGTTGCCTGCAATATCGTTGGTACCGGCCAGGATCACCACCACCTGTGGCTTCAGCGCCAGCACGTCTTGCGGGAAGCGCACCAGCATCTGTGCCGTGGTCTGGCCGCTGATACCGCGGTTGAGCCAGCCCTTGCCGGGGAAGAAAGCCGCGCTGCCTTCCCTGCCCCAGCCTTCGGTGATGGAGTCGCCGAAGAAGACCACGCGTGGCTGGCCCGGCGCCGCCGCGGGCAGTCGCGCGTTGGCATCACGATAGTGCTGCAGCTGCGGCCAATCAGCCAGGCGCTGCTGCATGAAACGAATCTCATCAGGGCGCAGCTGCTCTACGGGCTTGAGCAGCATCGGATTGACCGCGCCCGTTTCAGCAGCCGCGGTCGGAACGGTCAAGCCAATGCTGAAGGCGATGGCCAACGTTCCGGCAAGCACTACAGGAATACGCATGGAGACTCTCCCGGTTCACGGTGGCAGTCTAACGCCCCGCCCTGTGCTCAGCGTGCAGCCGTACGCGCCGCCACACCCGTGACTTTCGCCGGCATCCACATGCCCGGCGTCCAGCCGCTGGCAGCGAGGATCGCCTTCGGGTTGTCCTGCTGGATCAGCGCACGCACCGCATCACGCTTGTCCTTGGCCTGCAGGTAATAGGCCTTGGCGATGCGGTAGCCCACCCAGTACCCGAGGTCGTAAGGCTCCTGCGAGCCCGGCTTGTAGTTGTACAGCCATGGCGACAGATCGGTGCTGTCCAGATCCAGCGCGAACGCGCTTTCGATATGCACTTCCCGGCCACGGGTCCAGGCCGCGTGACGCCCATTGCCGACGTTGCCGGAAATCAGTTCGGCGATGAACTCGGCGATGCCCTCGCCCAGCGAAACACGCAGCACTGTCGCGCGCGGGTCACCCGGCTCGAAGTCGATCAGGCCGGTCTGCTGGATGTGCACGTATTCGTGTGCGATCACATGCACGAAGCGGTCCTGCACATTGGGATTCATGAAATCGGCTGCGCACAGCGCTTCCAGGCCGATGATCACCCCGCTTTTCGAGATCAGCCCGACCGGACGGCCACGGCCGACCGCGAGGGTCACCGGCGGGAACGCGGCCTGCGGATAGATCGCCTGCAGGTTGCCAAACACCTGCACCAGGCGCTGCTTGACCGCCGGCAGCTCCGCCAGGCAGCTGCGGCCCTGCGCATACACCCCGGGCTGGCTGGCAATGGCTTCGGCCATGCGTTCGGGCGTGACCCGGCGCGCCTTCGCCAGTTCACCCAGGCCCGGACTGCCTTCGACCAGGTAAGCGGCCAGCTGGGCAACGCTGGGCTTGCCACCGGTGCTGTCGTAGAGCGCGTAGAAGCGGCTGGCATCTGTGGTGACGATCTGCGGCCCCGGCGGGGTAGCCGCCGACGCCGCGCCGACCGCCCCGGCACAGGCCAGGGCAAGCAGGCAACGCGGGAAACTGGACATCGCTCCGTCCCTGGTGGAGTGCATGCGAGCGCGCAATCTATCACTCCGGCCCGGCCACCGCAGCGGGCACATGCAGGCCCTTCGGGGCTGTGCCAGACTCACTCAGGCACCTGCCATGGATGATGGAGCACCGCACGATGATGATCGTTCCCGCGTACTGGGCCGAAGCCCGCCTGCAGGCCCGTTTTCGTGGCCGGCCGGTGGTCGTGCGCCGCTTCGGCTGGTCCGACGAGGGCCCTGCAGAGGCGCAGGCGCATGCCGACCGCCGCGCCAACGAGGCACTCAACGCGATCCTCGCCGGCCAGGCGCTGCCGCGTCGAGAAATCCGCAGCAACTATGGCGTGGAGGGTGTGCCAATCCGCGAGCAGATCGTGCAGCGCGATGGCGATGTCATCATCACCCGCAACAGCTACGGCGCGTTGTGCCTCAACAGCCCCGACGTGCTGTTTGCCGACATCGATCATGCGCAGCCACCAGCCGGTTGCGTGATACCGGCGATCGTCGCTGCGGTCGTGCTGCTTGCCGGTGCAGTCATCGGCACCCTGCTCTGGCACTGGCTGCTGGGCCTGGTCCTGGGCGTGGCGGCAGTGCTGCTGGTCAACGCGGCAGTGCTGATGCGGCGGAAGCAACGCCTGGCCGCCGCCGGCGGCGTTGAAGGACTTGCGTTGAAGCGCGTGGAGGCCTTCAGCGCACAGCACCCCGATTGGCACCTGCGTGCCTACCGTACGCCGGCCGGGCTGCGCGTGCTGGCGATGCATGCCACGTTCTCACCCGAAGACACGCTGCCGCAGGATTTCTTCAAGGCGCTGGGTACCGATCCGCTATACGCGCGCATGTGCCGGTTGCAGCATTGCTTCCGTGCACGGCTGACACCGAAGCCGTGGCGCCTCGGTCTGCGTTATCGCATCCGGCCGCCGGTGGCCGCGTGGTCAGCCGAACAAGCCAACAACCCGGACCGGTTGGCCTGGATTGCCGACTATGAAAAGAAGAGTGCCGGCTTTGCTGCGTGCACCTACCTGCGCAGCTTCGGCGACACCGCCCGGGTGCATGCCAAGGCCGAGCATGTGCGTGACCTGCATGACCGGCTGTCACGCGCGCAGGACCGGTTACCGCTTGCCTGAGCGCAACGGGCGCGCTCAGTCCGCGCCCTGCACGAACGGCTGCCCTGCCAGGGTGGTGCCCAGGCGCACCGCGATCTGTTGACCGTCCTTTTTGAAGGTCGTCGTGCAGCGGGTTCCTCCCTTCTGGCATCCGACTTCCGGAAAGCCCTCGAGTGACTCAAGCGCGCCCTGAACCGGACTCGCCTGCCACCCTGCCGCATCCATCAGGCGCTTGGCCTTGGCGTAGGGCATGCCGGCGACGATGCCCAGCTGCGTCAGCTCTGTGGGCAACGCTTGAGAATAGGCCGTTGGGATCGAGGCCAACGACAGCACTGCAGCGAGGAAGATGGCTTTCATTGCACCGATCTGGAACGAGCACACAGCCTGAGCCTAGCCCATTTGCATGACGCAGGAATGTGCCGGTAACACGCCGTTACCGAGTCTCCACAGTTGAATGCAGAGCACCTCAATCCATTTACAGGCGAACGCCAGCCGAGCACGGGCTCGGCTCTACAGCATGCAGGAAGGCCGCCCTGAGGCGGCCTTCCCGTCCCCTTACTTGGCGTTCTTCACGTAGGTGTCAAACCAGTTCAACATTTCCGCCACCAGCTGCTCGTTCGATTCCAATGCGGTGTACCAGTGCGGTTCGTTCGGCAGCATCACCAGGCGGGTGGTACCACCGTTGCCACGGATCGCCTGGTACAGCTTGCGCGACTGGAACGGCTCGGTGCCCGGGTTGGCGTCGTCCTCGCCGTGGACCAGCAGCAGCGGCAGCTTGATCTTGTCGGCATAGAAGAACGGCGAGGCCTTCAGGTACACGTCCTGCGCCTGCCAGACCGAGCGGCGTTCGTTCTGGAAGCCGAACGGGGTGAAGGTCTTGTTGTACGAACCGCTGGTCGCCACACCGGCCTTGAACAGCTTGGTGTGCGCGATCAGGTTGGCGGTCATCAGGCCGCCGTGGCTGTGACCAGTCACGCCGATGCGGTTGCGGTCGACCACGCCCATGTCCACGGCCTTGTCCACCGCCGCCTTGGCGTCGGCTTCCAGCTGCTCCAGGTAGGTGTCGTAGGCGTTCTTCGGGTCACCCACGATCGGGAACGAGGCGTTGTCGATGATCGCGTAGCCGGCCAGCAGCATCAGGCGGTACGGCTGCAGGCGGGTGAAGGTCTGCTGCGAACCGGACACCTGGCCGGCCTGCGCGGCGTTGGCGAAGTCGGCCGGGTACGCATACAGGATCGCCGGCACGCGCTGGCCTTCCTTGTAGCCCGGCGGCGTGTACAGGGTGAACGACAGGTCGACGCCGTCGGCACGCTTGTAGGTCACCAGCTGCTTCTTGATCTGGCGCACCTCCGGGGTCGGGTCGACCAGCTTGGTCAGCGCGGTCGCGGTGGACGCGAACTGCGCCTCGCCGGTCTTCGCATCAGCCACTGCCTCACCCTGCTGGCGGATGAAGGCGTTCGGAGGATCGATCACCGACTGGTGCCAGGTCAGGTAGCGCCCCGGCGTGTTGCTGAAACCGAGGAACTGTTCGTAGGCATCGGCACTGCTGCGGAACAGGCGCTCGCTCTTCAGCGTGCCCAGGTCCAGGCGGTCCAGGAACGGACGGTCGCCCTGCGGCGACGCGCCACGGCCGCTGAGGAACACATGGTTGCCCTCACGGCGCACGACCTGCGCGCCATTCGGCAGGCGGGTGAAGACCAGGTTGCCGGGATTGCCGTACAGCTCATCGCTGGACATGTCCCACAGCAGGCGGCCTTCCTTCTTCGGCTGGTCCACATCGACGATGCGGGTCTGCATCCAGTGGCGGTTCTCGTCGTTCTCGAACTGGAACGCCACGGCCGGATCGGCAGTCCATGCGAAGCCCTCAAATCGCTGCGCGGTACGGGTGATTTCGGTCGGCTTGCCGTTGAACGGGGCCTTCAGCATCAGCACGCGGTCGCGGTGCGGCACGTTGACCTTCCAGTTGCCCTTGTCCAGCGCTTCGGCATAGACCAGGGTGGCCGGATCGGTGGCACGCCAGTCGAAACCGCGCGGGCCCTCCGGTACGCCGTGCACCGGCACGCGGTCGGCCAGCGGCAGGCTGGCAATCGGCGTGGATTTGCCGCTGGCGATATCCAGCACGGCCACGTCGTTGGCGAAACGCTGGTAGGTCACCGCATGCGAATACGGTGCCTTGATCGATTCGGTCAGCACGTGCACGCCATCGGGCGCGGCGCTGACTTCGTTGAACAGCGCCGGTTGCCCGACCGGGCGCACGCTGTTGGCGACGGTATCGACCACGGCCAGCTGCGAGGCGCCGTAATAAGCGAACAGCTTCTCGTCATGGACGCTGGTCAGCGTGTCGCGGGCTTCGTAGGTGCTGCTTTCGCCGCTGCTGCCCAGCGACTCCTGCGCGTCCGGACCGGTCGGCACGCCGCCATTGGACGGCGCCGGGCCCTGGTTGGCCGGCACCAGCTTCACCAGCAGGTTCTGGCTGCCGCCCAGCCACTGCACGGTATAGCCGAAAATCGGGTTCAGCTGCACGTTCGGCACCTGCTTCACCTGGCCGGTGGCCGCATCGCCCACCCACAGCTGCACGCTGGTATCGACCGCATTCTGGAAGGCGAAGTGGCTGCCATCGGCCGACCACAACGCGCCGGTGGCGCAGCCCTGCGGCAGGTTGACCTTGGTCTCCTTGCCGCTGCCGATGTCGACCAGGGTGAAGTCGGCCACGCAGGCCGGAATGCCGTAGCCACCGGGGGTGTCATGGCGACTGCGGTTCTTCGGCTCCAGGCGCACGCCGGCCAGCTTCAGATACGGCTGGGCGACACGGCTGATCGAAGGGTAGGTCTGCGCGGTGGTCAGCAGCAGGCGCTGGCCGCCCGGGGCCACGTTCGGCGCCGGCGGCGGCGGTGCCTTCAACACCTTGAGCAGGTGTTCCGGCGGCTTCGCGTAATCGGCAAGCGCCGGGCCAGCGGCCAGCAGGCCGACGGTGGCAACGGCAACGGCCGCCGCCAGAGAGGTTCGACGGATGAGCATCCTTATCCCCTGGGTGTGAATGGGTACCCGGAATCGGGCATGAACCCGAATCTAGCACCGCAGGGGTTGTCGTGAATGGGCCGGAAGGGCTAGTGGCCGGATGGGGCAAAGTGCAGCCCCGGCAGGTGCCGCGGAACTGCCGGCACCTGCCGGGCGTGGCCTGGCACTACTGCTGCGCGTGCAGGTCCCAGGTGGCCAGGTAATCGGGATCGACCACGATCATGCCGCTGGTGCGCATGCGGTATTCCCCAGGCTCGGCTGGCTGGTACTGGTCCAGCATCGGCGGCAGGTAGCGCTCGTGGCCATCATTCTCGTCGGCCAGCACCACGCCCTCGTCGGCGCTGATGCGCAACACCGTGCCGGCGTACTGCTCCAGCCCCTTCACCTGGCCGTCGCCACCATAGCGGGTGACCCCGACCAGTACGACCTTGCCGATCATTTCTTCCGCCTTGGCATCGTCCAAGGCCGGCAGAATGGGAGTGAATTCGTCGCTCATCGGTGCACCTCCGTAGCCTGCAGGACATCGTGGATGAGGTTTCCGCTTCGCAGTGCGCGTCGCTGGCAGCCGAGCAGGTACCCAGCCTGGAGCCTCTGCATCGAGAGTGCCAGTACGCCCATGAACCCAAGGGTTCCTGGAGCACGATGCTGCCATCGCAGGCAGAAGGGACAGGTGAAGGCCGAAATCGGTCCCCGCCGATCAGAGGGTTGCACCTGCACCCACGCTAGAATGCACGCATGCGCACCGTACATGCCCTCCGCTACATCACGCCCTTGCGGGAAGGTGGCTCCCTGCCGGCCGTGGTCGAGACCGACGACGACGGCATGGCCGTGCTGAAGTTTCGTGGCGCCGGCCAGGGCCCGAAAGCGTTGATCGCCGAGCTGATCGCCGGCGAGATGGCACGCACGCTGGGCCTGCCGATTCCGGAAATCCTGTTCGTCGAGCTGGACCGCGAGTTCGCCCGCACTGAGCCCGACCCGGAGATCCAGGAGCTGATCCGCGCCAGCGAGGGCCTGAATCTGGGCCTGGACTATTTGCCCGGCGCGATCAATTACGATCCGGCGGCAATGCCGGTGGATCCAGACCTCGCCTCGCGCATCGTCTGGTTCGATGCGTTCACCAGCAACGTCGATCGCACCACGCGCAATCCCAACCTGATGGTGTGGCATCGAAAGCTGTACCTGATCGATCACGGTGCGGCCATGTACTTCCATCACGACTGGGCCAACGCCGGCGATGCCTGCGAAAAGCCGTTCGTGCTGATCCGCGACCACGTGCTGCTGTCGTTCGCCAGCCGCGTCGCCGAGGTGGATGCCGAACTGGCCGCGCGCCTGACCGATGCCGAGATCGAGCGCATCGTCGGCCTGGTGCCGGACAGCTGGCTGGTCAACGAGCCGGCATTCGAAAGCCCGCAGGCCTATCGCCAAGGCTACATCGACTATCTCAAGCATCGCCTGAAAGTGCGTGCGGTGTTCGTGCAGGAGGCCATCCGTGCCCACGCTGCACACGTATGACTATGCGGTCATCCGCGTGGTACCGCGGGTGGAACGCGAGGAGTTCATCAACGTCGGGGTGATCGTCTCCTGTCCTGGTGCGCGTCATCTGGAGGCGGCCATCGAGATCGATCCTGCGCGCCTGCGCGCCTTCGCGCCGGCGCTGGACCAGGAGGCGCTGCAGCCGTGGCTGGATGCGATCGTGGCGATCTGCCGCGGCGACGCCAGCGCCGGGCCGATCGCACAGCTGCCCGCGCGTGCACGGTTCCACTTCCTCACCGCCAAGCGCAGCTCGATCGTGCAGATGTCGAGCACGCATGTGGGTCGTACCGCCGATCCGGCCGGTGTGGTGGAGCATCTGATGACGAAGATGGTGCGGGTGCCGGCAGCGACCGGGTGACGTCGATTGGGTGACGTCGACTGGGTAGAGTCGACTGTTAGTCGACTGCCGTTCGCGGAAAGATCGAAACGCCCGCGCTTCGCGCGATAGTCGACCAACGGTCGACTCTACACGTATCGCCCCGCGCTCACTGCAACGGCAACCGCCGCGCGATGTAATTGACCACGTTGCCAATTCCGTCCGGATCAACATTGGCCAAGCCAACGATCACATACCCCTGCGCAGGCATCACCACGATGGCACTGTTCGACCCCGGCGCACCGCCCTCGTGGCCGTACTGGTGTTCCCTGCCCTCGCCTTGCACCACGAAGCCAAAGCCATACCATCGCTTGTGATTCTGTGCCGTGGTGGCCTGCTGCAGCACTGCCGGCGAGACCAGCTTTCCGCCGCGCAACGCCTCGGCAAACCTCAGCATGTCGGTGGCCGTGCTGTAGCCGCCTCCGGCAGACATGCCGCGCCAGGGCAGCGACTTCGTTTCACGCGTCCATTGCCCGTTCGTCTTCGTGTAGGCAACGGCACGCTGTGGCACCTTCACCGTTTCCGGTTCGAAGCCGGTGCCGGTCATGCCAGCCGGTCGCAGGATGTGGTCGTCCACGTAGGCGTAGTACGACTGCCCTGAAACGGCCTCGATGATGCGCCCAAGCACGATGAAACCGTAGTTGGAGTAGCTGTCCTGGCTACCGGGCGCGAACTGCGGTGCATCCTTGGCGAAGCGCTGCACGTAGTCATCCAGCGTCTTCAGCGAGGCCGAATACTGATCGAAATCATCGCCGAAAAAATCGCCAAGGCCACTGGTGTGGGTCAACAACTGGCGAACCGTCACCACATTGGCGACAGCCTTGTTCGGGTAGTCGGGCAGGTGCTTGCCGATCGTATCGTCCAGCCCCAGCCTGCCGGCCTGCACCAGCTGCAGGATGGCCACCGAGGTGAACATCTTGTTGGACGAGGCCAACCGGAAGCGTGTATCCGCCCGCACCGGAATGCCGCCTTCGCGATCCGCCTCGCCGCCCCACCAATCCAGCAGCACCTGGCCGTTGCGCGCCACCAGCAGCGCTCCCGACAGCGCGTCCTGTGTACGCAGCGCGTCCAGCTTCGTCCTGGCGTCAGCCATCAGGGCCGGCAACGCAACACGCTCCGGCTTGTACTTGTCCGGTGTTTCGGTGCCTTCGATGTGGAACAGCTTCAAGTGCGCTGGGTGGTCCGGGTCCATCTCCGCCGTCACCCACATCGCACGCTCGTTCAGCTGGCCCATCACCAGCAGCTTCGCTTGACCAGGCGTGCCCTCGCGCGTTTCCAGCACGCGCATCGGGCCGGTACTCTCGCGGAACTCAAGATAGTCCTTGGGAGCACTGCCTTCCTTCTTCGCATACCTGTCGGCGAAGGCCTGCAACGCATCGAGGCTGCCTGCGTTGAAGGCCGCAAGCCAGTCATCGATGGCGTCCTGCGCATGCGGATGTGCAGGCTCGGAGGTGGTTGCGCCAATCGCAGGAGAAACCGGCACGGCCGTCAGAAGCGGACAGGCCAGCGCAGCGCACAGCAGCAGACGTCCAACAGCCTTCATCGCAGTTCCTTTGCAGGGATCCCTGCACGCATCCTAGAGCAAGCATGCGCCTGCCGCATCCACGCTACGGGCTCTGCCGCGTCACCTCCACGGTGACGTTGAATGCTTCGATGCGGCGCCAATCGCTGCGCGGATGCGGCAGCGATTCCACCCCCATCCCGATCTGGTACCTCACCGTGCCTGCACCTTCGCGCCAGCTGTAGGGCCCGCCACTGCTCCAGCCACAGCAGGTGTAACGTAACTTCGGCATTCCGAACGTCGTGTGCAGATACGCTTCGACCTGCTCGGCGCGTGCGCCGGCGACGCGGTAGTGGGCTTGCATGGGCTTGATATAGGACACGTCGTCCTGGGTGCAGCCCACATATTCCAGCCCTGCCGGCTTCCGCCCCATTGCCTGCAGGAAATCCTGGCAGGGGGTGTCTGGTCGCGCCAGGCCGTCGGCACGACCCTGCAGCTCCCAGTCGGCCAGCGCCTGCGCAGGAGCGCGGTCGCCGGACAACGACGCCAGCAGCAGAACGTAGAGGGCAGGATGGAACATCGGATTAGACATCACGGGGCGATCCTTCGCAGAGAGTCGCCGGAATGCTAACCGATGTCTGCGCTATCGCCGCGCCATGCTCTCTTCGCTGAAGCGTCACAACGTGGTGGTGACGGTGTAGCCCCTCGGTAGACCGGCAAGGTAGAGTCGACTGTTAGTCGACTATCGCGCGTAGCGCGGGCCTCCCAGCGTGATCGAGAGAACCAGTCGACCCTATCCGGTCGGATCTACCGGGTTGGCTGTATCAGCATTCACCCTCGGAGGGCGACTCCAGCTCGCTCAGCGGCCAGCGGCACCATCCGTACGGATGGTCACCCACCTGCTCGGCAAGACCCGCTCGAACGGGATTTGCCAGAATGTAGCCGGCGTGCCGCTGTAGCGATGCGTCACTGCGGATCGCATGGTCGTGATAACCCGCCTGCCAGATTGCACCCTGCTTCCCTCGCCGCCGGTTGATCAGAAAACTGCTGCGCGCCTTGAAGCGCTGCACGCAGTAGCCCAGCGAATGGCCACGTAGTTGAGCCAGCCAGTGGATGTGATCCGGCATGATCACCCAGGCAAGCGACGCAGTCAGGCCTTCCCGATCCATCGATCCAAGGAGCTGCATGGCAAGGTCGGCATTGGCAGGGCAATCGAAGACGCGATGGCGGTTCCTGCACACCATGGTGATGGTGTAGACGTTGCCGACGATGGATCGGCGGCCGGCAAGCAGTTGAGGGCTGGGCATGAGTTCGAGAATGCCCGCCAGGATGGATTCCCGACATCGGTTCATTGCCAACGCCAGGATCAGGGATCATCTCGATACAGCGTCCGGGGATGTGGAGTCGCCCGGGTAGCGTCGACTGTCGCGCGAAGCTGGGGCTTTCCAGCGCGGGAGAAAAGAGCAGTCGACTAACAGTCGACTCTACCCGGTCGACTCTACCCAATCGGTTATACCCTGTCGGCACTACCTGGGCAGCGCAAATGCCATCACGTAATCGCCCTTCGGGGTCTCCATGAAGTGGTGGCCGCCGGCCATGATCACCACGTACTGGCGGCCGGCCTGCTCGTACACCATCGGGTTGGCCTGCCCGCCCGCTGGCAGCTTGGCATGCCACAGCTCCTTGCCGGTCTTCAGGTCGATGGCGCGCAGCAGGTCATCTGTGGCGGCGGCGATGAAGATCAGGCCGCTGGCGGTCACTACCGAACCACCGTTGTTCGGCGTGCCGATCTCGATCGGCAGGCCGGAGCGGATGCCGAACGGTCCATTGCCGCGTGCACTGCCGAACGGGCGGTCCCACAGCAGCTTGCCGGTGCGCAGGTCGATGGCACGGATGCCGCCATAGGGCGGCTGCTTGCACAGCAGGCCGGTGAATGGCAGGCGCCAACCGGCGTTGACGTCGATGGCATACGGCGTGCCGACCTGCGGATCGCCGGCGCCCTCGCCACCGCCCTTGTCGGCGCGGATCTTCTCGCGCGGCAACCAGCCCAGCCGGTCGGCCTCCGCGCGTGGCACCAGCCGGTTGTAGTTGGGCATGTCGTTGTAGTTGGCTACGATCACGCCGCGTCGCGTGTCGATGGACACGCTGCCCCAGTCCGAGCCGCCGTTGTAGCCGGGGTATTCGATGGAATGGCGCTCGCTGCTCGGCGGCGTGTAGAAGCCTTCGTAGTACGCCTTGCGGAACTGGATGCGGCAGACCAGCTGGTCGATCGGGGTGATGCCCCACATGTCACGCTCGGTCAGGTCATGCTCGCGACGCAGCGTGTGGTACAGCGAGAACAGCTGGGTGGGTGAACGCTGCTCGGGCTCGACGCCACCCACCGGTACCTTGCGCTCTTCGGCAGCAGTCAGCAGCTGGCCGTTGCGGCGGTCGAGAATGTAGATGTCACCCTGCTTGGTCGGCAGCAGGATCGCCGGCACCTTGCCTGCAGCCGTCGGGTAGTCGATCAGGCTGGCCTGCGAACCGAGGTCGTAGTCCCACACATCCTTGCGCACGGCCTGGAAATGCCAGGCCGGCTTGCCAGTGCTAACCTCGATCGCCACCAGCGAGGTCGAGTAGCGGTTCTGGTTTTCAGTGCGTGAGCCACTCCAGTAGTCACCGGCTGAATTGCCCAGCGGCAGGTAGACCAGCCCGAGCGCCTCATCACCGGTGGCCGTGGTCCACATGTTCGGGGTGCCACGCGTATAGGTCTGCTCGCGTGGCGGCAGTCCGCTGCGCTCGGGCTGGTCCATGTCCCACGCCCAGCGCAGCTTGCCGGTGACCGCGTCGTAGGCCTGGATCACGCCCGACGGCGCATCGCGGCGCTGCCCATCCAGCACCTGGTGACCCGTGACGATCACCCCACGCACGATGGCCGGTGGCGAGGTGATCGAAACATAGCCCGGTGGGACCTCGCCCATGCCCAGGGTGATGTCGACCTGGCCGTTGTTGCCGAAATTCACGCACGGACGGCCGCTGTCCGCGTCCACTGCAATGATGCGCCCGTCCAGCGTGCCTTCGATGATGCGCGCCCAGCACGCCGGACGGCTGCCGGGTGCGGCGCTGCGGGTGACCGTTGGCGGTGGCTCGGGAAGGGCCAGATCCGCAGCCGCATCGGCCAACGCCGCATCGGCAATGGTCGGCGTGCTGGGCTGCTCGTAATAGCTCACGCCACGACAGGCGGCGGTATACGGAATCGAAGCATCCCTCACCTTTGGATCGAACCGCCACAGTTCCTTGCCACTGGCGGCGTCGAGTGCGATCAGGCGGTTGCGCGCGGTGCACAGGTACACGCGGTCGCCGACCTTCAGCGGCGTGGTTTCCGCACCCCAGCGGTTGTTCGGCATGTCGCCAGTACGGAACTGCCAGGCCAGCTGCAACGTGGCCACGTTGGCCGGGGTGATCTGCTGCAGCGGCGAGTAGCGGGTGCCGGCATTGCTGCGCCCCCAGGCCGGCCAGTCGCCTTCGGCGGGCTGGTCAGCCGGCTGCAGGCCAGTGGTATCGCGCGTAGGTTCCAGTCCGGCACTGGCTGCGCCTTCCGGGAATGGCAAGTGCCCATCCACTTCGCCATGCGGGGCGAAAGCCAGACCGAAGGCCGCCACGAACACCAGCATCAGCACGCCCGCCACGCTGCGCGACAGGCGTTTTGAAACCGGTTCGCGAAGGGTCGGCGCGAGCAGCGCCAGCACGATGCCGAGCGCGGTCACCAGGCCCAGCCGCGGCACCCAGCGCCAGTAGTCGCTGCCTGACTCCCACCAGGTCCACAGCAGCGTACCAATGAACACCAGTGCGTACAGCAGCGCCCCGCTGCGGCGGTTGCCGAACAGCAGGATGCCGCTGGCCAGCAGGCCGGCCCCGGCGATGGCGTAGTAGGCCGAGCCCCCGAGACTGAGCAGCCACGCCCCCAAGCCGCCGATGACCAGGCCGAGCACGACCAGCAGCAGCGACAGCACGGTGACAAGGGGATGCCGGGAGGCGCGGGCGGGAGCGGACTGCGGCGTGGCGGACATCGTCGATCTCCGGGGGCAGCATGCGCCCTTATCCCACCGCCGATGTGAAGCGCGCGCGTATTTTCTGGGTGGACCTGACGGGGTGATCGTCGGCTGGGTGATTGTCGGCTGGGTGATTGTCGGCTGGGTAGAGTCGACTGTTAGTCGACTATCGCGCGCAGCGCGGGCTTTTCATCGCCGTGCGCAGAGCAGTCGACTAACAGTCGACTCTACCGCAGCGATCGGATGGTCCGCAGCAATCGGATGGTCCGCAGCGATCAGATAGTCCGCAGCGATCGGAGAATCCACCACGACCGGAAGATCCGCAGAAATGACGACGCCGGCACAGGGCCGGCGTCGTCGGGTACCTCTCACAGCGGCAGGGTCATTCCTGCGCGGCGTCCTCGCTGCTGGCCGCAGCCGGTGCGCCGTCGGTCGTGGCGGGGGTGGCGACCGCCACCTCGTCCTCGTCCTCATCGATCGAGGCATCCAAGCGCTCCACCGCCTGCAGCTTCTCATCCTTGGACAGACGGATCAGGGTGACGCCCTGGGTGTTGCGGCCGACGCGGCTGATTTCCGAGCCACGCGTACGCACCAGGGTGCCGCCATCGGAGATCAGCAGGACTTCGTCATTCGAGCCCATCAGCACCGCAGCGACCAGCTTGCCGTTGCGCTCGGTGGTCTGGATGCCGATCACGCCCTGGGTGCCACGGCCCTTGCGCGGGTAGTCCGGCAGCGGGGTGCGCTTGCCATAGCCGTTCTCGGTGGCGGTCAGGATGTACTGCACGCTGGCGTCATCGGCACTATCGATCACCGCATCGCCATTGGCGGTGGCTTCCTCGACACCGTTGTCGTCGTCGTTCTCGTCCTCGATGCCACCGGCACTTTCGGCCACGATCAGGCTGACCACTTCCTCGCCAGCCGGCATCTTGATGCCACGCACGCCGGTTGCGGTACGGCCCATCGAGCGGACTTTGTCCTCGCCGAAGCGCACGGTCTTGCCATTGGAGGCGAACAGCAGGATGTCGCGCTGGCCGTCGGTCAGGCCGACGCCGACCAGGGCATCGCCCTCATCGAGATTGATCGCGATCTTGCCGCGGGCCAGGCGGAAGGCGAACTCGCCCAGCGGGGTCTTCTTGACCGTACCGTTCTTCGTGGCAAAGAACACGAACTGGCCATCGGCGTACTCGCGCACCGGCAGCACGGCCTGCACGCGTTCGCCCGGTTCCAGCGGAATCCAGTTGATGATCGGACGGCCACGGGCGTTGGAACCCGCTTCCGGCAGTTGGTAGACCGGCAGCCAGAACACCTTGCCCGAACTGGTGAAGGTCAGCAGCGTATCGTGCGTGTTGACCAGCCACAGCTGTTCGATGAAATCCTCTTCCTTGGTCGCCGCCGCACTGCGACCACGGCCGCCGCGGCGCTGCGCGCGGTACACGCTGACCGGCTGGCGCTTCACGTAGCCGGCGTGGGACACGGTGACCACCACGTCTTCCGGCGCGATCAGGTCCAGGATGTCCAGGTCTTCTTCGCTGTGGCGGATTTCGGTGCGACGTTCGTCGCCGAACTCGGCCTTGACGTTGACCAGCTCCTCGCGGATGACCTGCAGCAGGCGATCGGGATCTTCCAGGATGTGGATCAGCCCGGCGATCACTTCCAGCAGCTGCTTGTACTCGTCGGTCAGGCGGTCCTGCTCCAGCCCGGTCAGGCGGTGCAGGCGCATTTCCAGGATCTGGGTGGCCTGGATCTCGGTCAGCTGGTAGCCACCCTCGATCAGGCCCACGCCCTTGGGCAGGTCTTCAGGACGCGATGCTTCGGCACCGGCGGCACCCAGCATCGCACCGACCAGGCCCGGCTCCCACACGCGTGCCAGCATGCGCTCGCGGGCTTCATTCGGGTTCGGCGAGGTCTTGATCAGTTCGATCATCTCGTCGATGTTGGCCAGTGCGACGGTCAGGCCTTCCAGCACATGGGCACGGGCGCGCGCCTTGCGCAGCTCGAACACGGTGCGGCGGGTGACCACTTCGCGACGGTGGCGGACGAACGCCTCCAGCATCTGCTTGAGGTTCATCAACTGCGGGCGGCCATCGACCAGCGCCACCATGTTGATGCCGAACACCGATTCCATCTGCGTCTGCTGGTACAGGTTGTTCAGCACAACCTCGGCAGATTCGCCGCGCTTGATCTCGATGTAGATGCGCATGCCGTCCTTGTCGGACTCATCGCGCAGCTCGCTGATGCCTTCGATCTTCTTTTCCTTGACCAGCTCGGCGATCTTCTCGATCAGACGCGCCTTGTTCACCTGGTAAGGAATTTCGGTGACGATGATCGATTCGCGGCCGTTGTCGGCCACTTCGATATCGGCCTTGGCACGGATGCGCACGCGGCCACGGCCGGTGCGGTAGCCGGCGACGATGCCGGCGGTGCCGTTGATGATGCCGGCAGTCGGGAAATCCGGGCCCGGGATGTATTCCATCAGGCCGTCGACATCGATGTCCGGGTTGTCGATCAGCGCGATGCAGGCGTTGATCGATTCGCTCAGGTTGTGCGGCGGGATGTTGGTCGCCATGCCCACCGCGATGCCAGCCGAACCATTGACCAGCAGGTTCGGGAACCGGGTCGGCATGACCGTCGGCTCCAGTTCCTTTTCATCGTAGTTGGGCTGGAAATCGACGGTTTCCTTGTCGATGTCCGCCATCAGCTCATGCGCCAGGCGCGACATGCGCGCCTCGGTGTATCGCATCGCCGCAGCGGAGTCGCCGTCGATCGAACCGAAGTTACCCTGGCCGTCGACCAGCATGTAGCGCAGCGAGAACGGCTGAGCCAGGCGCACCAGCGTGTCGTATACCGACTGATCGCCATGCGGGTGGTACTTACCGATGACATCACCGACGATACGCGCCGACTTGAAGTAAGGCTTGTTGCTGTGCGCGTTCAACTCGTTCATCGCGAACAGCACGCGACGATGCACCGGCTTGAGGCCGTCGCGCGCATCCGGGAGCGCGCGGCCCACGATCACGCTCATGGCGTAATCGAGGTAGCTCTTGCGCATCTCGTCTTCCAGGTTGACCTGGATGATTTCCTTGGCGGTTTCTGCCATTCGGGTTCCGTTGTCTGGTAGCGGTCCAGTCCGGCGCAGCCCTCTGCGGGAGGGGGTCGCGCCGGAACCTCGATTCAACCTGTGGATACTACCACAACAGGCCGTTTTCCGCCTCCCTTCACGGGGATTTTACCGGCACAAATCAGGAACTTAGGGCCCCATACCGCCCTGTAAAGCCGAGCCCATGCTCGGCTGCGGCGGATTCGCTGGCTGAGCCGAGCATGGGCTCGGCTCTACAGACATCCTCGATCCTGTCCCGCCTCAGCCGTCGAAGGCGGTGCGCATGTTGTGGGCGGTCGGGTTCAGGATCACCCCGCGCTCGGTCACGATGGCGTCGATCAACTCGCCCGGGGTGACGTCGAACACCGGGTTCCAGGCGGCGATGCCCTCGGCCACGGTGCGGGTCCCGCCCACGCCGTACAGTTCGCCCGGATCGCGCTGCTCGATCTCGATCTGGCTGCCGTCCACGGTGTCCATGTCCACCGTCGAGGACGGCGCTACGACCATGAACTTCACGCCGTGATGGCGGGCCGCGATGGCCAGCTGGTAGGTGCCGATCTTGTTGGCGGTATCGCCATTGGCGCAGATGCGGTCTGCGCCGACGATCACCCACTGCACGGCGCCGGTCTTCATCAGGTGCGAGGCAGCCGAATCGGCGATCAGGGTAGCGTCGATGCCATCCTGCTGCAGTTCCCACACGGTCAGGCGGGCGCCCTGCAGCCAGGGCCGGGTCTCGCCGGCAAACACGCGGGCGATGCGGTGCTGGGCCATGCCAGCGCGGATCACGCCCAGCGCCGTGCCGAAGCCTGCGGTGGCCAGCGAGCCGGTATTGCAATGGGTCAGCACGCCGCTGCCGGCCTCGATCAGGCCAGCACCCAGCGCCCCCATGTGGCGGTTGGCGGCCAGGTCTTCATTGGCAATCGCCTGCGCTTCCGCCTCCAGCAACGCCTTCCAGTCTGCGCCGGCGGCGTTCAGGCAACGGCGCATGCGCGCCAGCGCCCAGGCCAGGTTGACCGCCGTCGGGCGCGACGCATTGAGACGCTGCAGGGCCGGCTCCAGCTGCTGCAGCGCATGCGCGCCATCGGCGGCCTGCACCTCGCGTGCCGCCAGCACCACGCCCCACGCGGCGGCAATACCGATCGCCGGCGCGCCACGCACGGTCAGCGCGTGGATGGCGCTGGCAACCTCGTCACTGTCATGGCAGACCACGTGCTCGACCACGAACGGCAGCTTGCGCTGGTCCAGCAGTTGCAAGGCATCGCCGGTCCACAGGATCGGGCGGATGTGGTCGTAACGGGCGTAGTCGATGTCGGAGGCAGTGTTCATGGGCCCATTGTAGGGCCACGCCCCGCGTGGTTGGAGCCTGCCCCGGCTCAATTCACCGAGAATTCGGCGCGGCAGCCGCCGTCCACCCAGATCCCGTTGCGGTTCCAGCCCCAGGTGCTGCCTTCCTCGCAGGGCGTGCTGGACAGCTGCTCGGAGACCACAGCACCCACCGAAATGCTGGCGCCGCAGAAGCGGCGCTTCTTCGACTTCGATTCGCAGGTCAGGCGGCGCGGCACATCGACGAAGCGGCCCTCCTCGTCGGCCACCTCGAAATCGCCCTGGCAGCCACGGCTGGTCCAGACTTCATTGCGCTTGTAGCCCCATCCCTGGCCTTCGCGGCACGGCAGCACCGACAACTGGCGAAGCAGGCGCACCGGCGCGCCATCCAGGCGTACCGGGCAACTCTGCGGACGGCCATTGGATTCGCAGCGCACCACGCGGCGCACCAGGCGCTTGCCTTCCGTTGCCGCAGGCGCCGCACCCTGCGCACGGCGCGCCCGGAATTCGGCGCGGCAGCCAAGGGTGACCCACACGCCGCTGCGGTCGGTGCCCCACTCGCTGCCGCGGATGCAGCTGTTGCTCGACAGCTGGCGCACCAGATCGACGCCGTTGTCCACATCGATATCGCAGTGCACCCAGCCCATGTCGCGCGATTCGCAGGTCACCACTTCGCCGTCATAGCCTGCCTGCTGGGCCGACGCCGATGACGGCAGCCAGGTACCCCAAAGCGCGATGGAGTACACCGGTGCCGCCACGACCGCAAACCACTTGACCAATGCCTTCCCCAATAGGAGTGGACGAATTCCGATGCCAGTGTCCCGCATCTGCCGTGATAAGAGCATCATCCCGCTTACCGAAGCAAGCGCGGAAACGCGGCAATCCGTTCAGTCTTCAACGTTCAGGAACGTGCGCCGCACTCACGCGTGGGCAAAGTCGTAGGCCAGCACATCAGCAATCCGCGGCGTGCGGTTCATCGCCATCAACAGGCGGTCGACACCCACCGCCACCCCGGCGCAGGCGGGCATCGACGGCAGCGCCAACAGCAGCGCCTCGTCCACGGCCGGTAGCACCTGGCCGCGCTCGTGGCGGCGCTGCAGATCGCGCTGGAAGCGCGCGCGCTGCTCGTCGGCGTCGTTCAGTTCGTGGTAGCCGTTGGCCAGTTCCACCGCGCCCAGGTACAGCTCGAAACGTTCGGCCAGCGGGGGCGTGCCCGGGCGGACGCGGGCCAATGCTGCCTGGCTGGCCGGCCAGTCGTGGACCACGGTCATGACATCGCCATCGAAGCGCGGCTGGATACGGTGGGTCATCAGCAGATCCAGCCAGTCATCGCGGGTCAGCCCGACCGGGTCAATGTGCACCTCGCCCAGCGCGGCACGCAGCGCGGCCTCATCGGCCTCGAACGGATCCACGCCCACGTACTGCTGGAACAGCTCCCGGTAACTGAGCACATGCAGCGTCGCATGGCGCCCGACCAGGGCCAACGCCTGGCCTACCAGCTCGGCGGTTTCCTGCACCAGCCGGTGGTGGTCCCAGCCGACCCGGTACCACTCAAGCATGGTGAACTCCGGGTTGTGGCGGCCGCCGGCCTCGCCATTGCGGAACACCCGGCCCAGTTCATAACAGTCGCCCACGCCGGCAGCGAGCAGGCGCTTGAGCGGATACTCCGGCGAGGTGCGCAGCCATCGGCGGCGTCCGCCGGCATCGACATGGCCGGTGAAGTCGGTATGGAAGCTGTCGATGTTCGGCTCGGTGTTGCCCGCGACCGACAGGATCGGCGTCTCCACCTCAAGCACATCGCGCTCTGCAAAGAAGCGGCGCACCAGCGCATTGAGCGCGGCGCGCTGCTGCAGCGCGCGCAGCAGGGCCTCGCTCACAGGATGCCCTCCGGGCGCGGATGGTCGAGCGGCAGGGTCAGCAGATCGCGCGTATCGTCGATGTAGCCGCTGGCCAGGTACAGGCGGCGTGCCAGTTCGTTGTGGTGGTTCACTTCCAGGCGCAGGCGGCTGACGCCACGACCGCGAGCGCGCTGTTCGCAGATGGCCAGCGCCTGCTTGCCGCGGCCACGACCGCGCGCGCGATGGCTCAGGTACAGCTCGTCCAGCAGCATGAAGTGGCCGCCCTGCTCCAGGCTGAAGCCCATCGCGATCACCGCGTAGCCGACCACCTCGCCCGCCTCGTCCAGCCACAACAGCACTTCGCCATTGCGCGGATCGGCCAGCAGCGCGTCCACGCCGCGACGCACGCGCGCGTCATCGAAGTCGATCCTGTCTTCGGCGTAGAACTCGCGCATCAAGGTGATCAACAATTCCTCGTCGGCACGGGTGGCCAGGCGGAAATCCAGTGGGGCGGTCTGCATCTGTGTTCCTTTGTGCTGCATGCCAGGCGCGGCACCCGGCGGGATCGTCATTCGTGTTCGGCAAGGTAGGCCAGCAGGCGTTCCTCGTCCCACACCGGCACGCCCAGCGACTGCGCCTTGTCCAGCTTGGAGCCGGCCTCGGTGCCGGCGACCACGAAGCTGGTTTTCTTCGACACGCTGCCGGAAACCTTGGCGCCCAGCGCCTCCAGGCGCTCCTTGGCGACATCGCGGGTGAGCTGGGCCAGGGTGCCAGTGAGCACAACGGTCTGCCCGTCCAGCGGGCCCGCGACGATCTCGGCCAGCGCCGGCGCCTTGGCCAGGATCTGCTGCATCGCCTTCTCGGCCGCCAGCAACACCTCGCCATGGCCATCGGCATCGAGCCACTCCGCCAGTCCGCGCGCGGTGTCATCGGGCAAGCCGGCATTGACGAACTGGCCATGCTCGGCATCGAGCACCGCCTGTGCCCCCGGGAGCGCTGCCACCAGTTTTTCGGCGCGCAGACGGGTGATGCCGGGGATCTCCGATTCGACCAGCAGCTGCGCCAGGTCCAGTCCCTCGCGCAGCTTGGCACTGGGGGCATGTACATCGCTGATGTGCACCTGGCCGACCTGCAGCAGGTCATCGATGGCCTGCTGGTTGCCCTGCTGTTCGAAGAAGTGACCGAGCGAGCGCGCCACTTCGCCACCGATGTCCGGCACGCGCTTGAACAGCGGCCACGGCAGATGGCGGATCAGTTCCAGGTCACCGAACCACTGCGCCAGGGCCTTGGCGGTGCTCTCGCCAACGTGTTCGATGCCGAGCGCGAACAGCAGGCGTTCCAGCGTGGCGGCACGACTGGCGTCGATTGCTGCGATCAGGTTGTCGGCCCACTTGGTGGCGATCTTCTTCGTGTTCCATTCGAAGCTGGCGGGCTGTGCCAGCGCCTGCGCGCGCCAGCCCGGATCGCTGCCGTCCAGCTTCAGCACGGCGTTGAGTACCGCGCCACTGCCCTCGGCGGGCAGATGCGGTTTCAGCGCAGCGGCCAGTGCGGACGGGTCTTCCGCATCCAGCACCAGCTTCAGGTGGAGCAGCTGGTCACGACTGAGCCGGTACAGGTCGGCCACGCTCCTGACGATGCCGGCGTCGACCAGGGTTTCGATGTACTTGTCGCCCAGGCCATCGATGTCCATCGCGCGACGCGAGGCGAAATGGGCAATGGCTTCCTTGCGCTGCGCCGGGCAGGACAGTTCGCCCGAGCAGCGCCATGCCGCTGCCCCTTCCTCGCGCACGATCTCCGAGCCGCACACCGGGCAGCGCGTCGGCATCTGCCACGGCATAGTGCCCTGTGGGCGGCGATCGAGGATGACGCTGACCACTTCCGGGATCACGTCGCCGGCACGGCGCACGATCACGCTGTCGCCCACGCGCACATCCAGGCGTGCGATCTGGTCGGCGTTGTGCAGGGTGGCGTTGGACACGATCACGCCGGCCACGGCCACCGGTGCCAGTCTCGCGACCGGTGTTGCGGCACCGGTGCGGCCGATCTGGATCTCGATGGCCTCTACCGTCGTGCTCTGTTCCTGCGCCGGGAACTTGTGCGCGATGGCCCAGCGCGGCGCGCGCGAAACGAAGCCCATGGCCTGCTGGCCGGCGCGGTCATCCAGCTTGTAGACCACGCCGTCGATGTCGAACGGCAGGCGATCGCGGCGCTCACCGATATCGCGGTAGTAGCCGAGCAGGCCATCAGTGCCCTCCACCACCTTGCACAGCTCGCTGACCGGGAAGCCCCAGGCGCCGAGCTGGGCCAGGGTGCCCGAATGGGTATCGGGCAGCTCGCCGCCCTGCACTTCACCGGTACCGTAGGCAAAGAAGCTCAACCTGCGCTGCGCACTGATCTTCGGGTCGAGCTGGCGCAGCGAACCGGCCGCCGCGTTGCGCGGATTGGCCAGCACCTTGCCGCCGTGCAGGCGCGCACGCTCGTTGTAGGCCTCGAAGTCGGCGCGGGCCATGTACACCTCGCCGCGCACCTCCAGCACATCCGGCCAGTCCTTGCCGTGCAGGCGCTTGGGAATGTCGCCAATCTCGCGCAGATTGGCCGTCACGTCCTCGCCGGTCGTGCCATCGCCACGGGTCGCGCCGAGCACGAAATGACCGTCCTCGTAGCGCAGGCTGATCGCCAGCCCGTCCATCTTCGGCTCGGCCGAAAACCGCAGGCTGCGACGCCCCAGCCGCTCGTCAATGCGGCGCACGAAATCAGCCACCTCCCCGTCGCTGAACGCATTGGACAGCGACAGCATCGGCACAGCATGGCGCACCTCGGCGAAGCGGCCGGAAGGACGCGCACCGACCTGCTGGGTCGGGCTGTCGGCGCGGGCCAGTTCAGGATGTTCGCGCTCCAGTGCTTCCAGTTCGCGCACCAACCGGTCGTAATCGACGTCGGGGATCTCCGGCGCGTCCAGCTCATGGTAGGCGCGGTTGGCCTGGGCGATCTGCCGGCGGAGGTCGTCGGCGCGTTCGGCGGGGCTGGGACTCATCGGGATCCGGTGGTTCTGGGATGGCCGGGGATTCTACCGCGCCCGGCCGTCAGGCCCTGTAACGCCCTGCCTTCGCAGCGTCGCGCCATGCTCGACGGCCGCTCCCCTGCCCTGGTGGCCAACCTTCTCCCCTCCCGGCAGGTGCCGACCTTCTCCCCGCCCCGGCAGGTGCCAACCTTGGTTGGCACACCTGCAGCCGAGCATGGCTCGGCACTACAAAAAGCGGGCTTGCCGCCCACCGCGACCAGCGCTAGCGTGCGACGGTCTGCCCTTCGGAATCGTGCCCGTGACCCTGCCTGCTTCCCGTCGACGCTTCCTGCAACTGGCCGGTGCTGGCCTCGCCGTCGCTGGCAGCGGGCTGCCGCAGCTTGGCCATACCCAACCGGCGACAGCCGCCGCTCCCGCCCCCGCCGAAGGTGCGGTGCTGCTGAATTTCAACGAATGTCCCTACGGCCCCTCGCCTGCAGCCCAGCAGGCAGCACGCGACAGCATCGCCGGATGCGGTCGCTACCGCTTCGCGCTGGCAGGCCAAGTGCGCGATGCCTTCATCGAGCAGGCGCGCATCCCGGCTGATCACGTGCGCCTCTATCCGGGTTCCAGCGAACCGCTGAACCGTGCCGCCGTGCTGTGGACCGGGCCGCAGGCGGGACTTGTAGTCGCCGACCCGACCTTCGAGACGCTCGGCGAGGTCGCCGCCGCCCACGGTGCGCATGTGCAGAAGGTGCCGCTGCGCGAGGACGGTGCGCATGACCTGCGTGCGATGGTCGCTGCCGCGCACGCGCGCCCGACCGGGCTGCTGTATGTGTGCAACCCGAACAATCCGACTGGGTCGATCAGCCCGCCAGATGAGCTTGCCTGGCTGCTGGCCCACAAGCCCGCATCGACCCGCGTGCTGGTCGACGAGGCCTACCTGCAGTACAGCGATCAGCCCAGCCTGATCACCCAGGTGACGCAGCGCGATGACCTGATCGTGCTGCGCACGTTTTCCAAGCTGTACGGCATGGCCGGCCTGCGCCTGGGCGTGGCGGCCGCACATCCCGACCGTCTGCGCGAACTGGCCAGCCTGGGCGACAACCCGCTGCCGGTTCCGGCGCTGGCGGCGGCACTGGCCAGCCTGCGCGACCCGCAGCTGATCCCCCAGCGGCGCCTGCAGAACGCCACGGTGCGGCAGGCCACCATCGCCTGGCTCGGCAAGCGCGGGTTCAGCTGCGTACCCTCGGAGGCGAACTGCTTCATAGTCGACGTGCAGCGCGATGGCAGCGCGTTCGCCAAGGCAATGGCGGAGAACGGCGTGGTGATCGGGCGCAGCTGGCCGATCTGGCCGCAGCGCGTGCGCGTAACGGTCGGCACCGAAGAGGAGATGGCCGCATTCCGCCGTGCGTTCGCCAAGGTGGCCGGCGTACCGGCCTGACCCTGTTGGTAGGGGCGAACCTTGGTTCGCCCCATCCACGCATGGCGTGGATCTACTGTTGTGGGTGCCGACCGTTGGTCGGCACACCATGGCGCTTACCAGCGAGGGGTCTTGGTCAGCGGCGGTGCCTGGTGCTGGCGGTCGTAGGCGCGCAGCTCGTCACGGATGTGCGCGATGCGTTGGCGCCCCAGGGCGTTGCGGCTGTCATCCAGCACCACGCCATCGAGCAGCTCGGCCATGCGCTGCACGGTCGGCAGCATCTTCTCCCAGGCGTCCAGCGCGGTCAGCGGCGCCGGCAGCGTCAGGAAGAATGCGATGGCCGGGGTTTCCATGGCGCGGATGTTGGCCATGTCGAAGCTGCCCGGCTTCATGATGCTGGCCATCGAGAAGATCGGCCCGCGTTCGGGGTGGCCTTCCACCAGGCGGTGGAACACGTTCATGTGGCCGAACACCAGGCCGGTCTTCTCTGCGGCCACCACGATGTCCTCGCCACGCAGCTGCTCGCCGGCCCGGGCGGCCACGAACAGCGAGACGATCTTGTCGAAATCCTGGGTGGCGCGCTTGCCGAGGTCGCTGGCGCCCGGGTCGGTATCGGTCAGGCCGAGTTCGGCCTGCTCGCCCTCCGTGCCCATGCCCGGTTCGACGCGACCCTCGGCCACGGCGACGCCGTCGTCGCCCAGCACCGGCTCACGGCGCTCGCCACTGGTGGGCTCCGCGCTTTCCACGCGGCGCCCCTGGGGCTTTTTCTTCGGACGGCCAAACAGGAAGATCGCGGCGATCAACAGCAGGCCGGCGGCCAGGATGCCGATGCGCAACAGTGCCGTGTCGGACATTCGATAGGTTCTCCGGCTAGTTCATTCAGGTAACTAGGATGGCACGTCAGGCCGCGCCCGCCAATCGCGCGGCCTCTTCCAGGTCCACGCTGACCAGGCGGCTGACGCCTGGCTCACGCATGGTCACGCCGGACAGCTGGTGCGCGGCCTCCATCGTCGCCTTGTTGTGGCTGACGAACAGGAACTGCACCTTCTCGCTCATTTCCTTGACCATGTTGGCCAGGCGGCCGACGTTGGCTTCGTCCAGCGGTGCGTCCACCTCATCCAACAGGCAGAACGGCGCCGGATTCAGCTGGAAGATGGCGAACACCAGCGCCACCGCGGTCATCGCTTTCTCACCGCCGGACAGCAGCGAGATGCTGGACACGCGCTTGCCCGGCGGGCGCGCCATGATGGTCACGCCGGTATCGAGCAGGTCTTCACCGGTCAGCTCCAGGTAAGCATGGCCGCCGCCGAACAGGCGCGGGTACAGCGCCTGCACGCCGGCGTTGACGCGGTCGAAGGTGTCCTTGAAGCGGCCGCGGGTCTCGCGATCGATCTTGCGGATCGCGTCTTCCAGGGTTTCCAGCGCTGTGGTCAGGTCGGCGTGCTGCGAATCCAGGTAGTCCGAGCGCTGCGACGCCTCGCCATACTCGTGGATGGCCGCCAGATTGACCGGCTCCAGCCGGCGCATTCGAGCATCGATCTGGTGGACCGCCTGCTCCCAGTCGCCCAGGCGGGCATCCTCGGGCAGTGCGTTGAGCACGTCCTGCAGCACGAAGCCGGCCTTTTCCACCGCCGCTTGCAGGGTGTCGGCACTGAGCACCAGCGCCTGCTGGTCGAGCTTGCGCTGCGAAATGCGCTCGCGCTGGACCAACGCCTGCTCGTCGCGCTGGTGGCGGGTCTGCTCGTAATTGCGCAGCTCAGCGTCGATGCCGTCCAGCAGCGTTCGCGCCTCGGTCAGCACGCGATCGGCGCGCACACGCTCTTCCAGCGCATTCTGGTGCTCAGCCTGCAGTGCTTCGATCGGCGAATCACCTTCGTCCAGCTGCGAATGCAGTTCGCCCAGCCGCGAATCCAACTGTCCACGTTGGGTGCCCATGCGTTCCAGCGCCTGGCTCAACGAGGCCAGCTGCGCCCGCTGCGATTCCAAAGTCAGGGCCAACGAATGCGCGCGCTCGCGTACCGCGCGGGCGGCATCGCGGGCCAGGTCGCGGGCTTCGGTCAGCTGGCGGCGTTCGCCCTCCAGCCGCTGCCGGGTCGACTCCAGGTCGCCCATGCTGCTGACCGCACTCTCCAACCGCGAGCGTGCTTCACGCGCCTGCTCGTTGTTGGCTTCAATGGTTTCCTGCAGCTGCTTCAGCTCGCCTTCGATGCGGTCGATGCGCGTGCGCGCCGCCTCCACCTTGCCCTGCTGGCCCTGCAACTGGCCGGCCAGTTCGGAGACCGCACGATGGGCCTGGTACAGCGCGCGCTGCGCGTCTTCACGCTGCTGTTCGGCAGCGTGCAGCTGCTCACGGAAACCGGCCAGCTGTTCTTCCAGCTCGGCCTCGCGGTCCTGCAGCTGTTCGATCTGCTCGCGAAGCTCCTGGATCTCGCGTTCGCGCAGCAGCGCACCCTGCTGGGCCGCGCCGGAGCGCGATACGCGCAGCCAGCCCTGGCCCAGGCGCTCGCCACCCTGGGTGATGACCGAATCACCTTCCGGCAGGCTGCCCTGCAACGCCTTCGCTTCGGAAAGGTCCTTGGCAGCATGCAGGTGTGCCAGCAGGCGACGGATCGCCACCGGGCCACGCACGCGCGCGGCCAGCGAGGTCGGGGCGACCTTCAGCTCGTCATCGCCGTTGGCGACCAGCGCAAGGTGACCATCGCCGAGCTCACCCAGGGCATCGACCAGGCTGGCCGGGTCATCGACCAGCACACCTTCGATCAAGTGGCCGAGCGCGCTTTCCACCGCGTTTTCCCAGCCGGCATCCACGTCGAGGCGCTCGCCGACACGCGCCGCAGAATCCAGCCCCCGCGCCTTCAGCCACGCGACTGCCGCGCCCTGCTCCTGGCCCAGCGCGGCCTGCTGCAGGGCCTCCAGCGAGGCCAGGCGGCCACGCAGGCCGTTGGCCTGCTTGCGCAGTTCGGCCAGTTCGTTCTGGCCATTGCGCTGCTGTTCCTGCACCGCCGCCACGCCCTGCTTGCGCAGCTCGACGTCTTCGCTCAGCTCATCCAGCGCAGCCTTCTGCGTGTCGTGTTGCAGGTGCAGCTGCTCGAAGGCCTCTTCCAGCGCATCCACATCCAGCCCGGCGCGCTCGGCGGCCAGGGCCTCACGACGCCGGTCGGCATCGAGGATCTGCTTGTCCAGATAGTCCACGCGCGTGCGCTCGACATCGCCGGCGCGCGAGGCTTCCGAACTCTGCGAGGTGTGCTGTTCCCAGCGCTGCTGCCAGCTGGCCAGCCGCTCTTCGGCCTCGCGCAGGCTTTCCTGCTTGATCTCGTTTTCTTCCTGCAGTGCTTCCAGCTGCGGAGTGGCGGCCTCCACCGCCTCACGCAGCACCCTCAGCCTGGCCTCATCACCGCTGATGTGCTGCCCCAGTTCGGCCAGGGCCTGCTGGGTTTCATCGCGTGCCTTGTGCAGGCGCTGCGACAACTCGCGCTGGTGCTGGATCTGCTGTTCCAGGCGCGCCAGCGTACTGCCAACCTGGTAGACCGCCGCCTGTGCGGTGTTGAGCGCGTCGGCAGCCTCTTCGCGCCGCGCGCGCGAGGTTTCGATGCGGGCTTCGGCATCACGCTGGTCGGCGATCAGCTGCTGCAGCCGCGTTTCTTCCTGCGACAATCCTTCGCGCAGCTTGGACAGGCGTCCGTCGAGGCCGCGGAATTCCAGCGCCTTCCACTCGGCGTCCTTGACCCGGCGCTCTTCCTGCAGGGCCTGGTACTGCTCGGCCTGCTTGGCCTGGCGCTTGAGGTGCTCCAGCTGCTTGCTGATCTCGTCGCGCAGGTCGCCCAGCCGGTCCAGGTTCTCGCGGGTGTGGCGGATGCGGGTCTCGGTCTCCTTGCGGCGCTCCTTGTACTTGGAGATGCCGGCCGCCTCTTCCAGGTACACGCGCAGGTCTTCCGGGCGTGCCTCGATGATCTGGCTGATCATGCCCTGCTCGATGATCGAGTAGCTGCGCGGCCCCAGGCCGGTGCCGAGGAACAGATCGGTGATGTCGCGGCGACGGCACTTGGTGCCGTTGAGGTAGTAGTTGCTGGTGCCGTCGCGGCTGACCGTGCGCTTGACCGAGATTTCGTTGAACGAGGCGTACTCGCCCGAGATCGTGTGGTCGGAGTTGTCGAAGATCAGCTCGACGGTGGCCTGTGACACCGGCTTGCGGGCATTGGACCCGGAGAAGATCACGTCGGTCAGCGAGTCGCCACGCAGGCGGCTGGCCGAGCTCTCGCCCATGACCCAGCGCACAGCGTCGATGATGTTCGACTTGCCGCAACCATTGGGCCCCACCACGCCGGTCATGTTGGTCGGCAGGTGCAGGGTGGTCGGATCGACGAACGATTTGAAGCCGGACAGCTTGATCGTGGAAAGACGCATAGGGGTTCCGGACTGGGGCCGGCAAGCGGCCTGCGTTTACCCTCCAAGTCATTGATCCTGTTGGGATCGATGACCGTGGAACGGGTGTGACGCCCTGAGTATACCGATGTGGCCGTGTTCTACGAATGGACGTGGAACATTGTCCAGCCCTGCCCCGTCGGCCCGGCCGGCCTCGACACCCTGGAGCGGGAGCCATAAAACAAAACGGGCACCCTTGCGGGCGCCCGTTCTGCGGTGATGCCAGGCCTTGCGGCGTGGGATCAGGCTTCGGCGACGACGACGACCTTGACGGTGGTCTCGACGTCGGCGTGCAGGTGGATCAGCACGTCGTATTCGCCGATGTTGCGGAAGGCGCCTTCGCCCAGGATGACTTCGCTCTTTTCCAGCGGCAGGCCGGCGGCGGTGAAGGCCTCGGCGATGTCGCGCGGGCCAACCGAGCCGTACAGCTTGCCTTCGGTCGAAGCGTTGGCGGCGATGGTCACGCTCGCGCCTTCCAGCTTGGCCTTGCGGCCTTCAGCGTCGGCGTGGATGGCCTGGGCCTTGGCTTCGTATTCGGCGCGCTTGGCTTCGAACTCGGCCTTGTTGCTCTCGGTGGCCGGCACGGCCTTGCCCTGCGGCACGAGGAAGTTGCGGCCGTAGCCCGGCTTCACATCAACCAGGTCGCCCAGGTTGCCGAGGTTGGTGACTTTCTGCAGGAGGATCAACTGCATGGTATTGCTCCAGATAAGTTATTCGTTAGCGAGGCAACGCCCCGCAACAAAGGCTGTCCGAATAGCTGGCACAGCGGGGGCGGCGTCGGGCCGCCCCGCCTGCATCAGACGTCGTGGTTGTCGGTGTACGGGATCAGGGCCAGGAAGCGAGCGCGCTTGACGGCGGTCGCCAGCTGGCGCTGGTACTTCGACTTGGTACCGGTGACGCGGCTCGGCACGATCTTGCCGTTCTCGGTCAGGTACTGGCGCAGGGTGTTGAGATCCTTGTAGTCGATCTCCTTCACACCTTCAGCGGTGAACTTGCAGAACTTGCGGCGACGGAAGAACTTGGACATGGGAAGGCTCCTTAGGCGGCGGAAGCGGCGTCGTCGCCGGCTTCGTTGTCAGCGGTGTTGTTGGACTCGCCTTCTTCGTCGTCACGACGACGGCGCTCACCGCGCTCCGGCTTGTCACCCTTCTCGTCCTTGCTCTTCATGATCAGCGACTGCTCGGTGTCAGCCTCGTCACGCTTGATGACCAGGTTGCGCAGCACGGCGTCGTTGAAGCGGAAGCTCTCGGTCAGTTCGTTCAGAACGGCCTGGTCGGCTTCGATGTTCATCAGCACGTAGTGGGCCTTCACCAGGTTCTGGATCGGGTACGCCAGCTGGCGGCGGCCCCAGTCTTCCAGACGGTGGATGGTGCCGTTGCCGTTCTCGACCAGCGACTTGTAGCGCTCGATCATGGCCGGGACCTGCTCGCTCTGGTCCGGGTGGACCATGAACACGATTTCGTAATGACGACTCATGTTTTTTTCTACCTTTCGGATGTGGCCTTGCGGCCGGACAGCCCCCCGCCGTTGAGACCGCGGTGGGGCAAGGGTTCCCGCCAGGGAGGCAGGAAGCCGCGCATTATGGCGCAGATGGGGTGGCCGGGCAACCGGTGGGCCACCTGACACCCTGAACCGGGGGCGAGCGCCCAACCCGGGTTGGGCGCTACCAGAACGATCAGGCCCCGGCCGGCCGTCAGGCCTTGTCGGCGTCAGTGGTGAAGCTCTCGCCGCAGCCACACTCGGCGGTGGCGTTCGGGTTGCTGAACGTGAAGGTCTCGCTCAGGCCGTGCTTGCCGAAGTCGATCACGGTGCCGTCCACCAGCGCCAGGCTCTTGGCGTCGACATAGATCTTCACGCCGTCCTGCTCGAACACGGTATCGCCCTCGCGCTCATCGCGGGCCAGGTCGGTGATGTGGCCCCAGCCGGAGCAGCCGGTCCTGGTCACGCCGAAACGCAGGCCCAGCGCGCCGGGGGTCTGGGCGACAAAGCGCTGCACGCGCTCGAAGGCAACGGGGGTCAGGCTGACGGCCATGGGGCTACTCCAGAGGTACGGGGACATTATAAGGAGCTGTGGCCGCGAAAAATGCCTCGCAAGCAGAACGCTGCAACCGGTAAACTCCCGTGTTCACAGATCGAGTCGATCAGCAGAGGATTCAAGTCATGACGGTGGTCAGCGTTGAACATGCGCTTGCCGGGAAGATCCCGGAAGGCGGCGAAGTCACGGTACGCGGATGGGTGCGCACGGTGCGCGGTTCAGCGAATCTGGCCTTCGTGAATGTGAGCGACGGCTCCTGCTTCGCCCCGATCCAGGTCGTGGCCAACGACACCCTGGGCAACTTCGACGAGATCAAACGCCTGACCAGCGGCTGCTCGGTCATCGCCACCGGTACCCTGGTGAAGTCGCAGGGCAAGGGCCAGTCGTTCGAGATCCAGGCCAGCACGCTTGAAGTGGTCGGCTGGGTCGAAGACCCGCTCACCTATCCGATCCAGCCCAAGCCGATGTCGCCGGAGTTCCTGCGCGAAGTGGCGCACCTGCGCCCGCGCACCAACCTGTTCGGGGCGGTCACCCGCATCCGCAACTGCCTGGCCCAGGCCGTGCACCGCTTCTTCCACGAGAACGGCTTCAACTGGATCAGCACCCCGATCATCACCACCTCCGACGCCGAAGGCGCCGGCCAGATGTTCCGCGTGTCCACCCTGGACATGGTGAACCTGCCGCGCGACGAGAAGGGCGCGATCGATTTCAGCCGCGACTTCTTCGGCAAGGAAACCTTCCTGACCGTGTCTGGCCAGCTGAACGTCGAGGCCTATTGCCTGGCGCTGAGCAAGGTCTACACCTTCGGCCCGACCTTCCGCGCCGAAAACAGCCACACCACCCGCCACCTGGCGGAGTTCTGGATGATCGAGCCGGAAATCGCCTTCGCCGACCTGGCCGAAGACGCACGCCTGGCCGAAGAGTTCCTGAAGTACCTGTTCCGCGCGGTGCTGAACGAGCGCAGCGACGACCTGGCCTTCATCGCCGAGCGCGTGGACAAGAACGCGATCACCAAGCTGGAAGATTTCATCAACGCACCGTTCGAGCGCATCGACTACACCGATGCGGTCAGCCTGCTGCAGAAGTCCGGCAGGAAGTTCGACTTCCCGGTGGAATGGGGCCTGGACCTGCAGACCGAGCACGAGCGCTGGCTGACCGAGGAACACGTCGGCCGCCCGGTGGTGGTGACCAACTACCCGGAGCACATCAAGGCCTTCTACATGCGCCTGAACGACGACGGCAAGACCGTTGCCGCGATGGACGTGCTGGCCCCGGGCATCGGCGAGATCATCGGCGGCAGCCAGCGCGAAGAGCGCCTGGACGTGCTGGATGCGCGCATGGCCCAGTTCGGCCTGGATCGCGAGCACTACAGCTGGTACCGCGATTTCCGCCGCTATGGTTCGGTGCCGCACGCCGGCTTCGGCCTGGGCTTCGAGCGCCTGGTGGTCTACGTCTGCGGGCTGTCCAACATCCGCGATGCGATCCCCTACCCGCGCGCCCCGGGCAGCGCGGACTTCTAAGCCCCAAACGACCACGGAGGTGCTGCCCCCATGACCCTGTTCTTCGCCCTCTGTTTCGTTGGCGTTGCAGTGGCCGGGTTCAGTGCCTTCGTGATCTTCTGGCCGCTGACCCTGGTGCACGTGCGCGACCGCCATCCGGCGCTCGCCGAGCGCTTCGGCAGCGGCGCCTTCCTCAAGCCCGATGCCCTGGCCTGGCTGCTGCGCCGCGACTATCGCCAGCAGCCGGACCGATCATTGTCCGGGCTGGCGACGCCGGCCTGGGTATCGCTGCTGACCCTGCTGGCCGGACTGGGCATGGCTGCCCTGCTCTGGCTGGCCTCGCTCTGGTAACACATCCATGAATGACATCACCACTTCGCGCGACAGCTGGTGGCTGGCCAGCCTCGGCAACACCCTGATCTGGGCACGCCTGCGGGTGCGCCCTGCCGGCACCGCCGAAGTGCTCGACAGCGACGGCAACACGCTGAGCTATGACAGTGAAGACACCGCCCGTTCGCAGCTGTTCGACGCTGAATTCGTCGAGTATGACGGCCTGGACGAGGAGGACGCGCTGGTGCGCGGCTTCAGCCTGCACGAAGTGCAGCCGCCGCAGGCCGACAGCGACGAGGGCCTGCGTGGCCGCATGATCCAGTCGCTGGGCGGGCGCGCCTGACCCTGGCATGTTCACCCCGCGCGCCTTCGCCGAGACCGACCTGCTCTGGCTGGACCGCCTGCTGGCGCGCGATCCGTTCGTCAGCGTGCTCACCCCGGGCAGCGATGGCCTGCCGGAGCTGACGCGGATGCCGGTGTTGTACCGGCGCGAGGGCGAGCGCATTGAGCTGCGCGGGCACTGGGCCCGCGCCAACCCGCAGTCGCGCCACAGCGGTGCGGCCAAGGTACTGGTCGATGGCCCGCACGGCTACGTCTCGGCCAGCTGGTATCCGGACAAGGAGCCCGCCGCGCGGGTGCCGACCTGGAACTATGCGGCCGCCGAGCTGCGCGGCCAGCTGCACACCTTCGACGACACCGATGCGCTGGCCGAACTGGTCGGCGCGATCAGCGACCGTTTCGAAGCCAGCGTCGGCCAGGCCTGGCGCTTCGATGCCGCGCGCGCCGAACACGGCGCGGAGCTGCGCGCCATCGTCGGCTTCCGCTTCCAGGTTGAACACGTGCAGCTGAAGCTGAAGCTGAGCCAGAACCACCCCGATGCGAACCAGCGTGCCGTGATCGCCGAACTGGAACAGCTGGGCACCCCTTCCTCCACCGAGTTGGCGCAGTGGATGCGCTGGCACCGCGAACAGGCCACCCCCAGCGGCTGAACGCCCCCGATTCCCGCGACGACGCAGCCGGACGGCTGCGGCGCGCCCCCACCCGACGCCAGGCATCCGAACATGAAAGACATCCACAAGCTGCTGCAGAACAACCGCGACTGGGCCGACCGCATCGAGAAGGAAGACCCGGACTTCTTCCACCAGCTGGCCAAGCAGCAGCATCCCGAGTACCTGTGGATCGGCTGCTCCGATTCACGAGTTCCGGCCAACCAGATCATCGGCATGGCACCCGGCGAAGTGTTCGTGCACCGCAACGTTGCCAACGTGGTCGCCCACACCGACCTGAACTGCCTGAGCGTGGTGCAGTACGCGGTGGACCAGCTGAAGGTCAAGCACATTCTGATCGTCGGCCATTACGGCTGCGGCGGCGTGCACGCCTGCCTGCACAATACCCGCGTCGGCCTGGCCGACAACTGGCTGCGCCACGTCGGCGACGTCGTTCAGAAGCACCAGGGCATCCTCGATGCGATCGAAGACGATGAACTCAAGCACGCCCGCCTTTGCGAGCTGAACGTGATCGAGCAGGTCGCCAACCTCTGTCGCTCGACCATCGTGCTGGACGCCTGGGCCCGCGGCCAGAAGCTGATGGTGCATGGCTGGGTGTACAGCCTGAAGGACGGTCGCGTGCGTGAAATGGGCATCGACGTAGGCTCGCTGGAAGAGCTGCAGCCGGCATATGAGAAGGCACTATCCTTCGTGCCGCGCAAGGGCCGTCGCGACTGATCCCCCACGGATGACCACCATGCTCGCTTCGCCGATCAACCTGCACGCCTGGATCGAAGAGAACCGCCACCTGCTGAAGCCGCCGGTGGGCAACAAGATGATCGACAACGGCGATTTCATCGTGATGGTGGTCGGCGGGCCGAATTCGCGCACCGACTATCACTACGACGAAGGCCCGGAGTGGTTCTACCAGCTCGAGGGCGAGATGGTGCTGAAGGTGCAGGAGGACGGTGCGGTACGTGACATCCCGATCCGCGCCGGCGAGGTCTTCCTGCTGCCGGCGAAGGTGCCGCACTCGCCGCGCCGCCCGCCCGGGGGCATCGGCCTGGTGGTCGAGCGCAAGCGCCTGCCGCACGAGAAGGACGGGGTGATCTGGCACTGCGAACGCTGCAACCACAAGCTGCACGAAGAGTTCTTCGCGCTGCAGAACATCGAGACCGACCTGCCCAAGGTGTTCGCGCGCTACCACGCCAGCCTGGAACTGCGCACCTGCAGCCAGTGCGGGCACGTGGATCCGCTGCCGGTGCCGGCGGCGGGCTGAAAGGCCGGTGGGCATGGCGATTGCTGTTACCTCCGCCGGGCACGGCCCGGCGCTACCGATGCGCGTGATCCCCAGGTAGCGCCGGGCCATGCCCGGCGAGCGCGCCGCGCGGCAGGCACGCCGCCAAGCGCTACACTGGCGGTCCCGTTGCAGCCTGTTGCCCGACCATGTCCGACCTGCTCAGCCGCACCCACGCCATTGCCCTGGACGCCGCCGATCCGCTGCGTCCGATGCGTAACGAATTCCTGATTCCGCGCCATGGCGGCGGCGAGCAGACCTACTTCGTCGGCAACTCGCTGGGCCTGCAGCCGCGTGGCGCTCAGGCCGCGGTGCAGGAAGTGATGAAGCAGTGGGGCGAGCTGGCGGTGGAAGGCCACTTCACCGGCCCCACCCAGTGGCTGTCCTACCACCGCCTGGTGAGCGCGCAGCTGGCCCGCGTGGTCGGTGCGCTGCCCAGCGAAGTGGTGGCGATGAACACGCTGAGCGTGAACCTGCATCTGATGATGGTCAGCTTCTACCGGCCGACCACGCAGCGCCCGGTGATCCTGATGGAAGCCGGCGCATTCCCGACCGACCGCCACGCGGTCGAAGCACAGATCCGCTTCCATGGCTTCGACCCGGCCCAGTGCCTGGTGGAAGTGCAGCCGGACGAAGCCAACGGCACGATCTCGCTGACCGCGATCGAACGCGCCATCGCCGAGCACGGCCCGCGCCTGGCGCTGGTGCTGTGGCCCGGCGTGCAGTACCGCACCGGTCAGGCCTTCGACCTCGATGCAATCACCCGCGCCGCACGCCTGCAGGGGGCGCGCATCGGTTTCGACCTGGCGCATTCGGTGGGCAACCTGCCGCTGCGCCTGCATGACGTGGCGCCGGACTTTGCGGTGTGGTGCCATTACAAATACCTCAACAGCGGCCCGGGCGCGGTTGCCGGCGCCTTCGTGCACGAGCGCCACCATCGCGACACCACCCTGCCCCGATTCGCTGGCTGGTGGGGCCATGAGGAAGCCACCCGTTTCCAGATGGCACCGCAGTTCACCCCGGCCATCGGTGCCGAAGGGTGGCAGCTGAGCAATCCGCCCATTCTGGGGCTGGCACCGTTGCGCGCCTCGCTGGACCTGTTCGAGCGAGCCGGCATGGACGCGCTGCGCAGCAAATCGCTGGCGCTGACCGGCATGCTCGAAGCACTGGTGCGCGCACGCCTGCCGCAGGTGCTGGAGATCATCACCCCGGCAGACCCGCAGCGCCGCGGCTGCCAGTTGTCGCTGCGCGTGATCGGCGGCCGCGAGCGCGGGCGCGCCCTGTTCGAGCACCTGCGCAGCATCGGCGTGCTCGGCGACTGGCGCGAGCCCGACGTGATCCGCATCTCGCCCACCCCGCTCTACAACCGCTACCTGGACGTGCACCACTTCGTCGAGGAAGTGGAAGCCTGGGCCGGCCTTTGAGCCGGACCCTCCCCTACTGCTGGACAGTTCGTTGATCGCACACGCCTCCCGCTCGTTGAGCATTATCGGTGCCGGCCTCGCCGGCTCCCTGCTGGCCATCCTGCTGTCACGCCAGGGCTGGCGCATCACCTTGTACGAACGCCGCGGCGATCCGCGCGTGGCCGACTACGAGAGCGGCCGCTCGATCAACCTGGCGCTGGCCGAGCGTGGGCGCAACGCCCTGCGCCAGGCCGGTGTGGAAGACGAGGTGATGGCGCGCGCGGTGATGATGCGCGGACGCATGGTGCATCCACGCGACGGCGAACCGCAGCTGCAGCGCTATGGCCGTGATGACAGCGAAGTGATCTGGTCGATCCACCGCAGCGACCTGAACACCACGCTGCTGGAACTGGCCGAACAGGCAGGGGCCACCGTGCATTTCCATCGCCGCCTGCACACCGTTGATTTCGATGCCGGCTACGCCCGCTTCATCGATGACCGCGATGACAGCCCGCACGACATCCGCTTCGACACCCTGATCGGTGCAGACGGTGCCGGTTCGGCGCTGCGTGCGGCAATGAACCGGCGCGCGCCGCTGGGCGAGGACATCGCCTTCCTCGATCACTCCTACAAGGAGCTGGAGATTCCGCCGGCCGAAGACGGGGGCTTCCGCATCGAGCGCAACGCGCTGCACATCTGGCCACGCGGCCACTACATGTGCATCGCCCTGCCCAATCATGAAGGCACCTTCACCGTCACCCTGTTCCTGCCCAACCAGGGCGATCCCAGCTTTGCCACGATCAATACCGGTGCGCAGGCCGAGGCGCTGTTCGCTCGCGAGTTCCCGGACGCGCTGCCGCTGATCCCGAACCTGCGCGTGGATTGGGAACAGCACCCGCCGGGCCTGCTCGGCACGCTCACCCTGGAGCGCTGGCACCAGCAGGGTCGCGCCGTACTGATCGGCGACGCCGCGCATGCAATGGTGCCGTTCCACGGCCAGGGCATGAACTGCGCGTTCGAGGATTGCGTTGCGCTGGCCCGTCACCTGATGGAGGCGGATGACCTGGAAAGTGCGTTCGCTGCGTTCGAGGCCGAGCGCAAACCCAATGCATGCGCGATCCAGCAGATGGCGCTGGAGAACTACCTGGAAATGCGCGACCGCGTGGCCGATCCCTCGTTCCTGCTGCAGCGCGAACTGGAGCGGGAACTGCAGCGGCGCTGGCCGACCCGCTTCGTACCGCACTACACGATGGTCACCTTCCTGCACACGCCGTACGCCGAAGCGCTGCGCCGTACCGAACTGCAGCGCGATTTGCTGGTGGCGGCCACGGTCGGCCACGAGTCGCTGGACAACATCGACTGGGCGGCGCTGGAAGCGCAGATCCACGCGCAGCTACCGGTCCTGGAGGGTGCGCACTGATGGCTGACAGCTTCCTGTTCTACGACCTGGAAACCTTCGGCCAGGATCCACGGCGCACCCGCATCTCGCAGTTCGCCGCCATCCGCACCGACGCCGGCCTCAACGAGATCGACACACCGGTCAGCTTCTTCGTGCGCCCGGCCGATGACCTGCTGCCCTCGCCGATGGCCACCCTGGTCACCGGCATCACCCCGCAGCAGGCCTTGGCCGAAGGCATCAGCGAGTCCCAAGCCTTCGACCGCATCAACGAACTGATGTCGCGACCCGGCACCTGCGCCCTGGGCTACAACACGCTGCGCTTCGACGATGAATTCGTCCGCTACGGCCTGTTCCGCAACTTCCATGACCCATACGAACGCGAGTGGCGCAACGGCAATTCGCGCTGGGACCTGCTGGACATGCTGCGGCTGATGCGCGCGATGCGCCCGGATGGCATCCAGTGGCCGCTGCGCGAGGACGGTGCCACCTCGTTCAAACTCGAGCACCTGGCCGAAGCCAACAACGTGCGCGAGGGTGATGCGCACGAAGCGCTATCCGACGTGCGAGCCACGATCGGCATGGCACGGCTGTTCAAGCAGTCGCAGCCGCGCCTGTGGGACTACGCCCTGAAGCTGCGCGACAAGCGTTTCGTCGGCAGCCTGCTGGATGTCACCGCGATGACGCCGGTGCTGCACATTTCCATGCGCTACCCCGCCAGCCGTCTGTGCGCGGCGCCGGTGCTGCCGTTGTCCGTGCACCCGACGATCAGCAACCGGGTGATCGTGTTCGACCTGGACGGCGACATCGACGACCTGCTGGCCCTGCCGGCCGAGGTGATCGCACAGCGCCTGTACCTGCGCGCCAGTGAACTGCCCGAGGGCGTGGCACGGGTGCCACTGAAGGAAGTGCACCTGAACAAGGTGCCCGCCCTGGTCGCATGGAACCACCTTCGTGGCGACGACCACGCGCGACTGGGCCTGGACGTGGCCGCGATCGAGGCCAAGGTTGAACGGCTGCGCGGGTTCGCCCCTCAGCTTGCCGAGAAGGCGCGCCAGGTCTACAACCAGCCGCGCGCGGCCACCGTGGCCGACGTCGATGCCTCCCTGTACGACGGCTTCCTCGGCAACGGCGACAAACCGCTGCTGGCGCTGGCCCGCACCACCGCACCGGAGCAGTTGGCCGCGCTGGAAGGCCGCTTCCGCGACCCGCGCCTGCCGGAGCTGCTGTTCCGCTACCGTGCGCGCAATCATCCGGACAGCCTCGCGCCGGCTGAACGCCAGCGCTGGCAGGATTACCGGCGCCAGCGCCTGCTGGGAGACGGCGGCCTGGGCGAACTCAACCTGCCCCAGTACCAGCAGCAGCTCGATGCGCTGGCCGCCGAGTCGCCCGACGACGCGCGGCGCCAGGCCCTGCTGCAATCGTTGCGCGACTGGGGCCAGCACCTGCAGGAGACCTTGTGAGTACCTATTTCTCGGACGCCAGCTTCAAGTTCCTGCGCAGCCTGGCGCGCCACAACGAAAAGGCGTGGTTCAACGACCACCGCCAGCAGTACGAAGAGCATGTGCGACAGCCGTTCCTGCGCCTGTTGGGTGATCTTCAGCCAGCCCTTGCCGAGGTCAGCGAACACTTCCGCGCCGATACCCGCGGCGTCGGCGGCTCACTGTTCCGCATCCACCGCGACGCGCGTTTCTCCAACGACAAATCGCCTTACAAGACCTGGCAGGGTGCGCGCCTGTTCCATGAGCGCCGTCGCGAAGTGGCCGCGCCCTCGTTCTATCTGCACCTGCAGCCAGGCGAGAGCTTTGTCGGTGCCGGCCTGTGGCACCCGGAACCGGAAACCCAGCGCCGCGTGCGCCACTTCATCCTCGACAATCCGGGCAGCTGGAAGGCCGCGGCCCATGCACCTGCGCTGCGCAGGCGCTTCGAGTTCGAGGAGAGCGAAAAGCTGGTGCGTCCGCCGCGCGGCTTCCCGGCCGACTTCGAGTTCATCGACGACCTCAAGCACCGCAACTGGGTGATGTGGCGCCCGCTGGATGACGCCACCATGACCGGCCCACGCCTGCTGTCCACGCTGGGCAAGGATCTGGCCGCGCTCGGCCCGTTCGTCGACTATCTGTGCGCAGCGCTGGACCTGGAATTCTGATGCCGTTGGCGCACCAACGGCGCACGCTGGGCCGCACCGGCCTGGCGGTTTCGCCGGTCGGCCTTGGGTGCTCCGGCTTCTGGGGGCATCGGCGCTTCCCGGAGCAGTCGGCCGCGCACGTCGTCGAGCATGCACTGGCACAGGGCGTGAACCTGTTGGACACCGGTCACAACTACTCCGGTTTCCACGCCGAGCCGCGGCTGGGCCGCATCCTGCGCTCCTTGCTCAAGCAATACCCGCGCGATTCGCTGGTGATCTCCAGCAAGGGCGGCACGCTGACCGGCCAGGCCGGCGTCAGCGGCGCCGAGCAGCGCAATTTTTCGCCAGCGGCCATCACCGCCAGCTGCGAAGCCTCGCTGCGCAACCTCGGCCTGGATTACCTCGATATCTACCAGCTGCACGGTGCCAGCCAGCACGACATCAACGATGACCTGCTGGCCGCACTGCAGCGACTGCGCGAACGCGGGCTGATCCGGCACACCGGCATCAATACGCACACGGCGTCGACCCTGTGCTGGATGATCGACCATCCCACGCTGTTCGACGTGGTGCTTCTGGACTACAACGCCCTGCAGCAGGATCGTGAACCCCTCATCGACCGGCTGCACGCGGCCGGTATCGGCGTGCTGGCCGGCACCGTGCTGGCGCAGGGCCACCTGCTGCCATCACGGGCCCGCCTGCCGCGCCCGGCCGACGCCTGGTACCTGGCCAGAGCCTGGCTCAAGCCAAGCAGCCGCTCCCTGATGCACAGCGCACGCCGGATGCGCCACACCATCGCCGCCATCCACAGCCAGCGCCCCGCCCAGACCGCGTTTGCCTACGCCCTGGGCCATCGCGGCGTCGCCAGCGGCATTCTGGGCACCACCCGCACCGGCAGCCTGGACGAAGTGCTGGCGACGCGCCTTGAGGCGCTGACCCCGGCGGAACGGCAACAGCTGGTCGATGCCTTCGGTGATGGCCGTGGTTCGCCCAGTCAGTGAGTCTTCACCCCGCACTGCCGCCGTTGCGGCAGTCTGTCCGCCATGAAGAAACTCTCCGCACTGGTTGTGCTGCTGGTCCTGGCCCTGGCGGCCTGGTGGTTCGGCGGCCCCTACCTGACCGTCAATGGCCTTTCCAAGGCCATCGAGCAGCGCGACACCGCGCGCCTGGAACGCTACGTCGATTTCCCGCGCGTGCGCAGCAGCCTGCGCGCGCAGCTCAATGACTACCTGGTGCGCCAGGCCGGCCCGGACGTGGCGGCCAGTCCCTTCGGTGCCCTGCTGTACGGGCTGGGCGACCAGCTGGGCGGTGCCGCGGTGGACACCATGGTGACCCCCACCGGGATCGGCGCGATGCTGCAGGGCCACGTGCTGTGGAAGCGCGGCCGCAATGAACTGCAGGGCGGCGATGCCTTCGGCCCGACCGAACCGGCGCGACCGTTGAAGCATGCCGAACACCATTTCGAAGCGCTGGACCGCTTCGTGATCGATGTCGATCGCGGTCCCGGCCAGCCGCCGATGAAGGTGGTGCTGGAGCCGCAGGGGCTGCGCTGGAAGGTGGTGGATCTGCAGTTGGGGATGTCGGGCAGCCCTTGATCGGACCCGTGGCCTGACGGCAGTGCCAACCAACGGTTGGCACCTGCCGGTCGAATCCGCCCTATCCCTCGTTGGCGACGCCGTGCGGTACGTGGCCGGCAGCCACATGCTCGCGGGCGCTGTCGATGTTGTGCTGCGAATCGTCGAAGAAGATGTCGGCGCCGAACGCCTGCAGGAACGGCCCCTTGTGCCGGCCGCCGAGGAACAGCGCTTCGTCCAGGCGCACGCCCCACTCGCGCAGGGTGCGGATCACCCGCTCATGGGCCGGCGCCGAACGCGCAGTCACCAGTGCGGTACGGATCGGCGCGCTCTCGCCGGCAGGGAATACTTCCTGCAGCGTGTGCAGCGCTGACAGGAAGCCACGGAACGGACCGCCGCTGAGCGGCTCGCGGGCCCGTTCGCGCTCATGGCGGCCAAAGGCTTCCACGCCCTGCTCGCGCGAAATGCGTTCACTCTCGTCACCAAAGATCACCGCGTCACCGTCAAAGGCGATGCGCAGCTGCCCGGCAGGGCGACCGATGTCGATCTGGTCGGCCGCTGCGGCTGCGGTCTCGCCAGGCGGCTTGGGCAGGATGGTCGCCGCCGCGATGCCATGGCGCAGCGCGCTGCGCACCGATTCCGGGTTGGCCGACAGGAACAGGTCGGTGCCGAACGGCTTCACGTAGGGCCAGGTCGGCTCGCCGGCGGTGAACGTCGCGCGGATGATGCCCAGGCCATAGTGCTGGATCGAATTGAAGATGCGCAGGCCGGTGTCGGCCGAATTGCGCGACAGCAGGATCACCTCGACCCGCGGGTCCTCCGGGCTGGCGCCCTGGTTCAGGGCCAACAGCTTGCGCACTACCGGGAAGGCCACGCCAGGTCCGAGGATGTCGTCCTCATGCTGGCGCTGGAATTCTGCATAGGCCGCCACGCCATCGCTCTCGAACAGCGCATGGCTTTCCTCGAGGTCGAACAGCGCGCGCGAGGTGACCGCGACGGTCAGCAAACGGGGGGAGTTGTCGCCCATCGGTGGGGGTCCTTCAAGCGGTCGGCAGGGCCGGCCGCCCATTGTCCTCAAAAAACGAACTGTTCGCTCAGGATCCGGTCTTCCAGGTTGTGTTCCGGGTCGAACAGCAGGGTCACGCGCCGGTCCCTGGACTCGCGGATGGTCACCTCCACTACGTCGCGGGTCTCGTGCGAGTCAGCGGTGACGCTGACCGGACGCTTGTAGGGATCGAGCACGCGGAAGCGCACTTCGGTATCGGCCTTGAGGATCGCCCCGCGCCAGCGTCGCGGCCGATATGGGGCCAGCGGCGTCAGCGCGATGGTATGCGACCCCAGCGGCAACACCGGGCCGTGCGCGGAATAATTGTAGGCAGTGCTGCCGGCCGGGGTGGCGACCAGCACGCCGTCACCGATCAGTTCGGCCACGCGCTCCTGGCCGTTCAGGTCGATGCCGATATGCGCAGCCTGCCGGGTCTGGCGCAGCAGTGAAACATCGTTGTAGGCCAGCGACCCGGTACTGGTGCCCGATTCGGTCAGCGCCACCATCTCCAACGGGCGCAGGTTGGCCGGTTCGGCACGGGCGATGCGCGCCTGCACGTCATCGTCGCCGCGGTACTGGTTCATCAGGAAGCCCACGGTGCCCAGCTTCATGCCGAACACCGGCTTGCCCAGGTGCCCGTGCCGGTGCAGGGTCTGCAGCATGAAACCGTCGCCCCCCAGCGGGCAAAGCACGTCGGCCTGCTCAGGCGCGTGATCGCCATAACGCGAGATCATCGCCGCGCGCGCCATCTGCGCCGGTTCGGTGTTGCTGGCCAGGAAAGCGATGCGGGGGGTGTCGCTCATCGGGGGATCCGGGTGGGTGTGCCAGCAAGAGCATACCCGGTAGTGCCGGCCGCTGGCCGGCAGCTTCAGCCGATAACGGTTCATGCAGTTGCCGGCCAGCGGCCGGCACTACCAAGGCAATGCAGAACGGCCCCGCTTTCGCGGGGCCGCTCCTTTTCTCCACGCAGGCCGGGCATGGCCCGGCGCTACGTCACTTACGCGCCGTGGGCAGCAAGCTGGCCCAGGCGCTGCACCGCGACCGAGACGGTCGGGTAGTCCAGGGTCTTCTGCTCGGCCAGTTCGGCCAGCATCGCCAGGGTGAAGCGCAGGCTGTTGTCATCACGGCCCATCCAGGCAGCGACCTTGGCCTCGGCACTGTTGCCCTTGGTGCCCAGCACCTGCCCGGCCAGGTTGCGGTGGTTGGCTGCCAGTTCGTCACGCAGCACGCCACGTGCCACGGCGTGCCAACGGCCATTGACCTCCAGCGCATCGACCTGCTCGAACAGCCACGGCAGCTGCAGGGCATCACCCAGGCGGAAGTGGACCTTGGACACGTCCACCGGCTTCAGCTTGCGGGTGCGGGCCAGTTCGATGATGTCGAACGCCGGTTCCAGGAAGTGCAGTTCGGCCAGCTGCTGTGCCAGTGCAGACGGCAGGCCCTTTTCCTTCCACTCGGCCACCAGGGCCTCGTAGGTCGGACGCTGCGAATCCGGCAGCACACCCGAGGCAACGCGGATGTCGTTGAACGGTCCCTGGTAGCGGTTGACCGCTTCGGTGATGCCCGGCATCGCGCCCGGGCGCGACAGCAGCCAGCGCACGAACGAACGCTGCAGCTTCCAGATCACTTCCAGTGCGTCGATCTGCACCGACTCCGGCACCTTGCCGTCGAGGGCATCGATCTGCGCCCACAGCGCGCGTGCATCCAGCGTTTCACGGCTGATGGTGTACGCCTTGGCAACCTCGGCGATGGAACGACCGGTGTCTTCCTGCATGCGCATCAGGAAGGTGGCGCCCATGCGGTTGATGGTCTGGTTGGTCACGGCCGTGGCGATGATTTCGCGCTTCAGGCGGTGACGCTCCATCGCGTCGGCGTACTTCTTCTGCAGCGGGGTCGGGAAATAGCGCTGCAGTTCCTTGGACAGGTACGGATCTTCCGGGATGTCCGAATCCAGCAGCTGGTTGAACGCCACCAGCTTGGAGTAGGACAGCAGCACCGACAGTTCCGGGCGGGTCAGGCCCTGGCCGCGCGCCTTGCGCTGGGACAGCTCGGCGTCGGACGGCAGGAACTCGATCTGGCGATCCAGCAGGCCCTGCTGTTCCAGGGTGCGGATGAAGTGCTGCTTGGAACCCAGGCGCTTGACCGCCATCCGCTCCATCAGGCTCAGCGCCTGGTTCTGGCGGTAGTTGTCGTTGAGCACCAGCTCGGCGACTTCATCGGTCATCGAGGCCAGCAGCTTGTTGCGCTGCTCGACGGTCAGCTTCTTGGCCCGCACCACATCGTTGAGCAGGATCTTGATGTTGACTTCATGGTCGGAGGTGTCGACACCGGCCGAGTTGTCGATGAAGTCGGTGTTGAGCAGCACGCCAGCCTGGGCAGCTTCGATGCGGCCCAGCTGGGTCATGCCCAGGTTGCCGCCCTCGCCCACCACCTTGCAGCGCAGCTCGCCACCGTTCACGCGCAGCGCGTTGTTGGCACGGTCGCCGACGTCGCTGTGCTGTTCGCTGGCGGCCTTGACGTAGGTACCGATGCCACCGTTCCACAGCAGGTCGACCGGTGCCTTCAGGATCGCACTCATCAGATCGTTCGGCGACAGCGCCTTGACGTTCTCGTCCAGGCCCAGCGCCTCACGCACCTGCGGGGTGATCTCGATCGACTTCAGGCTGCGCGGGTACACGCCGCCGCCCTTGCTGATCAGCTTGGTGTCGTAGTCCGCCCAGCTCGAACGCGGCAGGGTGAACAGGCGCTCACGCTCGATGAACGACGTGGCCGCATCCGGATTCGGGTCCAGGAAGATGTGGCGGTGGTCGAACGCAGCGACCAGGCGGATGTGGCGCGACAGCAGCATGCCGTTGCCGAACACGTCGCCGGACATGTCGCCGACGCCGACCGCAGTGAAGTCCTGGCTCTGGCTGTCACGGCCCAGCGCACGGAAGTGGCGCTTGACCGATTCCCACGCACCGCGCGCGGTGATGCCCATGCCCTTGTGGTCGTAGCCGACCGAACCACCGGAGGCGAACGCATCGCCCATCCAGAAGCCGTGCGCGACGGCCAGGCCGTTGGCGATGTCGGAGAAGGTCGCGGTGCCCTTGTCGGCGGCCACCACCAGGTACGGATCGTCCATGTCGTGGCGCACGACATCCACCGGCGGCACGATCTTGTTGTTGACGATGTTGTCGGTGATGTCCAGCAGGCCCTGGATGAACAGCTTGTAGCAGGCCACGCCGTTGGCGAAGATCGCATCGCGGTCGCCGTTCACCGGCGGGGTCTTGGCGAAGAAGCCACCCTTCGCGCCGACCGGCACGATGACGGTGTTCTTGACCATCTGTGCCTTGACCAGGCCCAGCACTTCGGTACGGAAGTCTTCGCGACGATCCGACCAGCGCAGGCCGCCACGCGCAACCGCACCGAAGCGCAGGTGGGTACCTTCCACGCGCGGGCCGTACACGAAGATCTCGCGGTACGGGCGCGGCTTCGGCAGGTCCGGCACCAGCGCCGAATCGAACTTGAAGCTGATGACATGGCCGTGCTGGCCGTTGGCATCGGTCTGGTAGTAGCTGGTGCGCAGGGTCGCGTCGATCACGCCCATGAACGAGCGCAGGATGCGGTCCTCGTCCAGGCTGGACACGCGGTCCATCAGCTTCAGCAGCGCATCGCGCGCGGCCTGCATCTGCGCGTCACGGTCGCCCTTGCGGGCGTCGACCACGGTCTTGAGCACCTTCAGGGTGGCCTCGTCGCCAGCAGCCAGCACATCGAAGTGGGCCTTCAGCTGGGCCTGGCCGGCGGCGATGTCGTCCTTGCTCTCGTGGCCGGTGGCTGGATCGAAGCGGGCTTCGAACAGCTCGACCAGCAGACGGGCCAGCAGCGGGTAGCGCGCGAACGTGCCTTCCACGTAGGCCTGCGAGAACGGCACGCCGGTCTGCAGCAGGTACTTGCAGTAGCCACGCAGCATGGCGACCTGGCGCCAGTGCAGGCCGGCCGCCAGCACCAGGCGGTTGAAGCCATCGTTCTCGGCATCGCCGTGCCAGACGCGGGCGAAGGTCTCGCCGAAGGCTTCATCGACACTGGCGGCATCGATCGCGCCAGCGGTGGACTCGACCTCGAAGTCCTGCACGTATACCGGTGCGTTGTCGACCGACAGGCGGTACGGACGCTCGGCGATCACGCGCAGGCCCATGTTTTCCATCATCGGCAGCGCGTCCGACAGCGGGATGTCGTCCAGCTGGCGATACAGCTTCAGGCGCAGACCATCGCCGCTTTCGCGCGGCACGGCCTGCAGGCTCAGGCGCAGGTCGTCCGGGCCGGTCAGCGCGTCGAGCTGGCTGACATCGTTGGCCGCAACAGCCGTGCTGTTGTCTTCGATGTAACCGGCCGGCAGCGCCTTGCCGATGCGGGCGGCGATGCGCAAGCCTTCGGTCTCGCCATGGCGGGCCACCAGCGCCTCGCGCAGGTCGTCCTGCCAGTTGCGCAGGACCTGGGCCAGCTTCTGCTCCAGTTCGGCGGTATCGACGTCGAGCATTTCACCCGGCTTCGGGCGCACGATCAGGTGCACCTGGGCCAGCGGCGATTCGCCCAGCACCACCGAGCTGTCGACGAACTCGCCGTGCAGCGCGTCCTTCAGCATCGCTTCGATGCGCAGGCGCACGTCGGTGTTGAAGCGCTCGCGCGGCAGGTAGACCAGCGCGGAGATGAAACGGCTGTACTTGTCGCGGCGCAGGAACAGGCGGCTGCGCACGCGTTCCTGCAGGCCCAGCACGCCCATCGCGGTGCGGAACAGTTCGTCCTCGCTGGACTGGAACAGTTCTTCGCGCGGCAGGGTTTCCAGGATATGGCGCAGGGCCTTGCCACTGTGGCTGGCCGGGGCCAGGCCGGACTGCTTCATCACGTGCTCGTGGCGCTGGCGCACCAGCGGGATTTCCCACGGGCGACGGTTGTAGGCGCTGGAGGTGAACAGGCCGAGGAAACGCTGCTCGCCGATGATCTTGCCCTTGGCGTCGAACTCCAGCACGCCGATGTAGTCCATGTAACCGGCGCGGTGCACGCGCGAACGGGCATTGGTCTTGGTCAGGATCAGCGCGTCCTTCAAACCGGACGTGGTGTTCAGGCCCTGCGCGGCCAGGGTCTTGACCGGACGGGCGGCGGACTTGTCCTTGCCGCGCATCAGGCCCAGGCCGGTGTCGTTCAGCGGCGCCAGCACCTCTTCCTTGCCCTGCTTCTCGACGCGGTACTCGCGGTAGCCGAAGAAGGTGAAGTGGTTGTCAGCGGCCCAGCGCAGGAACTCCTGTGCTTCCTTGCGCGACGCGTCGTCGACCGGCAGCTGGCGGCTGCCCAGGTCGTCGGCCAGCGCCAGCGCCTTGTCCTTCATCGGCTGCCAGTCGCGCACGATCGCACGCACTTCATCCAGCGCCTTGTTGATGGCCTGTTCGATGGCGGCCATGGCGTCGGCCGGTTGGCGGTCGATCTCCAGCAGCATCACCGACTCGGCATCACCCTCGCCGACCTTGACCAGCTTGCCGGCCTTGTCGCGGGTGAAGCGCAGCACCGGGTGGCCCAGCACGTGGACACCCACGCCCTGCTCGGCCAGCGACATGGTGACGGTGTCGACCAGGAACGGCATGTCGTCGTTGACGATCTGCAGCACGGTATGCGGCGATTCCCAACCGTTGGCCTTCGCGGTCGGATTGAACACGCGGACGTTGGCCTTGCCAGCCTTGCGGGCACGGGCGAATTCCAGCGTCTCAGCCGCGAGAGCGGCCCACTCTTCAGCGCTGTGGTGCGGGAACTCGTCCGCCTCCATACGCTTGTAGAAGTCAGTGGCAAAGGCCACTGCTTCGGCCTGTGCGGCCGCGGGGTAGCGCTTGCGCAAGGCCGTGTACACCGGCTCCAGGGAGAAACCAGCGGTCACTGCGACCTCCGCTTCTGCTGGTTTGGTCTTGTTTTTCACGGTCTTGGCTGCGGTTTTTTGCGGTTTCATGGCAGAGCGATGCGCTTGCTCAGTTGGGAAAATGAAATTGTAGCCCTACCGCGGGAAAAGGCCTTGCTGCAGGACGGAATAAGCAGATTCGGGTTTGCTGCGGTTTAGACGCCTATTCAGTTCGCGCCGGTAGGGTGATGGCGCCCGGTTCGGCTCTGGCGACAGGATCGGCAAAGCGTGTTACCGGAAGACACACGCGGCAACGCCGTTTCGATTCCACAATCCTGAACTGGACGGTATAGTCCACCGCGTGAATCCGGCCTACCTCCCCGTTGCCCTCGACGCACGCGATGAGCGCGTGTTCGAAGCCGTGCGCCAGCTGTTGGCCCAGCAGGGCATGCAGATGAGCATGGACGCAGTGGCCCAGCATGCGGGCTGCTCCAAGCAGACCCTGTACTCGCGCTACGGCAGCAAGCAGGAGCTGCTGCGCCGAGTGATGCAGCGCCATGTGGGCCACGCCACCGGCGCCATGGTCCGTGCACTCCGCACTGACGACCTGCGTGCCAGCCTGCTCCAGTTCGCCATTGACTTCCTGGAGCACTTCAACCAACCGCACGTGGGCCAGGCCTGCCGGCTGATTGCCGCCGATGCGGCCCAGTTTCCCGAAGAGGCGCGTACGCTGTACCGGCACGGTGCCGGCGCGCTGACGCTTCATCTTGCTGAATGGATTGAAACCGTTTGCATGCGTGGCCAGCTCCGGCATGACGACCCGCACTTCATGGCCGAACTGCTGCTGAGCATGATTGCCGGTCAGGATTTCGACAAACAGCGTTTCCATACCCCCCACCGTGATGACGCACTGCTGCGTCGGCGTTGGGCAGAGTTCTCCGTCGACAGCTTCCTGCGCGCCTTCGCGCCACAGCCGTCGGCGGCCCGTCTACAAACCAACCCCGGAGTTCCTCCTGATGACCGCCCCACTCCGCACCCTTGCCTTGACGTGCGCCGTTGCTGTCGCGCTGGCTGCCTGCAAGAAGCCGGAACAGCAGACGCCCCCGCCGCCGGAGGTGGGCGTGATCGACGCCAAGCCGCAGACCCTGCCGCTGCAGCGTGAGCTGGTCGGCCGCCTGTCGCCGTTCCGCAGTGCCGACGTGCGCGCGCGGGTGCCGGGCGTGCTGCTCAAGCGCGTCTACCAGGAAGGCTCGCAGGTCAAGCAGGGCCAGACCCTGTTCCTGATCGACCCGGCGCCGCTGCGTGCCTCGCTCAATGCCTCTGAAGCGCAGCTGGCCTCGGCCCGCGCGACCTACGCCAACGCCAAGGTGGCCGCCGACCGTGCACGCTCGCTGGCGCCGCAGCAGTTCGTCTCCAAGTCCGACCTGGACAACGCCGAGTCGGCCGAGCGCACCGCGCTGGCCGCGGTCAAGCAGGCCGAAGCCGCCGTGACCTCCTCGCGGATCAACCTGGGTTACGCCGAAGTGACCGCGCCGATCAGTGGCGTGGCCAACAAGCAGCAGGTCACCGAGGGCGCGCTGGTCGGCCAGGGCGATGTGACCCTGCTGACCACTGTCGATCAGCTCGACCCGCTGTACGTGAACTTCTCGCTGAGCGTGGACGAACTGACCCAGCTGCGCGCGCAGCAGGCCAAGGGCGCGCTGGCGCTGTCCGGCGACGGCAAGGCGACGGTGGCAGTGAAGCTGGCCGATGGCAGCATCTACAGCGAGCCGGGCACGCTGGACTTCTCCTCCACTACGGTCGACCCGGCCACCGGTGCAGTGTCATTGCGCGCTGTGCTGCCGAACCCGCAGCAGATCCTGCTGCCAGGTGCCTTCGTCAGCTTCCAGGCCAACCTGGGCGAGCGCAACAACGCCTACCTGGTACCGCAGCAGGCCCTGCTGCGCGATACCACCGGCGGCTACGTGATGGTGGTCGGCGCCGACGGCAAGGTCGTGCGCAAGAACGTGAAGACCGATGGCGCGCAGAACGGCAACTGGCTGGTCAGCGACGGCCTGGCCGCCGGTGACAAGGTGATCGTGGCCGGCGTGCAGAAGGTCAAGGAAGGTGCACCGGCGGTGGCCAAGCCGTGGACCCCGGGGCAAGACGCCAACGGCAAGCCTGCCGCAGGCGGCGCCGCTCCGGCGGGCGCGGCACCGGCCGCAGGCAAGGCACCGGCCGACGCTGCAAAGCCCGAGCAGGCCGATGCGGCCAAGCCGGCCGCCACCGATTCGAACAAGCAGTAACGGGAACCTTCCGTCATGCCTAAATTTTTCATCGAACATCCAGTCTTCGCCTGGGTGGTTGCGATCCTGATCTCGCTCAGCGGCGTGATCGCGATCCTCAACCTGGGCGTGGAGTCCTATCCCAACATCGCCCCGCCGCAGGTCACCGTCTCGGCGACCTACCCGGGTGCCAGTGCCGACACCACGGAAAAATCGGTCACCCAGGTGATCGAGCAGCAGCTGACCGGTATCGATCACCTGCTGTACTTCAGTTCCTCGTCCGCGTCCAACGGCCGTGCGCAGATCACCCTGACCTTCGAGACCGGTACCGATCCGGACATCGCCCAGGTGCAGGTGCAGAACAAGGTCTCGCTGGCCACGCCACGCCTGCCCTCGGAAGTGACCCAGCAGGGCGTGGTGGTGGCCAAGGCCAACGCCGGCTTCCTGATGGTGGTGGCGCTGCAGTCCGATACCCCGACCATCAACCGTGACGCCCTGAACGACATCGTCGGTTCGCGCGTGCTCGACCAGGTCTCGCGCATCCCCGGCGTCGGCAGCACCCAGCAGTTCGGTTCCGAGTACGCCATGAACATCTGGCTGAACCCGGAGAAGATGCAGGGCTATGGCCTGTCGGCCAGCCAGGTACTGGCCGCGGTACGTGCGCAGAACGTGCAGTTCGCCGCCGGTGCGCTGGGTTCGGACCCGTCGCCGGAAGGCCAGCACTTCACCGCCACGGTCTCGGCCGAAGGCCGCTTCAGCTCGCCGCAGGAATTCGAGAACATCATCCTGCGCGCCAACGCTGACGGTTCGCGCGTGCTGCTGAAGGACATCGCCCGCGTCGCATTCGGTGCCAACAACTACGGCTTCGACACCCAGTACAACGGCAAGCCGACCGGCGCCTTCGCCATCCAGCTGCTGCCGGGCGCCAATGCCCTGAACGTGGCCGAAGCGGTGCGCGCCAAGATGGATGAGCTGCAGCCCAGCTTCCCGTCCGGGGTGACCTGGTTCTCGCCGTACGACAGCACCACGTTCGTCAAGATCTCGATCCAGGAAGTGGTCAAGACCCTGTTTGAAGCGGTCTTGCTGGTGTTCCTGGTGATGCTGATCTTCCTGCAGAACTTCCGCGCCACCCTGATCCCGACCCTGGTGATCCCGGTCGCCCTGCTCGGTACCTTCCTGGGCATGTGGATGATCGGCTTCACCATCAACCAGCTGACGCTGTTTGCGATGGTGCTGGCGATCGGCATCGTGGTCGACGACGCGATCGTGGTGATCGAGAACGTCGAACGCATCATGACCGAGGAGGGCCTGGCGCCCAAGCCTGCCACGCAGAAGGCGATGACCCAGATCACCGGTGCGGTGGTGGCGATCACCGTCGTGCTGGCCGCGGTGTTCATCCCCTCCGCCCTGCAGGGCGGTGCCGCCGGTGAGATCTACAAGCAGTTCGCGCTGACCATCGCCATCTCGATGGCATTCTCGGCGTTCCTGGCCCTGGGCTTCACGCCGGCGCTGTGCGCGACCTTCCTCAAGCCGACGCACAACGACAACCCGAACATCGTCTACCGCACCTTCAACAAGTACTACGACAAGATCAGCCACACCTATGTGGGCCACATCACCTCTGCGGTGCGCCATGCGCCGCGCTGGATGATCCTGTTCGTGGTGCTGACCGCGCTGTGCGGCTTCCTGTTCACCCGCATGCCGGGCAGCTTCCTGCCGGAAGAAGACCAGGGCTATGCGCTGGCGATCGTGCAGCTGCCGCCGGGCTCGACCAAGGGCCAGACCAACGAAGTGTTCGCGCAGATGCGTGGCATCCTGGAAAAGCAGGATGGCTATGAAGGCATGCTGCAGGTGGCCGGCTTCAGCTTCGTCGGTTCCGGCGAGAACGTGGGCATGGGCTTCATCCGCCTGAAGCCGTGGGAGGAACGCAAGTTCACCGCGCCCGAGTTCATCCAGAACATGAACGGCGCGTTCTACGGCATCAAGGAAGCGCAGATCTTCGTGGTCAACCTGCCCACCGTGCAGGGCCTGGGCCAGTTCGGTGGCTTTGACATGTGGCTGCAGGACCGTAGCGGTGCCGGCTACGAACAGTTGACCCAGGCCCGCAACATCCTGCTCGGCCAGGCCGCGCAGAAGCCGGACCACCTGGTTGGCGTGCGCCCCAACGGTCTGGAAAACGCGCCTCAGCTGCAGCTGCACGTGGACCGCGTGCAGGCGCAGTCGATGGGCATGTCGGTGTCGGACGTGTACAGCACCATCCAGCTGATGCTGGCCCCGGTGTACGTCAACGACTTCTTCTACGAAGGCCGCATCAAGCGCGTGACCATGCAGGCCGATGGTCCGTACCGCACTGGCCAGGAATCGCTGAAGAGCTTCTACAGCCCGTCCAGCCTGACCCAGAACGCCGATGGCACCAACGCGATGATCCCGTTGAACACGGTGGTCAAGTCCGAATGGGTGTCGGCGCCGCCGTCGCTGAGCCGCTACAACGGCTATTCGGCGATCAACATCGTCGGTTCGCAGGCACCGGGCACCAGCTCGGGTGAGGCGATGCAGACCATGGAAGGCATCGTCAACGACGACCTGCCGGCCGGCTTCGGCTACGACTGGTCGGGCATGTCCTACCAGGAAATCCTGGCCGGCAACGCGGCGACCCTGCTGCTGGTGCTGTCGATCGTGGTGGTGTTCCTGTGCCTGGCCGCCCTGTATGAAAGCTGGTCGATCCCGGTGGCGGTGCTGCTGGTCGTGCCGCTGGGCGTGCTGGGTGCCCTCGGCCTGTCGATGCTGCGCGGCCTGCCCAACGATCTGTTCTTCAAGATCGGCCTGATCACCGTGATCGGCCTGGCGGCGAAGAACGCGATCCTGATCGTGGAGTTTGCGGTGGAGCAGCGCGCAGCAGGCAAGAACCTGCGTGATGCCACCATCGAAGCGGCCCGCCTGCGTTTCCGCCCGATCCTGATGACCTCGTTCGCGTTCATCATGGGCGTGATCCCGATGGCGATCTCCACCGGCGCCGGCGCCAACTCCCGCCACGCCATCGGCACCGGCGTGATCGGCGGCATGCTGTTCGCCACCCTGCTCGGCCTGCTGATGATCCCGGTGTTCTTCGTGGTCGTGCGCCGCATGCTGGGCGACAAGCTGGATGAACCGTCGAAGGAGTTCATGGAGCGCCAGCGCGACGCAGAGTCCGCCCACCGCCCGGATCGTTGATCCGGCGGTGCGCTGAAACGAAAAGGCCCCGGAGCGATCCGGGGCCTTTTTTGTTGCCGCTTCTGCATCCATGCCAACCCAGGTTGGCATCTACCGGAGCAACGGCATGCCCGGTAGCCGCCAACCTTGGTTGGCGCTGTTCGGGCAACGTCTCAGCGCAGCAGCGCCACCACCACGCACACCGCCACAACCGCCATCGCAGGCCATTGCATCGGCAGGAAGAAGAAGTGATGCGGAGCATGCAGGCCATGTGCACGCGGCTTTCGATTGAGCACAAAACCCAGCACCGTATTGATTGCTGAGCCAAGGCCGAACGCCAGCAGGACCTGGCCGAGTGAAGTATTGCCGCGACCCACCACTGGATCCGGGAACAGGATGAGGATGAGCAGCACGGCAGCGATCGGTGTGAGCAGGATCAGCAGCCCCGCGCCTCGATAGATGAGCATGTGGTGGTGTCCATGAACGGCGGAGCATTCTGCGCTCATCGAGCCGGAATGCCAATGGATCGCTGACACATCGACTGCACGGAGACCGGTCGCATACGGACTGTATTGAGAAGCCTCGACCGCTGCGCCGGAAGGCATCACCCGACACCGAAGCGCTCAAGGCGTCTACCGTGTTCGCAGAAAGCCACCCACCCCGGATTCATGGGCACACAGAAATGCGGCACGCCCGGATCGCTGCTATCCAGATGTCTCGACGGCAATCGATCCGAAGCCCTCCAGGAGACTGATCATGGAAAGAGCACCACTACGATTCTTCAGCTGCCCTGCCCTGCTGTTTGGCGCGCTACTCGCGGCCAGCAGCATCCAGGACAGCCACGCGGCAGGCGTCCTCGTCTGCGACAACTGTCGTGACCCGCGCGCATTGGCGCTTTCCTCGGGTACGGGGCCGACCATCGTCGCCGACTTCCAGCAGCGCCGGATCCATGGTTTCGATGTGGAATACGATCGCGAGCTACGGCGCTATCGCGCAACAAGGGCGCAGATTCCCGGGCCAATCAACGCATCCTTCAATCGGATCATGGGCATGCTCGACAACAACGTGCCAACCGTACAGTTCGCGCCGCGGCAGCGGGCCGGAAGAGGAGTCCAGTACGAGGTTCATCCTGATGACCCGCAATACGCCAACGGCATAAGCTTCCCGGAAGAGCACAAGAACCTCAACGCCTACGATGTCGTTCAGATGGCCACTGAGCGATCAAGGCTGGAAGGTGACATCGGCAAGGCCTTCACGGGGGCGACAACATCGTCGGCCGCCTGGAACGGCATGGCAACATTCCTTTCCTCGATCGGCCTGAGCTTCGTCAGCAAGACCGTCGGCATTGACAGCGCCATCTATCGGATCACATGGCGCGATGGTTCAAAAACCACGCTGGTCATCACGCCTTCTGCGGTTGATCAAGCCCGCTATGTGCAAGGTGAAAGCCGTGACGCCAAGGGCAACAAGATTCCGGATGGTGCGGCAACCGATCCGGAGATGGCCCGGAGCTTCATCGGCAACTATCGCTTTGACGATGCCGGCGAGCTCGAACGATGGGTTGACTCCGCCCGGCTCTACGGCGTGACCATGCATCCGGGAATGCCACGGGAATCCCTTCAGATCGTCTGTGAATGGAATGGAAAGGATATCGTTTGCCGGTTGCCACGTTGACAGCGCAGAGGAAACGGGGCGGCAATCGCCGCCCCGTCGTGTCCATCAGCGCAGCCCGGTCTCGTTGCGTGCGATCACCAGGCGCTGGATTTCCGAGGTGCCTTCGTAGATCTCGGTGATCTTGGCATCACGGAAGTAGCGCTCCAGCGGCATTTCCTTGGAATACCCCATGCCGCCGTGGATCTGCACGGCCTGGTGGGTAATCCACATTGCCGCCTCAGAGGCGGTCAGCTTGGCAATGGCAGCCTCATTGCTGAAGCGCTTGCCCTGGCCCTTCACCCACGCCGCGCGCAGGGTCAGCAGCAGCGCTGCGTCCAGCTTGCACTTCATGTCGGCGATCTTGGCCTGGGTCATCTGGAAAGTGCCGATGGCCGCGCCGAACGCCTTGCGCTCCTTCACGTATTCCAGAGTCGCTTCATAGGCGGCACGGGCGATGCCGATGGCCTGCGAAGCGATGCCGATGCGGCCGGCATCGAGCACGCTCATGGCGATCTTGAAGCCCTCGCCTTCCTGGCCCAGCACGTCTTCGGCCCGCGCCACGTAATCGTTGAACTCGATCTCGCAGGTAGCCGAGGCGCGGATGCCCAGCTTCGGCTCGGTCTTGCCGCGGCCGAAGCCGGCCTTGTCGGTGTCGATGAGGAAGGCGGTGATGCCGCGTGCGCCCTTGTCCGGCTCGCTCATCGCGAACAGCACGATGTACTTTGCCACCGGGCCGGAGGTGATCCAGCTCTTCTTGCCATTGATGACAAAGGTGCCGTCTGCCTGCTTCACCGCGCGGCAGCGCATGGCCGTGGCGTCGGAGCCGGACTGCGGCTCGGTCAGCGCAAACGCGCCGATGGCCTCGCCCTCGGCGATGGCACGCACGTACTTCTGCTTCTGCTGCTCGGAACCGTGAGTGAGGATGCCGTTGCAGAACAGCGAGTTGTTGACGGACATGATCGTCGAATGGGCTGCGTCGGCGGCGGCGACCTCCACCATCGCCAGCACGTACGCGATCGGGTCCATGCCCGCGCCGCCGTATTCGGTCGGCACTTCGATGCCCATCAGGCCGTTCTCGCCCAACAGGCGAATGTTGTCCAGCGGGAACTCGCCGGTACGGTCATGATGCTCCGCGCTCGGGGCGATCTTCTCCTGCGCGATACGCCGCGCCACGTCCTGCAGCATCAACTGCTCTTCGGTAAAGCTGAAATCCACAACACCCTCCCGGGTACATGAAGTTATGGGCCGCATACGGCGCGCCCAGGTGCCTCGATTGTACCGGGGGCCGGCTGCTTCCGTACGCTGCCGACTTGACCGCGACAGGCCCTCTCGGCGAATATATCTCTATATCGCGATAGGTAGATGTTTATGGATCTGGAAGACTGGTCGACCCGCCTGAAGGTGTTCGCCGATGCCACTCGCGTCCGCCTGCTGGCGCTGCTGGAGCAGGAGGAACTGACCGTGGCCGAACTGTCGGCGATCACCCGGCTGGCGCAGCCGCGCGTGTCCACCCACCTGGCACGCCTGAAGGAAGCCGGCCTGGTCCGCGACCGCCGTGCTGGCGTGTCGGCGTACTACCGCTTCGACGAGGCCCAGCTGGACCCGGCGCAGCGTGCATTGTGGCATGCCTTGAGCAACGGAAGCGATGACCCGCTGCTGCGCCAGGATGCCGAACGCGTCGCCGCCGTGCTGGCGCACCGCGCCTCGGACCAGAACTGGGCCGACAGCGTGGCCGGCGACATGGAACGCCACTACTCACCTGGCCGCACCTGGGAGGCACTGGCGCGTACCGCGCTGCCGCTGCTGGAGACCGGCGACGTGCTGGATATCGCTTCCGGTGACGGCGTGCTGGCCGAACTGGTAGCCCCACATGCCAAGCGCTACATCTGCATCGACACCAGCGCGCGCGTGGTCGCCGCCGCCAGCGAACGCCTGCGCCGCCTGCCGAACGTGGAAGTGCGCGAGGGCGACATGCATGCACTGCCGTTCAAGGATGCCAGCTTCGATCTGGTCGTGCTGATGCACGCGCTGACCTACGCCAGCAAGCCGGCGCAGGCGGTGACCGAAGCCGCGCGCGTGCTGCGGCCCGGTGGCCGGCTGCTGCTGTGCAGCCTGGCGCGCCACGAGCACAAGGCCGCCGTGGAGGCCTATGGCCATGTCAACCTCGGCTTCAGCGACAAGGAGCTGCGCAGGTTCGTCGACAAGGCCGGCCTGCAGGTGTCCAGCCTGGAGACGGTCACCCGCGAGAAACGCCCGCCGCACTTTGAAGTGATTTCGCTGATCGCCAACAAGCCCTGAGCCCGAGACCGCCATGCCTGCCCTGCCTTGGTTGCATCCCGATCGTGCCAACGCGCTGCTCGACGCCCTGCGCGAGCGGATCCTGATCATCGACGGCGCGATGGGCACGATGATCCAGCGCCATGGCCTGCAGGAAGGCGATTACCGTGGCGAGCGCTTCGCCGGTGGCTACGACCATGCGCATGGCCCCGGCTGTGGCCACGGCGTGCCCGAAGGCCATGATCTGAAGGGCAACAACGATCTGCTGCTGCTGACCCGGCCGCAGATCGTCGCCGACATCCATACCGCCTACCTGGAGGCAGGCGCGGATCTGGTCGAGACCAACACCTTCAATGCCACCTCGGTCAGCCAGGCTGACTACCACCTCGAGCACCTGGTGTACGAACTGAACAAGGCCGGTGCGGCCGTCGCGCGCGCCTGCTGTGACGCGGCGGAAGCGACCACGCCCGGCAAGCCGCGCTTCGTGATCGGGGTGATCGGCCCGACCAGCCGCACCGCCTCGATCAGTCCCGACGTGAACGATCCGGGCTTCCGCAACACCAGCTTCGACGAGCTTCGCGACACCTATCGCGAAGCCATCGAAGGCCTGATCGACGGCGGCGCCGACACGCTCATGGTCGAGACCATCTTCGATACGCTCAATGCCAAGGCCGCGCTGTATGCGCTGGAAGAGGCCTTTGATGCACGTGGCGCGCGGTTGCCGGTGATGATCTCCGGCACCATCACCGACGCGTCGGGGCGCACCTTGTCCGGACAGACTGCCGAAGCCTTCCACGCCTCGCTGGCGCATGCGCGACCGCTGTCGATCGGCCTGAACTGCGCGCTGGGTGCCGATGCGATGCGCCCGCATGTGGAAACCCTCTCGCAGGTCGCCGACTGTTACGTCAGCGCCCACCCCAACGCCGGCCTGCCCAACGCGTTCGGCGAGTACGACGAAACCCCTGAAGAGATGGCCACCACCCTGCGGGGCTTCGCCGAGGATGGCCTGTTGAACCTGGTCGGTGGCTGCTGTGGTTCCACCCCCGAGCATATCCGTGCAATTGCCAATGCCGTGGCCGGACTACCGCCGCGCGCACTGCCCGGCACCCGGGAGCAGGCCGCATGAACGTTGCCGCCACTGTCCCGCACTTCCCGCCCTACTGCTGTTGAGCCGACGCCTGCCATGACGCCTGTCCGCCCTACCCGCCTGTCCGGCCTGGAACCTCTGGTCATCACCCCGGACCTGCTGTTCATCAACGTCGGCGAACGCACCAACGTCACCGGCAGTGCGCAGTTCCGCAAGCTCATCAAGGAAGGCCGCTACGAAGAAGCGGTGGACGTGGCCCGCCAGCAGGTGGCCAGCGGTGCGCAGATCCTCGATGTGAACATGGACGAGGGCCTGATCGACTCGGAAGCGGCGATGACCCGCTACCTGAACCTGATCATGTCCGAGCCGGACATCGCGCGCATCCCGGTGATGGTCGATTCCTCCAAGTGGAGCGTGATCGAGGCCGGCCTGAAATGCCTGCAGGGCAAGAGCGTGGTCAACTCGATTTCGCTGAAGGAAGGCGAGGCGCTGTTCCGCGAGCACGCGCGCAAGGTGCTGCGCTACGGTGCTGCTGCGGTGGTGATGGCGTTCGACGAAAACGGGCAGGCCGACACCTGCGCGCGCAAGGTCGAAATCTGTACCCGTGCCTACCGCATCCTGGTCGACGAGATCGGTTTCCCGCCGCAGGACATCATCTTCGACCCGAACATCTTCGCCGTCGCTACGGGCATCGAAGAGCACGACAACTATGCAGTGGACTTCATCGAAGCCACCCGCATCATCAAGCAGACCCTGCCGCACTGCCACGTCTCCGGCGGCGTTTCCAACGTCTCGTTCTCCTTCCGCGGCAACGAAACGGTACGCCAGGCCATCCACTCGGTGTTCCTGTACCACGCGATCGCCGCCGGCATGGACATGGGCATCGTCAACGCCGGCGCGATGCCGATCTACGACGACCTGGAGCCGGACCTGCGCGAGCGCGTCGAGGACGTGATCCTCAACCGCCGAAGCGATGCCACCGAGCGTCTGCTGGAGATCGCCGAGCGCTACAAGGGCAAGAAGGGCGCGGCGAAGACCGAAGACCTGGCCTGGCGCGAAAAGCCGGTGGCACAGCGTTTGGCGCATGCCCTGGTACACGGCCTGGATGCCTTCGTCGAGGAAGACACCGAACTGGCCCGGCAGGCCTCCAGCCGCCCGCTGGATGTGATCGAAGGCCCGCTGATGGACGGCATGAACATCGTCGGCGACCTGTTCGGCGCCGGCAAGATGTTCCTGCCACAGGTGGTGAAATCCGCGCGCGTGATGAAGAAGGCCGTGGCCTACCTGCTGCCCTACATCGAAGCGGAAAAGGCGCGCAGCGGTGACACCGCCAAGAGCAACGGCAAGATCATCATGGCTACGGTGAAGGGCGATGTGCATGACATCGGCAAGAACATCGTCGGCGTCGTACTGGCCTGCAACAACTTCGACGTGGTCGACCTCGGCGTGATGGTGCCGGCGCAGAAGATCCTCGATGCCGCCCGCGAGCACAACGCCGACCTGATCGGCCTGTCCGGGCTGATCACCCCGTCGCTGGAGGAGATGAGCCACGTTGCCCGCGAGATGGAGCGCCAGGGCTTCGACCTGCCGCTGCTGATCGGGGGTGCGACCACTTCGCGTGCGCACACCGCGCTGAAGATCGACCCGCACTACAAGGCGCCGACGGTATGGGTGAAGGATGCATCGCGCGCGGTTGGCGTTGCGCAGTCGCTGATCTCGCGTGATCTGCGCGAGGCCTTCGTTGCCGCCAACGAAGCCGACTATGCCGAAATCCGCGCGCGCCACCGCAACCGGGGCGACGCCAAGCGCCTGGTCACGCTGGAACATGCGCGCGGGCAGAAATTCCAGGGCGGCTGGGACAGTTACACGCCACCGGCACCGAATCAGCCCGGCCTGCACGTGTTCGACGACTATCCCCTGGCCGAACTGGTCGACTACATCGACTGGACGCCGTTCTTCCAGGCCTGGGAGCTGGCCGGCAAGTTCCCGGCGATCCTCACCGACGAGATCGTCGGCACCCAGGCCAGCGAGCTGTACAAGGATGCCCGTGCGATGCTCGAGCGCATCGTCGGCGAGAAGTGGCTGACGGCCAAGGCCGTGTTCGGCCTGTGGCCGGCCAACAGCATCGGCGACGATGTCCGCGTGCAGCACGCACAGGGCGAAACCACCCTGCACTTCCTGCGCCAGCAGGTGGACAAGCCAGCCGAACGCCCGGATTTCTGCCTGGCCGATTTCATTGCACCGGCCGACAGCGGAAAGCAGGACTGGATCGGCGCGTTCGCGGTCACTGCCGGTATCGGCATCGACACCCACGTCGCGCGCTTCGAGGCCGAGCATGACGACTACAACGCGATCCTGCTGAAGGCCCTCGCCGACCGCTTCGCCGAGGCACTGGCCGAGCGCCTGCACCAGCGCGTGCGTACAGAATTCTGGGGCTACGACCGCGCCGAGACGCTGGACAACGAAGCCTTGATCGACGAGCAGTACCGCGGCATCCGTCCGGCGCCAGGCTACCCGGCCTGCCCCGAGCACAGCGAGAAGCGCCGCCTGTTCGACCTGCTGCAGGCTGAGAAGAACGCTGGCATGGAACTGACCGAGAGCTTCGCGATGTTGCCCACGGCCGCTGTCTCCGGCTACTACTTCAGCCATCCGCAGAGCCAGTACTTCGTTGTCGGACGGCTCAGCCGCGAACAGGTCACCGACTATGCCCGGCGCAAGGGCGTGGACCGCGGCCAGGCCGAACGCTGGCTGGCCTCCAATCTCGACTACGACCCCGAATGAGGCGGTAGCGCCGGGCCATGCCCGGCGTCATCTCCCGTCCGCCGGGCATGGCCCGGCGCTACCGGATACGCGTGGGTAGCGCCGGGCCATGCCCGGCGGATCCATCAGGCCTGCAACAACCAGCCTCGCATCGCCGCACTGACCTCGTCCGGCTTTTCCATCGGGGCAAGGTGCCCGCAATCGGGCACCACCACCAACTGCGAGTGCGGCACCAGCGCGTGCATTTCCTCGCTCACCGCCAGCGGCGTGATGCGATCGTTGGCGCCGCACACGATCAGCAGCGGATCGCGATAACCAGCCAGCACATCATGGCCATCACGGCGTTCCAGTGCGCTCTGGCGCAAGAATACTTCCGCGCCCAGGCGAGCGGTCATGTCGCGCACGCGTTGCACCAGCACGTAATCGTCCAGCCGCGAGGCATCGATGTAGCTGCGCATCAGCGCATCACCAAAGCCATGGAACCTGCCGGGCAGGCGCACGCTGGCCCGTTGGCTGCGGCGCTGCTCGGCACGTTCCGGTGAATCGGCGTGGATCGAGGTATCGATCAGCGCCAGCTGCAGCACGCGCTCCGGCGCAATGCGCAGGATCTGCTGGGCGACGAAGCCGCCCAATGAGAAACCGGCCAGCGCAAAGCGCTCCGGTGCCTGTGCGAGCACGTCCTCGGCCACCGCCTGCAGGGTTTCGCCACGGGTCTGGTCGCCTACCGTGCAATCGGCGATGTCGGCAAGATCAGCCAACTGTGAGCGCCACAGCTCAGCGTCGTTGAGCAGGCCAGGCAGCAGCAGCAGGGGGATACGGTCGGTCATGGGGGTATTGTCGCGCCAGCACGGTGACGGAACCATGCCGCAACAGGGGGCGGATTGTAGCGTCGAGCCACGTTCGACGGCTGCATAGCCAGTGGCGCATGGCTCGACGCTACAGAAGACAGCGGCGGAGCCGCTCTTTGGCGACACCATCACCATCTACACCGCGCTGTGCGAACAGGCCGCGAGGAAACCTGGCGCAGCAGAGACAAGCAAGCACGGCAGCTGGCTGCCAACCCGATCATCGGCATGCGCTACGACGCCATCTATGTGATGACCGGGCTGACCGTGCGGCTGTGCTATGGCACGGCGGTGGCGGTGGAACCGCAGCGGTGATCCTGTAGAGCCGAGCCCATGCTCGGCTCAGGCGTGCCCGTGAGATGTAAGGCAGCCGAGCGCAGGCTCGGCTCTACAACGGGGTTCCGGGCACTTCGACCTGCTGCACCGGCAAGGTCACCATCATCACCGTCGGGTCATCCGGGTCCAGCTTCGTCTTGAAGCCCAGGCTCTGGCACATCGCCAGCATGGTACTGTTCTCGCGCAGCACCTGGCCTTCGACCACGTCCAGGCCCAGCCACTTGGCGTACTCGATCATGATCGCCATCAGCCGCCAGCCGATGCCATGGCCCTTCAGGTCCGAGCGGATCAGGATGCCGTACTCACCGCGGTGGTAATCCGCATCGGCGTGCAGGCGCACCGCGCCAAGCATTTCGCCACTGCGCGGTTCGATCGCCACCAGTGCGATCGAGCGTGCGTAGTCGAGCTGGGTCAGGCGCGCGATGAACTCGTGGCTGAAGTGCTTCACCGACTGGAAAAAGCGCAGGCGCAGGTCCTCGTCGCTGACGCGGGCGAAGAACGCACGGAACAGCGCGTCGTCCTCCGGCCGCACCGGACGCACGAAGGCACGGCCGCCATCGGACAGTTCGATGGTGCGCTCCCACTCCTTCGGGTACGGGAACACCGAGAAGCGCGGGTGGCCACGGCCCTTGTGCAGGATGCGCGACGGCGCCACCGCCACGCGTGCGTCGAGGGCGAGGATGCCCTTGCCGTCGACCAGCAACGGATTGATGTCCAGCGTACGCACTTCGGGAATGTCGGCGGCCAGCTGTGCCAGCTTGACCAGCGCCAATGCCAGTGCGCGCTCGTCGGCGGCAGGCACATCGCCATAGGCCTTGAGGATGCGCGAGGCGCGGGTCTGGCCGATCAGCTCGTGCGCCAGGCGCAGGTCCAGCGGCGGCAGCGCCAACGCCTTGTCATTGATGACTTCAACCGCGGTACCGCCACGGCCGACCACGATCACCGGGCCGAACGTCGCGTCATCGGCAATACCGACGATCAACTCGCGCGCCTTCGGGCGAACGATGGTCGGCTGCACAAGCAGACCATCGATGCGCGCATCCGGCCGCAGCTGGCGTGCACGCGACAGGATCGCGTTGGCCGCGCTCTGCACCGCCGGCAGGGTGGACAGGTTCAGGCGCACGCCGTCCACTTCCGACTTGTGCGGAATATCCGGCGAGAGAATCTTCAGCGCGACCGTGGCACCGCGTTCCAGCAGCGGCTGCGCCAGATCCATCGCCTCGTGCGCGTCACGCGCATGCATCACCGGCGCGGAGGGAATGCCGTAGGCCTTGAGCAGTTCATGCGTAGCCAGCGGGTCCAGCCACTGCTGGCCGTTGGTCAGCGCGGCATCGACCAGTGCGCGCGCGGCGGCCGTGTCGACGCTGAAGTCCTGCGGCAGGCTGGGCGGCGTTTCCATCAACGCGTTCTGCGCTTCGCGGTAGCGCACCAGATGCTGGAAGCCACGTACGGCTTCGGCCTCGGTCGGATAGGTCGGCACCCGCGCCGCGTTGAGCGTGGCGGTGGCCTGGTCATCGTTGCCCAGCCACACCGCGAACACCGGCTTGTCGCGATGATGGCGCGGGCGCAGGCCGAGCGTGCGGGTGAGTGCCTGCGCGGCGTCCGCCGATGAGGTGAACGCGGTCGGCACGTTGACCACCATCACCGCGTCGTTCTCGTTGTCGGCCAGCAGCGCTTCGATGGCCGCGGCATAGCGGTCACCATCGGCGTCGACCACGATGTCGACCGGATTGCTGCGCGACCAGCCCTGTGGCAATACTGCATCGAGCTTCTGCACCGTGCTGTCGGACAGGGTGGCCAGCGTGCCTTGCAGCGCGATCAGCTGGTCCACGGCAAGGCGACCGACGCCGCCACCATTGCTGAGAATGGCCAGGCGGCGGCCAGGGAAGGTGCCCAGCCGCCCCAGTGTTTCGGCGGCGGTGAACAGCTCGTCCAGCGCACCGACGCGCAGCAGGCCGGCGCGGTTGAAGGCGGCACCGTACACATCATCGGCACGGGCCAGGGCCTGCACATGGGTATCGCGGCTGCCCGGCTGCACGCGCTCGGCGCGCCCCGACTTCACCACCACCACCGGCTTGGCGCGGGCGGCGGCACGCGCGGCCGACATGAACTTGCGCGCGTCCTTGATCTGCTCGACGTAGAGCAGGATGGCGCGGGTACGGTAGTCGGTGGCGAAGTAGTCGAGCAGGTCGCCGAAGTCGACGTCCATCGTATCGCCCAGCGAGACCACGGCGGAGAAGCCGACCGAGCGCGCTACGCCCCACTCCACCAGCGCGGCGGCGATCGCCGAGGATTCGGAAATCAGGGCGAGGTCGCCTGCCTGCGGGAAATGTGCGGCGATACTGGCATTGAGTCGCGCGTGCGGTGCAATCACACCCAAGCAGTGTGGGCCGAGGATGCGCAGGCCATGCTTGCGCGCCACCGCCTCCACCTGCGCCGACAGCGAGCCCGGGCCTTCACCCAGGTGCGCGGTGAGGATGATCGCCGCCTGCACGCCACGTTCGGCGGCAGTGCGCACCACCTGCGGCACGATGGCCGCTGGTGCGGTGATCACCGCCAGGTCGGGGACCCAGTCCAGGTCCTTCAGCCGCTTGACCGTGCGGATGCCATCGATCTCGGCATGCCGCGGATTGATCCACGCCACCTTGCCGGGGAAGCCGGTGCCGCGCAGGTTGCGCATCACCGCGCGGCCGGCCGAACGCTCACGCGGACTGCCGCCGATCACCGCGACCGACTGCGGACGGAACACGGACTGCAGGTGGTAGGTACTCATGCGCCTACGGTACACGGACTGGCGCGGCAACGGCATGATCGTGCGCAAGGTCCTGACACCGCACCCACGCATGACGTGGATCTACCGCCGGGACCAGTAGATCCACGTCATGTGTGGATGACGCTCCCGTTACAACAGCGTGCCGTGCAGGATCATGGCGGCGATGCTGAAATAGATCACCAGGCCGGTCACGTCCACCAGGGTGGCCACGAACGGGGCCGAGGCGCTGGCCGGGTCGAAACCGAGCCGCTTGAGGATGAAGGGCAGCATCGAGCCGGACAGCGAACCGAAGGTGACGATGCCGACCAGCGCGGCACCGATGGTGATCGCCAGCAGGATCCAGTGCTCGCCGTAGTCATGCAGGCCACCCAGCTGCCAGATCACGATGCGCACGATGGCCAGGCAGCCGAGGATCGCGCCCAGCACCATGCCGGTGGGCACTTCGCGCAGGGCCACCTTCCACCAGTCGCGCAGGCGCAGCTCGCGCAGCGCCAGGCTGCGGATCAGCAGCGAAGTGGCCTGCGAACCGGAGTTGCCGCCCGAACTCATGATCAGCGGAATGAACAGGGTCAGCACCACCGCGCGCGCCAGTTCGTCCTCATAGTGCTGCATCGCGCTGGCGGTCAGCATCTCGCCCAGGAACAGCACGCTCAGCCAGCCGGCGCGCTTGCGCAGCATCTCCAGGAAGCCGATCTGCATGTAGGGCTTGTCCAGTGCCTCCATGCCGCCGAACTTGTGCGCGTCCTCGGTCGATTCCTCGATCAGCGCGTCGAGCACGTCGTCCACGGTGACGATGCCGAGCATCTGCTGCTGTGCATCGACCACCGGGATCGCCAGCAAGTCGTGGCGACGGATCAGCCGTGCCACTTCTTCCTGGTCCATCAGTGCGTCCACCGTCACCGGTGGATTGACCTGGGCCACGTCCAGGATCGACTCCTCCGGCAGGCCGGTGATCAGCCGGCGCATGGTCACCACCTGCTGCAGCTGCTGGCTGGACGGCTCCAGCACGTAGATCGCGTACACCGTTTCACGGGTGCGCTCGACCTGGCGGATGTGCTGCAGGGTCTGCGCCACGGTCCAGCTGGCGGGTACCGCCACGTACTCGGTGGTCATCAGCGCACCGGCGGTGTTCGGCGGGTAGCTGAGCAGCTTCTGGATGGCCTGGCGGGCGTCGGTGCCCAGCAGCGGGATCAACCGCGCGCGTTCTTCCTCATCCAGCTCATGGACGATGTCGGTGGCGCGGTCGTCGGCCATCAAGCCGAGCAGGGCGGCAGCGCGCGCCGGTGGCAGCGCTGCCACCAGCTCGCCACTGCGGTGCAGTTCCGGCGCTTCCAGCATTTTCACTGCACGCGGCAACGGAAGGGCAGCCAGCGTTTCCGCGCCGCGGGTCAGCTCCAGCGTGTTGAGGAATTCCACCGCATCGGCAGTGTTGAAGTTCGCCAGCGGCGCGGCCAGTGCGGCGGCATCGGCCACCGGGCGCAGCAATTGCTTCTGGTTCATCGGGTTTGCCTTGTGGGGGTGCGACCTCGCGCAACGCCAACGCAGGCAAACCGTCCCGATGTCAGGCGGTGGCCATCGCTGGCGTCGAACGAGGTCGACTTCTACTGTCGCTGGACATGGGTTGGGGACTCCGGGATGCGTGTGCCGGCGGACGCGCCGCCAGCGGCGGGCAGTCTGGACCCGTGGACCATGCAGGTCAACCCGGTTCCGCCGCGGCAGCACCCTGCCCGCAGGTTGTTCTCGTGCATGCACAGGCCGGCGCGCATAATGGCGCGGTGGTGTTCGCCACGCTTTTCCCAACCCGAACGGACGCACAGCGGCTCCCCCGATGACCAGGTATTCCCATGCATAGCGGTGGTCTGGAACTGGCGCTGGTGCTGCTGCTGGCGGCGGTCATCGCCGTGCCGGTGTTCAAGAAGTTCGGCTTCGGCGCGGTGCTGGGCTACCTGGCGGCCGGTGTGGTGCTGGGCCCGGACGGGCTGGGCTTCGTGCAGGACGCCGACCGCATCCTCGGCGCCGCCGAGATCGGCGTGGTGATGCTGCTGTTCGTGATCGGCCTGGAGCTGTCGCCGGCACGCCTGAAGGTGATGCGGCGCTCGGTGTTCGGCGCCGGTGCGGCACAGGTGGCGCTGTCCGGGCTGGTGCTGGGCGGCCTGCTGCTGCTCGACCACTTCCAGTGGAAGAGCGCGCTGGTGGTAGGTGTGGCGCTGGCGCTGTCATCCACGGCGGTGGGCCTGCAGCTGCTGTCCGAGCACAAGGCGATCAACAGCGACCATGGCCGGCTCGGGTTCGCCATCCTGCTGTTCCAGGACCTGATCGCGATTCCGCTGCTGGCGGCCATCCCGCTGCTGGGCGGGGTGAAGAACGAGACTCTGCGCTGGGAAGACGCCGCCGTGGCCCTCGGTGCGCTGGCAGTGGTGATCCTGTGCGGGCGACCGGTGCTGCGCAAGGTGTTCAGCATCATCGCCCGCACCCGCAGCCCGGAAGTGTTCACCGCCACCGCACTGCTGGTGGTGCTGGGCACCGCCTGGTTCATGCAGGAAGCCGGCCTCAGCCCCAGCCTCGGCGCGTTCCTGGCCGGCGTGCTGCTGTCCGATTCGGAGTTCCGGCATGAGCTGGAAGCGCAGATCGAGCCGTTCAAGGGCCTGCTGCTGGGCCTGTTCTTCATCGCGGTGGGCATGGGCATCGACCTGGACCGCATCGCGGCCGAGCCGTGGATGATCGCGGCTGGCGTCGGCATCCTGCTGGTGGTCAAGTTCAGCCTGCTGTACGCGATCGGCCGCATCGCCCGGCTCAGTCCGCGGCAGTCGCTGCTGCTGGGCAGCGTGTTGTGGCTGGGCGGCGAGTTCGCTTTCGTGGTGTTCAACGAAGCGCAGCGCGCGCACCTGCTCGGCAATGCCAACCACGACCGGCTGGTGGCGATCGTGGGCCTGTCGATGGCGATCACGCCGCTGCTGATGATCGCGCTGCTCAAGCTGCTCGGCCAGGAGAAGGCCGCACCGCGCGAGGCAGCCGAGGCCGACAAGGTGGCGCCGGACAACCGCCCCAAGGTGCTGATCGCCGGCATGGGCCGTTTCGGCCAAGTGATCGCGCGCCTGCTGACCGCGCAGAAGGTGCCGTTCGTGGCGCTGGAGGCGAACCCGGACACCGTGGCCGACCTGCGCCGTTTCGGCAACCAGCTGTATTACGGCGACCCGACCCGGCCGGAGATGCTGCGTGCGGCGGGCGGCGAGCACATCGATGTGTTCGTGATCACCGTGGACGACCCGGAGACCAACCTGCGCGCGGTGCGCATGGTGCGCCGGCTGTACCCGGACGCGACGGTGCTGGCGCGTGCGCGCAACCGCCAGCATGCCTGGCGCCTGATGGACATGTCGGCCGAGCCGTTCCGCGAAGTGTTTGGCACCAGCCTGGAGATGAGCGGCCGCGTGCTGACCGCATTGGGCGTGGCGCCGGACGTGGCCGAACGACACGTGCAGCGCTTCCGTGAGCATGATGAGCAGCTGCTGCGTGACCAGTACCTGGTGTACGACGACGAGGCGGCGGTGATCCAGACCTCGCGCGATGCACGCAACGACCTGATGCATCTTTTCGAGGCCGACGCGGAAAGGGACGGCGAGTAGGTGTGCCGACCAACGGTCGGCACCCACCCGATCAATGGCGGACCCGGTAGTGCCGGCCGCTGGCCGGCAATCCCGTGTTCCCGGAGATGTCATGAGGTAGCCGGCCAGCGGCCGGCACTACCCTTTTCCAGCGATCAGCCGTTGTCGCGCAGGAACCGCGCCATCGACGAAACGCCCGGCACGCGCGGTTCGAACTCACCGGCCACGTCGATGAAGCCGCGCATCACGGCGATCTCGCGCGGGCTGCGGTTGAGGCTGTCGCGTGCTTCCGGATCCGCCCCCGCGCGCAGCAGGCGCTGCACCAGCAGCGGCAGGCCATGCAGCGCGGCCAAATGCAACGGGCCGAAGCCGCGCGGATCACGCACGTCCAGGCTCACGTCCTCATCCAGCAGGCGCTCTACCGCCGCCATCACCACCTGCTCGTCGCAGGCGGTACCCGGCTCGGCGCGAGCGCCCAGCAGCAGCAGCAGGGGCGTGACCGAACCGGCGGCGGCCTGGTCCGGCTCGGCGCCCGCCAACAGCAGGGTGTCGAGCAGGGCCAGCAGGCGCGAGCGGTCGCGGGCACTGAAACCGTACAGCGCGGCACAGTGCAGCGGGCCCAGCTGCTGCGCGTCACCGGCATGCACGTCGGCACCGGCAGTGAGCAGGCGCGCGACGATGTCCGGCAGACCCAGCGCCGAGGCCAGCATCAGCACGGTCACCCCGCCCGGCAGGCGATGTTCCAGCTTGGCGCCGGCATCGAGCAGGGCCGAAACGATGTCCACCTGGCGCATGCTGACCGCCGCCGACAGCGGCGTCGCGCCACTGGCCGCGGCGTGCTGCGGATCGGCGCCGCGCGCCAGCAGCAGGTCGGTCACCGCCAGGTGGCCGCCACCGGCTGCACGCAGCAGTGCGGTGCAGCCCTGAGCGTCGACCGCGTCGACGGCAAATCCCAGATCGATCAGGCGGCGCACGGCGTCTACATCACCGGCCATCGCAGCGGCCGGCAGATCGGCCTCGCGCAGGGTACGGCGCGGCAACGGCCACACCCGCCAGTCCAGCCAGTCGGCCAGATCACGGCGACCGATCGACAGCGCCACGCCCAACGGCGTCTGGCCGTCGGCGGCGCGGGCTTCCGGCGAGGCACCGTGCTGCACCAGCAGCTTCAGTGCGCCTTCGCGGGCCAACGCGGTGGCCAGGTGCAATGCGGTCATGCCGTGGCTGTCGCGCGCTTCACGATCAACACCGGCCTTGAGCAGGGCCTGCTGCAGGCGCAGCCAGCCCAGGCGCACCGCGAGCGACAGCGGCGGATCGCCGGCCGGCGAGGCGGCGAACGGATCGGCGCCACGTTCCAGCAGTTCCAGTGCCAGCTGTTCCAGGCCACGGGCGGCCTGGTCGTGCTGCGCACACGCTGCGAGGAAGCGTGCCAGGCCACCGCGTCCGGCCGGCGACAGGCCACGCTGCAGCATGACCTGCAGCGCCGGCACCGCGTCGATGCCGCGCGACAACAGCGCGAACATCGGCGTGTCGGAACAGGCGTCACGCACGTAGGGATCGGCACCGTGGGCCAGCAGCCAGTCGACCGCACGCGGCTCCAGCGCCAGCTCCGGATCGAGCAGCAGGCCACCCAGCTCTTCCGGCTGGCACAGCTTGGCCAGCGCGGCCATGCCTTCGGTGTTGCCGAAGCCCAGCGCTTCGCGCAGCAGGGTCAGCGGCGGGCGGTCCGGCAGCAGGCCACTTGCGCCGGCGGCTTCGCCACGCTCGGCCAGTCCATCGCTGACCGCAGCCGGCAATGGATAGGACGGGTCCAGCAGAGCCACGATCGCCCAGCGGCCGGCTTCGGCGGCATAGTCCACCGCACGGCGGCCGACCGGATCGGTGGCATCGGCGGCGATGCCGAGTTCGACCAGGCGCTTGATCAGCAGCGGCGAGACATCCTCGGCCATCGCCGCCAGCTGCACCGCATTACGGCCTTCGCCGTCCACCGCGACCAGGTCCGGCTTGTGCGGCAGCAGATGCTCGATCACGGCGGCGCGACCTGCACGGGCCGCTTCCAGCCACGGCGTACGGCCCAGCGCATCGCGCGCTTCCAGATTGGCGCCGGCAGCCAGCAGCACGCCGATGATCTCGACGTGACCGGCCAGCGCCGCTTCATGCAACGCGCTGCGACGCTGGCGATCACGCGCGTCGGCCCGCGCCTTGTGCTTGAGCAGCAGCTGCACGCCCGCCGGATCGTCGTCCTCGGTGGCGGCGGCGGCCAGCAGCACCGGGGTGCCATCGGCCGGTTCGCAGCGTGCACCGCGTTCGAGCAGGAAACGGGCCAGGCGCCAGTTGCCGACCTGGCAGGCCACGGCCAGCGGCGACCAGCCCTCGTTGTTCAACGCATCGACTTCGGCGGCGGCATCGCGCAGCAGCGCCGCCACACCCGGGTCGGAACTGCGCGCGGCATGGTGCAGCGGCGTGTTGCCATCGCTGTCGGTGGCACGCGAGTCGGCACCGTTGGCGAGCAGGGTCATCACCGCCTCGGGGCGGCCATGCCAGCTGTCGCGGGTGGCGGCCAGCAGCGGGGTCATGCCCCGGTGCGGTGCGTTCACATCGACGCCGCGGGCGATCAGCTCGCGCAGCAGGCGCAGGTCCGGCAGCACCGCTGCCAGCACCGCCAGGCTGCGCTGGTCGCGCCAGTTCGGGTCCGGCAGCGCATACGGATCGGCACCGGCCTGCAGCAGTTGCAGGCCCCGGTCGATGCGGCCATGGCGGGCGGCTTCATACAGCGCCGGGGTCAGCTCCTGCGGCGCCATCGCCTCCAGCGGCGTGGTTTCGACCGCAGCGGAGAACATCGGTTCGCGCTCGTCGCTGGCCGTGGCCAGTGGGCCTGCGCGCAGCGACACCAGCGGTGCCGGCGCCACCCGCTGCAGCAGCAGGTGCAGCACGGGAGACAGCAGCACCACCGCCAGCGCGGCGGGCCAGTGTGCGCTTTCCGGCAGCAGCCCCGGCCAGGCCGGCAGCACCACCAGCGCGGCCAGCGCGATCACCAGCGCGGCCACACCGAGGCCGCGCCAGGCGCCCAGGTCACGCCCCGCCAGCGCCTGCCAGTGCTGGGCCAGGCTGCCGTCGAGGCGTTCGACATCGTTCCACAACGGCCAGGTGCGCCAGGCGGCGAGCAGGCCGGCACTGACCAGCACGCTCAGGCCCAGCACCGCCGCAAGGCTGCCGCTGTCGCGCAGCGCCGCCAGCGGCCAGGCCAGCAACAGCGCCAGCAGCAGCGGCGCGGCCGTCCACAACGCCAGCAGCGCCGGCAGGTCCTGGCGAGCGACCACCTTCAGCGGCAGCAGCGCGCGGCTGCGACGCCACCATGAGATCGCCAGCGCGAACGCTGGCTGCGCCAGTGCGGCCAGGACGGCACCCGGGAAGCCGCCCACGGCGGCGCCCAGCGCCAGCACCGCGCCCGCGGCGAAGGCAATTGACACAAGGCGCGGACGGGAGGCGTCAGTCATAGTGGCGCGGCATCAGGCTGGCCACCGACGGCGGCACCTGCAGGTAGAACCCGCGCTCGCTCATTTCGCTGCGGACCTTTTCCGGGTCAGCCTGCGCCAGGCGGCGCTGGGCATCCAGGGCCACCTCCAGGACGAAGGCGAGCGTCCCCAGCGAGGTGAGCAGCGGCGCGGGCAGCGCGCTGAAATCATCGCGACGGGGAACGTAGACGTAGGTGTCCGGCTTGAGTTGGCTTTTATAGACGTAGGCGTGCATGTCCGCGGGACGATAACCCGGGAAGAGCCATGATTGTGTCGGAAAGCCGACACCGGGGAAAGCCGTCAGCCGACGTTGGCGGCGTGATCGAAGGCGTTTCCCCGGCGAGGTTCAGCAATGTGGCGGCGTCGTTCAGCCACGGCTGCCACCACACGGGCGCTTACTTGACCTTGGCGTAGGTGCCCTTCAGCGCGACACCCGCGAGGATGGCACCGGCGTAGCACTCGTAGTTGGTGCTGCTCTTGAACTCGTTCTTCTTGTAATAGCTGACGATGTCGACCACGGCGTTGGCGCCGCGCGACTTGGCACCGTCCTGCAGCGCGCGCAGTGCCGACAACGCAACCCAGCGGCAGGCCTCGGCATCGCTCTTGTTGGCGGCGTTGGTCTTCTTGTTGGTCACGTCTTCGCCCAGGCGCTGCTGCACGCTGACCGGCTGGCCGGCCAGATAGAAGCGCACGCTGCCGTCGATGCCAGCGTCCTTGGCGGCCTGCGAATTGACCAGTTCCTGCAGGGACTGTTCGACACGCGTGTCGCGGGCAGAGGCGGTGGAGGTCAGGGCCAGCAGCGCGGTGGCAGTGGCGATCATGAGAGTGCGGCGCATCGAAACTTCTCCTTGTCAGGGGTGCGGGTGGGTAGCGGAAACAGTGCGGTGGGACGGTGGTTCACTCGCGCCAGCGGCGGAACACCAGCGAGGTGTTGATGCCGCCGAAGGCGAAGTTGTTGCTCATCACGTACTCGGCCTGCAGTTCGCGGCCCTGCCCGGTGATGAAGTCGAGCTGGCCACAGCGCGGATCGACCTCGGCCAGGTTCAGGGTCGGCGCGAACCAGCCGGTGCGCATCATCTCGATGCTCAGCCAGGCCTCGAACGCGCCACAGGCACCCAGCATGTGGCCGACGTAGCTCTTCAGCGAGCTGATCGGCACGCGGCTGCCGAACACCTGTGCGGTGGCCTGGGTCTCGGCGATGTCGCCGTGGTCGGTGGCGGTGCCATGGGCGTTGACGTAGTCGATCTGCGCCGGGTCCAGACCGGCGTCCTCCAATGCCAAGCGCATGGCCTGGGCCATGGTGTCGGCGCTGGGCTGGGTGACGTGCTGGCCATCGCTGTTGGTGCCGTAGCCGACCACCTCGGCCAGGATGGTGGCGCCACGCGCCTGCGCGTGTTCCAGGTCCTCCAGGATCAGCGTGCAGGCGCCCTCGCCCAGTACCAGGCCATCACGGCCGGCATCGAACGGGCGCGGGGTGGTCTGCGGCGCGTCGTTGCGCACGCTGGTGGCGAACAGCGTGTCGAACACCGCCGCAGCGGTGGCATCGAGCTGCTCGGCACCGCCGGCCACCATCACCGTCTGCTTGCCGCTGCGGATGGCTTCATAGGCCGCGCCCACACCCTGGCTGCCCGAGGTGCAGGCGCTGGACGTGGTGTACACGCGCCCGGACAGGCCGAAGAACACGCCGATGTTGACCGGCGCGGTGTGGCTCATCATCTTCAGGTAGGTGGTGGCACTGATGCCGTCGGTGGTGAACTCGTTGAGCATGCGTCCGAATTCACCGGTGGCCTCATGGCTGCCCGACGAGGAACCATAGGCCACGCCGGTACGGCCGCTGCGCAGCACCGGATGCTCGTGCAGGCCGGCTTCACGCAGTGCCACCTCAGTGGCGCGCACCGACATGATCGCGACCTTGCCCATCGAGCGGGTGGTCTTGCGGTTGTAGTTGGGCGGCAGCGCGAAATCCTGCGCCGGCGCCGCCAGCTTGGTGTTCAGCCCGGCGTACACATCCCATTCGGGCATCGCGCGCACCGCATTGCGGCAGCTGCGAAGATGCGCTTCGATGGTGGGCCAGTCGTGGCCGAGCGGACTGATGGCGGCGGCGCCGGTGACCACCACGCGACGATCGGCGGCCATCAGAGCATGCCTCCGTTCACCGAGATCACCTGGCGGGTGATGTAGCCGGCCGGCTCGGACAGCAGGAACGCCACCGTCGCCGCCACTTCGTCGGGACGGCCGACGCGGCCGGCGGGAATCAGCTTGAGCGCGTGTTCCACCACTTCATCGTTGAGCATTTCGGTTTCGATCAGGCCCGGAGCCACGCAGTTGACGGTGATCTGGCGGCTGGCCAGTTCCAGCGCCAGCGCCTTGGTGGCACCGATGATGCCGGCCTTGGCAGCACTGTAGTTGACCTGGCCGCGGTTGCCGGCCAACCCGGATACCGACGACAGGGTGACGATGCGGCCCGGCTTGCGCCGCCGTACCATCGGCATGATCAGCGGATGCAGCACGTTGTAGAAGCCATCCAGGTTGGTGTGGATGACCTGGTCCCAATCGTCCTCCGACAGCGCCGGGAAGGCGCCGTCACGGGCGATGCCGGCATTGCAGACCACGCCGTAATACGCGCCATGTGCCTCGACATCGGCTTCCAGCGCGGCCCTCGCGGCCTCGCGGTCGGCCACGTCGAACACCAGCACGCGGGCCTGCTGGCCCAGTGCCTGGATCTCAGCCTCCACGGCCTGTGCCTCTTCCAGGCGGCTGCGGCAATGCACCACCACGTCGAAGCCATCGCGCGCGATGCGCAGCGCAATGGCCCGGCCGATGCCCCGGCTGGCGCCGGTCACCAGCACGCTTCGATTCCCTGTCATGCCTGTCCACTCTCCAGATAGGCCATCGCGTCGGCCGGTTCGTACACCGACACGTTGGCTGTCGCCCATTCGTCCTCACCTGCCAGGATGCGGCAGGCGAACATCCCCAATCCATTGTCACCCAACAGCTCGCAGCGCGCCTGTACGCGCAGCCGCGAACCGGCGGGGAAGCTGCTGCGCGCGCTGCTGTAGCGGCGGCTGCCGAGCAGGAAGCCCAGCTGCGGCGGCTTGCCGGCCGCACGCGCGCGGCAGCCGGCCCAGGCCGCGATGGCCTGCGCCATGTATTCGATGCCGACCCACGCCGGCACTTCGCCGTTCTCCACGAACAGGCCGGCCTCGGGCACCACCAGTTCGGCCTCGAGGGTGTCCTGGTCCCAATGCGTGATGCGCTGCAGCAGGCACATGTCCTGGCGGTGCGGCACCACCTCTTCGATTGCATACAACGTGTTCATCGACGCTCCAGTGCCAGCACCGCATTGCTGCCGCCGAAGGCGAACGAATTGCTCAGCACCCGCCGCGGTGGCTGCGCAAGGCGCGTGCCCGGTGCGACCAGCGGCAGCACCGGCAGTGCCGGGTCGGCCACGCCGTCCCACCAGTGCGGCGGCAGCAGCTGCTGCGGGTTCTCGGCCAGCACGATCCAGCACAGCGCCGCCTCGATGGCACCCGAGGCACCCAGCGTGTGGCCGGTCAGCGGCTTGGTCGAACTGGCTGGCACGCTGTTGCCCAGCACCTGCGAGACCGCCAGGCTTTCCATCGCATCGTTGTGGCCGGTGGCGGTGCCATGCAGGTTCACGTAATCCACTTCGTCTGCGCCCCAGCCTGCGCGCAGCAGCGCCTGCTGCAGCGCGTCGATGGCACCCAGCCCCTGCGGGTCGGGCGCGGACATGTGGTGGGCATCGGCCGACTCGCCCCACCCCGCCAGGCATACCGGGCCGGGTTCGCGGGTGAGCAGGAACAGCGCGGCACCCTCGCCGATGTTGATGCCGGCGCGGTGCTGCGAGAACGGGTTGCAGCGTGCCGCCGACACCGATTCCAGCGCGCTGAAACCAGCCACGGTGAAGCGGCACAGCGAATCGGCGCCACCGGCGATCACCGCATCGACGATGCCGGCGCGCAGCATGCGCGCGGCTGACATCAATGCCTTGGCACTGGACGAACACGCGGTGGACAGGGTCCACGCCGGTCCCTGTGCGCCGCTGCGCTGGCGCACGAACTGCGCGGCGGTGCCCATTTCCTGCTGGGCGTAATCGAAGCCCTGCGGCCACTGGCCCTGTTCAGCGTGGCTGCGCAGGGCCTGCTCGGATTCACCGATGCCCGAGGTGCTGGTGCCCAGCACCACCGCCACGCGCTCGGCACCATGGCGGGCAATCGCCGCGGCCACCGCCGGTGCGATCTGCGCCAGCGCCACGTCCAGCAGGGCGTTGTTGCGCCCGCGCAGGGCCACCGGCAGGTCTTCCAGCGCCGGCAGCGGCGTGCGGACCTCTCCCAGCGCCAGGATGCGCCCCGGCAGCAGGCTGTCGTTGTCGCTGAGCCCGCCCGGCACATCGGCGAACATCGCCGACGCGACCGCAGTGCGGCCATCGCCGAGCGCGCAGACCACGCCCAGGTCGTTCAGGTAGATCGGTGCACTCATGGGTCCTGCCCGGCCATATCGATCGATTCGATGCGCAGCGCATAGCCTTCGGCGCGGTTGTCCAGCTGCACGCTGCCATCGTCCAGGCGCTGCAGCAGCAGCCACACCGTGCCGTCGCGCGACAAGCTGCGCTGGTGGCCGTCGTCGATGACCTCCCAGCCGGCCGGCAGCGCTGCGGCGATGGCCGCGGTCGGCCACAGCGCGAACTGCAGGTCATCCAGCACACGCTCGGCACGCACCTGCGGCGGCAACCACGGCGCACGCTGCTGGGTCAGCTGCTGGCCGTCCCACTGCAGGCGCACGCCGGTCTGGCCCATCGCCTGCACCGCCAGCTGCACCCGCTGTGCATCGGCTTCCAGCAGCGCATCGAGGTCGCGCTCATGGCTGCCGAAACGGAAGTGCAGCTGCTGCTGCAGCGCCAGCGGCGCCGGCAGGCTGGCCGGCGACAGGCGCAGCGGCGGCAGTTCCACCTGTGGCTTGGGCATGCGCCCGGCACAGGCGGCCAGCAGCAGGCACAGCAGCAGGGCCGCAGTACGGAAGATCAGGCGCTGCACAGTTCCTCCAGCACGCGCATGCGACGGCCGCTTTCGTCGGCCACATACGGGTTGTTGGTGTCCCAGGCGTAGCCGGCCAGGATGGAGCTGATCATGTCGCGCACTTCGGGCTGCTGCTGCGGGTGGTAGATGATCTTCTGGAAGCCGCCGTCGTACCAGCTTTCGACGAAGCGGCGGAAGGTCTTCACGCCGGCGCGCAGCGGGATCGAGAATTCAGCTTCCCAGTCGACGGTTTCACCGGCATAGCGGCGCGCCAGGCATTCGCTGGCCAGCTGCGCGGACTTGAAGGCAATGGTCACGCCCGAGGAGAACACCGGATCGAGGAACTCGCCGGCGTTGCCCAGCAACGCGTAGCCGGGCCCCCACAGCGAACTGACGTTGGCCGAGTAGCCGGTGATGCGGCGCACCGGCAGCACCGCCCATTCGGCGTTGGCCAGCAGCCCGGTCAGGTTGGGGTCCTCGCCGACGACGGCCTGCAGCTTCTGCAGGTCGTCGCCCTCGTAGCGCTCGAAGAACGACGGCTCGGCGACCACGCCCAGCGAACAGCAGCCGTTGGAGAACGGGATCGTCCAGTACCAGACGTCGATGTGCTCGGGGTGGGTGGTGATCAGGATCTTGTTGCGGTCGAAGTCCGCTTCGGCCGGAATGTTGTCGCGCACGTGGCAGAAGATCGCGCCGCGCACCGGGAAGTTGGACGGCGACTCCAGCTGCAGCAGCCGCGGCAGCAGGCGCGCGAAGCCGGAGGCATCGAGGATGAAATCGGCCTCGATGCGGTATTCACTGCCGTCCGGGCGGCGCACCGTCACCGCCGGTTGCTCGCCCGGCTCGACCGCAAGCACTTCGTCGCCGAAGCGCAGCGTGGTGCCCATGCGCTCGGCACCGCGTGCCAGCACGTTGTCGAAGTCGGCGCGCTGCACCTGGTAGGTGGTGCCCCAACCCGGCGAGAACTTCTTCCTGAAGTCGAATGCAGTGCGCGCTTCGCCGTGCACGAAGGCGGCACCGTTCTTGTACTGGAAGCCCGCCTCGACCACATCCTGCAGCAGGCCGGCCGCCTCGATGTACTCCATGCTCTGCGGCAGCAGGCTTTCGCCGATGGAGAAGCGTGGGAACTGCTGGCGTTCCAGCATCAGCACCTGGCGGCCCTGCTGGCGCAGCATCGCCGCAGCCACCGAACCGGCCGGGCCCGCGCCGATGATCAGGATTTCAGTACGTTCGACAGCATCCACAGCAGTGTTCATCGGTGCGTCCTTGTTGCTCGATCAAGTGGAAAGAAGGAAGTCGGAAAACAGGCTCAGGCCGGCGGCAGATCGTGCGGCGGCGGACGGAACAGCGGCGAGATCAGCCAGACCAGGCCGATGCCGAACAGCAGGGTCAGGCCGAACGCGCGCAACGCCGGGGTCTGCGACAGGCCCAGCAGGCCGAACGACAGCCAGGTACTGGCCGCGCCCACGCACACCGCCAGCCAGGCACTGGCATCACCGCGGTGCTCGATCAGGAAGATGCCGTAGTCGATGCCCATGCCCAGCAGCAGCATCAGCGCCAGCACGTTGAACAGCTGCAGCGGCTGGCCGAACAGGCCCAGCAGGCCCAGGGTCAGTGCACCGGCAATCAGGGTCGGTGCGAACACGCGCCAGGCCTGGCGTCGGTAGCGCAGCCACAGCGCGCCGAACACCAGCACGATGCCGACCAGCAGCAGGCCGCCCATCAGCTTGCGGTAGTGGCCCAGCAGCTGCGAGAAGTCGGCGGTACGGTCCACCCAGCGCACGCCGGGCAGGCCCTCGGCCGCGCCACGCAGGGTGGTCAGCGCATCGGCACGCGACAGGTCATCGACCATCACCACGCTGATCATCTGCCCGCCCACCGCGCCCACCCACAGGTGACGGAACGGCTGCGAGGCGGGCGAGGCCAGAAAGGCTTCGGCGGTAAGCGGCGCATCCGCGAACTGCGGACGCTGCAGCGGCTCTCCCACCGCCTCGGACACGGCCGACAGCACGCCAGGTTCCACCTTCGCGGTCAGCGCGGCATCGGCCTGCTGGCGCGCCGGCGACGGCAGCCAATCGCTGATCGCGCGATAGCCACCAATGCGCTTGTCGTTGGCCAGTACACGCAGGCGCTCGGTCAGTGCTTCCTCGCGCTGCAGCAGCTGCGCAGCATCCGCGCCCTGCACCAGGTAGAACTGCGCCGGGCTGGGCATGCCCAGCAGCTGGCTCAGGCGGATCTGCTGCGCCATCAACGCTGGCGGTGATGACTGCAGGCTGCGCAGGTCGTCGTTGCTGTGCAGGCGAGCGATGCCGATTGCAGACAATGCCAGCGCGACCAGCACGAACACCGTCACCCGGCGACGCCCATGCAGGCGCGGGAAGCGCTCGAGCGTGTTGCCCAGCCACTGCGAGAAACGGGTCTGGCGGATCTCACCACCATCCAGCCACGGGAACCAGAAGATCACCGTGAGGAAAGCAGCGGCCAGACCGACCACCGAGAACAGTGCCATCTGGCGCAGGCCCGGGAACGGGGCCAGGCCCAGTGCCAGGTAGGCCAGCGCGCTGGTCAGCAGGGCCAGCCACAGGCCCGGCAGCAGGTGCCGCAGCAGCTTCCAGCGACGATCGGCCGGCTCGGCCTGGCGCGAGGCGAACCAGTGGATGCCGTAATCCTCGGCCACACCCACCAGCGATGCACCGAACACCAGGGTCAGCACGTGCACCTTGCCAAACACCAGCACGGTCACCGCCAGCGCCACGCCACAGCCGATCAGCAATGACGCGGCGACCAGCAGGATCGGGCGCAGCGAACGGAACGCCAGCCACACCAGCAGCAGCACCGCGGCCAGCGAGCCCCAGCCGATCGTGTTGATCTCACGGTTGGCCTGCACTGCGGCCGCTTCGGCATGCAGCGGCACGCCGGCGTGCAGGATCTCCAGCTCCGGTGCTACGGCCTTGGCCGCCTTTCCGGCGCGTTCCAGCAGGCCATCGAGATGGCGTTCGCCGTCAAGCTGGAATGCCGAACCAGGTGTATCGAACTGCAGCACGGCCCAATGCCTGCCCTCGGCTTCGAGCAGGCCGTCATCGCCCAGCCGTAACCCCGAGCCCTGCGCCTGCTGCTGCCACCATTGCGGCCACAGCGACAGCGGGTCCTGGCGCCAATCGGTCAGGCGTGGGGCGCCCATCGGACCGTACAGCGCAGCCAACGCCTGCTCCGCCAACGCGCCCGGCTCGCTGCCCTGCAGCTGCTCGCGCTGGGCCGGGGTCAGCAGGCGGTCGCGGTACGGCGCGTAGAACGCGCGCGCCTCATCGAACCAGCCCTCGATGGAACCACTGGGCACCAGCAACGCGTGATCGGCATCCTTGGCCATAGCCGCAGCGAACGCGGACTGCGCGCGCTTGGCGGCGGCACCGTCCTGGCTGCCCAGCAGCACCACCACCTGCCGTGAACTGCCATCGGCGATGCGCCGGGTGACGTCGCTCAACAGGCGGTCATGCGCATCCTGCGGCAGCAACGCGAGGATGTCGGTGTCGATCCGCGATTGCTGGCTCCACAGCTGCCACTGCTGTGCGCCCAGCGCCAGCAGCACCAGCAGCCAGGCAATGCCCAGCCAGTGCCACCAGCGCCGCAACCGGTCCGGTGGGTTCGATGCCACGGCCTCACTCAAAGCGGCGGGCCTCGTCGGCATTGAGCGTGGCCGGCGCCTCGCTCAACGCGCTGAACTGGATCTGCGTGCGGTCCTTGTTGGCCTCGACGATCTCGACCTGGCGCACGTAGCGGTCACCTTGCAGGGTCAGCGACTGGAAGGCCTTGGCCAGCATCGCCGACTTCGGCGTCAGCCGCAGCCGCCAGCCCTGCCCTTCACGGCTGGCCGCCACGTTGAACTGGCCGGACAGCGCCTGCACGTCGCCACTCATCAGCGCGAACATGATCGCGTTCACCGAACGCATCGCCGGCTGCTGCCGTGCATCGAGCTCGACACGGGTGCTGCCATCGCGCTGGCGGCTGAGGATGCGGTCGGCGGTGACCACCACTTCGGAGGGGAACGGCTTGAGCGTGGTCCAGATCACGCCATGCTGGCGCGCGACCACGAACTGGCCCTGCGAGCGCAGCGGGTTCCTGAAGCCGCTGACCTGCTTTTCCTGGCTGAACTGGCCACGCAGCACGTCCGGCCGCGCCACCGCCTGAGTGATCGCATCAATGGCGGGGTCGGCCGCCTGCACCTGCGGTGCGGCAACGAAGATCAGCGCGCACAGCAGCGCGCTGGAAAGACGGACAAGGGTGTTCACGGTGCAGGCACTCCCAGGCGTTCCCACAGTACCGGCGGGCACTGGTACAGCATTTCCTTGCTGCCCGCGTCCACCGCGACCTGGATGGTCATCGCGCGGGTCAGCACCTGGCCGCTTTCCGCATCGAGGATTTCATACTCGATCTTCAGCCGGTTCTCCCATTCCACGATGCGCGCGACCACGCGCAGGGCCTGGTTGAACAGCAGCGGGCGCACGTACTTCACCCGCGCATCGACCACCGGCCACAGGTAGCCCGATTCGAGCATCTGTGGATAGTCGTAGTCGTAGCGCCCGAGCAGCGCGCAGCGCGCGATCTCGAAGTACTTGAAATAGTTGCCATGCCAGACCACGTTCATCGGATCGCAGTCATGGAAGGCGGGCGTCAACGCAATTTCGCCAACCCGTTCAATAACCTCATTCACCGGCGTACAGCTCCCAACGTTGCGCGCGGATCTCCACCAGCAGTTCCCGCAGTTCGCGATCCAGCGCGCGGTCTTCTTCAACCAGGGCGATGCGCTGCCCCAGGTCGGCGTACATGTCGGCCAGACTGCCATGCAGCTGCGCGTTCAGGCCAACCCGTTCGCGCAGGGCCAGGCCCTGGCGGGCAGCGATCAGCATCGCGGCCACCACCTGTTCAGTCAGTTCGATCACGCGCAGGCAGTCACGCGCGGCGATGGTGCCCATGCTGACCTTGTCCTGGTTGTGGCATTCGGTCGAACGCGAGAACACGCTGGCCGGCATGGTCTGCTTCAGCGCTTCGGCGGTCCACGCCGACACGCTGATCTGCAGTGCCTTCAGGCCATGGTTGATGGCCGCGCGCGGGCCGGTGGCCGCCGACAGGTTGGCAGGCAGCCCATGGTTGTAGCGGGCATCGACCACCAGTGCCAGCTGGCGGTCGAGCAGATCGGCAACGTTGGCCACGGTGTTCTTCAGGGTGTCCATCGCCAGCGCGATGTGGCCCCCGTAGAAGTGGCCGCCATGCAGGATGCGCTCGCCGTCGGCATCGATCAGCGGATTGTCGTTGGCGCTGTTCAGTTCGGTTTCGATCAGCTGGCGCAGGAACGGCAGGCTGTCCTCCAGCACGCCGATCACATGCGGCGCGCAGCGCAGCGAATAGCGGTCCTGCAGGCGCTGTTCATTGCGCGGCGGACGCTCGCTGTGCAGGTCGCTGCGCAGGCGCGCGGCGATGCGGCCCTGGCCCGGATGCGGCTTGGCCGCGAACAGGGTTTCGTCGAAGTGGTGCGCGTTGCCGTCGCTGGCCAGCACGTTGAACGCGGTCAGGCGCGTGGCCATGCGTGCCAGGTAGTCGGCGCGCTGCCAGGCCAGGCAGGCCAGGCCGGTCATCACGGCGGTGCCGTTCATGATCGCCAGGCCTTCCTTCGGCCGCAGCTTCAGCGGGGTCATGCCGATCTTCGCCAGCACCTCGGCTGCCGGCCGCACGCGGCCGTCGTGCAGCACCTCGCGCTCGCCGCACAGCACCGCCGCCACGTAGGACAGCGGCGTGAGGTCACCACTGGCACCGACCGAGCCTTCGGCCGGAATCATCGGCAGCACGTCGTGCTGCAGCAGCGTGGCCAGGCCTTCCAGCAGCGGCACACTGACACCGGACATGCCACGCACCAGCGAGGCCAGGCGCGCGGCCAGCACCGCACGGGTCTCGACCGGGTCCAGGTAACGGCCCAGGCCGCAGCCATGGTAGGTGTACAGGTGGTGCGGCAGTTCAGCCACCAGTGCCGGCGGGATGTTCACCGTGCACGAATCGCCATAGCCGGTGGTCACACCGTAGATCACGCCATCCTCGCGCAGCAGTCGGTCGAGGAAGTCGGCGCCGCGCTGGATGTGCGCGCGGAACGCCGGCGCGTCGCTCAGCGCGGCCTCGCACTGGCGCTGGGCCAGGGCAACCACGTCTTCGATGGTCAACGGTGCATCGCCAAAGCGGCACACGGGTACGGCGTCAGTCGTCATGCGGAGCCTGATCCCAGAAGGGGAAGAAATTGAACCAGTCCAACGGGGACTGGATGACCTGCAGTTCCAGCCAGCGCGCGAAGCGCTGTGCCTGTTCGGCCAGTGCGGCGTCGCGCGAGCCACGCGGCAGCACGATGCGGTCGGCGAACTGTTCGAATGCAACGCGATAGCCCTCGCCCTGGTGCAGGCAGGCCATGGTGTAGACCGGGCACCCCAGCGCGGCGGCGAGTACATAGGCGCCGATCGGGAACGGGGCGCGGTGGCCAAGGAAATCGGCGGTGACGCTGCGGCCACCCTGTACCGGCGTGCGGTCGCCGACGATGGCAACGAAGCCCCCCGCCGCAACGCGCTCGGCCAGCATCACCGCCGTGGCCGGCCCCATTTCGGTCACCTGCACCAGTTCCACCGCCGCCAGCGGGTCCAGCCGCTGCAGCAGACGGTTGAAGCGCTGCGCGTGTGCGGTATGCACCAGCACGGTGATGCGGAATCCCGGCACCTGCTCGGCCAGCACCTGGCACAGCTCCAGGCAGCCGATGTGCGCGGTGAGGATCAGCCCGCCCTCGCGGCGCGCGATCTTCTGCAGCACCAGGTCGCGGTGCAGGTGGATGCGTTCGGCCGGGTAGCGCCCGCCCAGGCCGAGGATCTTGTCCAGCATCGTGTCGGCGAAGGTAAAGAAGTGGCGCAGGCTGTCACGCCGTTTCGGCGCGCGGCCGAGCACGCCGCTGTGCGCCTGCAGCCGCTGCAGGTACTGCATCGAGGCCTGGCGCCCTACACGGTTGCCCAGCCAATGGCAGGCCACCACCGGCCACACGCACAGGCGGAACGGCCAGCGCCCGAACCAGCGGTGCACCCAGCACAGGAACAGCACGCCGGCCACCGAGGTGGATTCGCCGATGTCGGCCCAGTGTGGGGCGCCCTGCGCGGCCGTCATCTCAGCGCTGCCCCCGCAGGCGGCGCCACAGCAGGCGCGGCGCGCGCCAGAGCATGCCGAAGAACAGACGGGTATGCATGCGGCTGATGCGCACGTTGTCGCGCCACACATCGAAGTGCGACACGCCATCGGCAGGATAGGTCACGCGCGTGGCCAGGTGCTCGACCGGCAGCCCGCGCCAGTACAGGCGCACCATTATTTCGGTATCGAAGTCCATGCGCCGGCCGATGGTCTCTTCACCGATCACGCGCAGCACCGGCGGCAGTGGATACACGCGGAAGCCGCACATGGTGTCGCGCAGGTGCAGCGACAGCGTGTTGATCCAGACCCAGATGTGGGTGGCGTAGCGACCGTACAGGCGCGCCTTGGGAACACTGGCGTCGTAGGCCGGAATGCCACAGATCACTGCACCCGGGTGCAGGCGCGCGGCTTCGATGAAGCGTGGCAGGTCAGCCGTATCATGCTGGCCGTCGGCATCGATCTGCAGCACGTGGCTGTAGCCTCGCGCGCCGGCCTCGGCGAAACCGGCCAGCATTGCCCCGCCCTTGCCCTGGTTCACGTCCAGGCGCAGCAGGTCGACACCCTGGCGTTGTGCCAGCGCGCGCAGCACCGCCGCGCACCCATCGTGCGAACCATCGTCGACCAGCAGGCAGGGCAGTCCCGCGGCCTGCACGCCGTCGAGCACCGCCGCGATGGCGTGCTCGTGATCGTAGACGGGAATCACCACCAGTGGCGCGAATGCGGCACCGGCAACGGCCGGATCAGTCCGCATCGGCGAAGACCACTTTGCCGCTGGCATGCACACCATGGCTGGAGGTGTAACGGAAGGCCAGCGCGCTGCGTGCGGCATCCCAGTCCAGCTGCAGGGTCAGCTCATCGCCGGGGCGGGCCACGTGCTGGAATTTCACCGCATCCATGCGCAGAAACGCTGCCGGCATTGCGAACACCTGGCGGCCGAAACGCACCGCCCAATCCAGCTGCGCCACGCCGGGCAGGATCGCTGCCTGGGGGAAGTGGCCCTGGAACGGCCGCAGCGTCGGGTCCAGGGTCATGCGCAGGGTGGCGCTGGCGGCGTCGCGGCGGTCCCAGACCGGCACCGGCATCAGTGGCTGGAACAGCGCTGCCAGCGCCGCCTGGGTTACCTTGCCCTGCGCATTGATCGGCAGCGCCTGCACCAGGCGCCAACGGCGCGGCCGGGTCACTGCGTCATGCGCGTGCGCCAGGCGCGCACCAAGGCGCTGGCCCAGGGCGCGGCGCGCGGTGTCGCCACCCGCCAGCAGCGCCCGGTCAGCCGGTACCACCACGGCCGCCAGCTGCTCGCGCTGGCCGGGCAGGACCAGCACGCGCGCGTCGTCCACTTCGGCGTCTTCGCGCAGCGCGCGCTCCAGTGCATCCAGCGAGACGCGGCGTTCTTCGATCTTGACGATGCGATCGGCCCGGCCCAGCAGGCGGAACCGGCCATCGGCCAACGCTTCCACGCGGTCCTGGGTACGCCACCAGTCGAGGGTTTCCAGATGCGCCGAGGCGACGGCCAGGCAGCCATCCTCGATGCGCCACTGCACGCCCGGCAACGGTTGCCACGGTGGCAGGTCGGTGTCCCAGCGGCGCCAGGCGATGCCACCGGTTTCGCTGCTGCCGTAAACCTCGGTCGGCGCCACACCCAGCCACTGCCGCACCTGGCGTGCGGCTTCTTCCGGCAGCGGGCCGCCTGAGGAGAACACCGCGCGCAGGCGGCCATGCAGGCTGGCCCAGTCCAGCTGCTCGGGCAGGCGCTTGAGGTGGGCTGGCGTCGCCACCAGCACCGTGTCGGTACCGGCCAGCGCACCCACCAGGTCTTCATGGAAGAACCGGCGTGGATGGATCAGGCGGCCGGCGGCCAACGGCCACAGCACGCGGAACAGCAGGCCGTAGATGTGCTGGTGGGATACCGTGCCATGCACCTGCACGCCCTCCATCTGTGCGCCGAACGCAGCCTGCAGCGCATCCACCTCGCGCGCCAGCTGGTCCAGCCGCTTGCCGATCGCACTCGGCTGGCCGGTGCTGCCGGAGGTGAACACGCACAGCTCGCAGGCGCGCTCGTCCAGCGCCTGCAGCCCGTCGTCCAGCGTGGCGTCCAGCGCCGCCAGCGGGCGATAGTCGGCCGACACGTCGCCTGCGAAACCGCTCACCTGCGGTTGCAGCGCCTGCAACGTGGCCGGCAGGTTGTCGGCGGCCAGGAACACCCGCTTGCCGGCATGCCAGGCACCGAACAACGCCGCGGCAAAGGCCACCGCATCATCGAAATACAGGGCCCAGTCACGCCCTTCGGTCGTCGCAAATGCGGCGCGCCAGGCCAGCACGCGCTGGCGGAAGTGGGCGTGGTCGATCACCTCGCCATCGCAGACGCCAACGCTTCGATGCGGCAGCGCCGCCAGCAGCAGCCTGTCAAGGGCAATCCACTCAGCCATGCGCGTGCGCCGCCTTCACCCGCCGCCGCACCAGCCACTCACCTGCGAACAACACGCCCATCATGACGTACGCCAACAATCCGTTGTAGAGCATCCAGGCCCGGTCCGACGCGTACAGCGCGGTCAGCAGGGCCAGGCTGCCGTTGAGAACGAAAAACCCGCACCACACCTGGGTGACGCGTCGGGTATAGGCCACCGCGAACGGGGGCAGGTCCGGCTCCTGCAGCCGCGCCAGGCGCTCCACCAGCGGTGGCCCGAAGCGCAGGCTGGTGCCGAACACTGCCAGCATCACCGCATTGACCAGCGCCGGGTACAGCTTCAGTGGCAGGGCCTGGTTGAGCACGGTAGCCAGTACCGCCAGCAGGCCGGTGCCCGCCGCTGCGGCCCACCACAGCGGCTGGCGCGAACTCAGCGCGCGCAGCAGGGCCAGGGTGAACAGCAGCAGCGACAGCCAGCGTGGCTCGAAACGACCCATCGCCAGGTACACCAGTACCGGGTAGGCCAGCGAGATCGCAGCCACCACGACCGTGCGTGCGCGTGCCATGGTGGAGCCGTCGGCGCTGCGGTCAGGCGGCTGCCTGGTCCGGCAGCAGCCTGTGCACCACATCGACGATGTCCTGCACGGTACGCACGGCCTTGAACGCTTCCGGCTGCAGGTTGCGGCCGAGCAGCGGCTTGAGCTGCACGATCAGGTCCACCGCATCGATGCTGTCGATGTCCAGGTCGTCGTACAGGCGGGCTTCCGGGGTGATCCGGGCCGTTTCGATCTCGAAGCTGTCGGTCAGGATGCTGACGATGCGTTCGAACAGTTCATTCTTGGTCATGGCAATTCCTGGCGCCGTTACGACTGGCGGGCGGCGACGAACTCGCCGAGCGCGCGCACGCTGGAGAAATGGCGACGGGTTTCTTCCGAATCGGCCGAGAGGCTGACACCGTACTTCTTCTGCAGCGCCAGTCCCAGCTCCAGCGCGTCGATCGAATCCAGGCCAAGGCCCTCGACGAACAGCGGCGCGGTCGGATCGATGTCCTCCGGCGTGATGTCCTCCAGCGAAAGGGAGGAAATGATCAATTCCTTGATCTCGTGCTCAAGTGCTTGCACGGTTCGGATCTCCAGACAGGTCGAAATAACGAGAAAGGTGCTCGGTGACGCGACGGGCCGCCAAGGCATCCCCCCTTGGCGAGTCGTCTTCGGCCAGAAATGGCGCGATCGGGATATCTTCGCCGATCTGCAGCCGAACGTGAAAGCGACGTGAGGGGACACGATACCACTTCTGCCCCTTGGTCAGCGTTGGCGGGCTGCAGGTGATCCGCACCGGGGTGACGTCGATGCGGCCCCGTACGGCGATGTTGGCGGCCCCGCGCTGCAGCCGCGGTGGCTGCCCCGGCACGCTGCGGGTGCCTTCCGGGAAGATGACCAGGGTGCCTCCAGCGCGCACTGCGGCCACACAGTCATCGACCAGGCCGGCGCCATCGTCATTGGAGATGTAGCCGGCAGCCCGCACCGGGCCGCGCATGAACGGGTTGCAGGCCACCGCCCGCTTGACCACGCAGTCGGCGTTGGGAAGCAGCGAGATCAGGCAGACCACGTCGATCAGGGTCGGGTGGTTGGCCAGCACCAGCAGGCCGTCGCGCTGCAGGCGTTCGCCGCCCTCGATCTCGTAGGTCATCACCCCCAGCCCGCGCATCAGCCGCAGATGGCTGGCGAACGCGACCTGGACCACGCGCCGGGCGCGGCGGCGCCGCGCCACCGGATCACGCATCAGCAGCAGCACCGGCATCACCAGAACGCCGAGCAGCAGCCCGCCCAGGCCAAACGCGACGAAGCTGAGGCCAGTGCCAAACACACGCCAGGCATGGTCGAGGCGGCGCAGCAGCTCAGCCACGGCGGCTCCAGCACCAGCGCTGGCCGTGGGCCACGTGTTCCAGTGCCAGCGCGCCGGACAACAGGAACCGGTGCAGGTCCAGCGCATGCGGCAGCAGGCCGGGCGCAGTGCTGGCCTGGCCGTCGGCCGGCTGCCACTGCAGCGACAGCGTCGGCCGGCCCTCTGCCGGAGCGGTCAAACGCCAGCACCATGCAAAGAACGGGTCAGGTTCGTCGGCAAACGTCGCGTAAATTTCAGGAAGCGGCGACTCATAGACCACCACCCGCACTTCGCGGGCGCCATCGGCGAGCAGACCGGCCGCTTCCAGGCAGGCGGTCTCGACCGTGGCCTGGCCGGCGGCCAGCGCCAGGTAGTTGCCGCGGTGACCGCGCGCGATCGAGTACAACGCAGCGATCGCGTTGTGCACCGACAGGCCGAACCCCGTCGGTGACAGGGGCTGATCGCTGGCGAGCGCCCCCAGCAGCTCCATCGAACGGGCCACGTCGCCGTGGCGGCTGGCGAACACCAGCGGCACCTGGCTGTCAGCGCCCTGCCCGTCCTCGCACCAGCAGGCAGCCTGGATCGCCATCCGGCCCAGCCGCTCGATTCGGCGGCGCTGCATTGCCGGGATTTCGGCGAGCGGCGGCGTGTCTTCGCCAACCGGCGGATACGGCGCATCGGCCCAGCCCAGCCACTGGCTACGCTCGCTCAGGCCGGGCGCCCAGGCAGCCCAGTCGACGATGGAGAATTCGATCATTAGCGAAGGTGCTTCAACGGGAGAACGATAGGCACGAGCCATTACGGCGACGCGCGGCGGCCCCCCGTTCCTGCAGCCGTGCGTCCGTCCAGGACGTCGCCGGCTGCCCCCCTGGCTGCCGGAAAGGAGCGCACGCTAGCACGTCCCGCCCGGGGTGTGCAGATTTCACATTCCACAACAGGGGGCCCGGCACCAGCGGGCCCCGCTTCAATCGATCAGTGGTAACCGCTATCGGCGCGCACTTTGCCGCGGAACACCCGGTACGACCACGCCGTATAGCCGAGGATGACCGGCAGCAGAATGACCAGGCCGACCAGGCTGAAGCCCAGCGAGGAGGCCGGCGCGGCGGCCTGCCACAGGGTCATCGACGGCGGCAGCAGATAGGGCCACATGCCCAGCACCAGGCCGAGGAAGCCAAGCACGAACAAGGCCAGGCTGAGCAGGAACGGCGGCAGGTCGCGGCGCGGATGGGTCGCGCTGCGCCACAGCGCGGCGGCCACCGCCAGCGTCAACAGCGGCACCGGCGACAGCCACCAGAAGTTGCCGTCGCTGAACCAGCGCGCCATCAACCGCGAATCGAGGAACGGCAGCCAGCTGCTGACCAGGCCCATCGCCGCGATCACCGCCACCACCAGCGGCCGGGTCATCTGCCGGGCCAGCGCCTGCACGCGCCCTTCGGTCTTCAGGATCAGCCAGGTGCTGCCCAACAACGCATAGCCAGCCACCAACGCAGCACCGGTCAGCATCGCGAACGGGCTGAACCAGGTGAATGCGCCGCCCTGGTAGACGCCGTCCACCAGCGGGATGCCCTGCACCAGGGTGCCGAGGATCACGCCCTGGGCAAAGGTCGCCAGCAGCGAACCGAGGCCGAACGCCACGCTCCACAGCCGGCGCGATCGATGCGCCTTGAAGCGGAACTCGAAGGCCACGCCGCGGAACACCAGCGCCACCACCAGCAACAGCACCGGCAGGTACAGCGCCGACAACAGCACCGCATAGGCCTTCGGGAACGCCGCCAGCAGCCCGGCGCCGCCCAGTACCAGCCAGGTCTCGTTGCCGTCCCAGATCGGCGCGGCGGTGTTCATCATCAGGTCCAGCTGCTCCTCGTCCTCGGCGAACGGGGCCAGGATGCCGATACCGAGCACGAAGCCGTCCAGCACCACGTACATCAGCACGCCGAAGCCGATCACCGCAAACCACGCCACCGGCAGCCAGGTCATCAGGTCCATGTCAGCGCTCCTCCAGCGGTTCGTCGGCCGCCGACAGCGGGCGTGCCGGGGTGTGGCTGCCGTGGTCCAGCGATGGCCCATCATCGTGCGGACGCGGTCCGTGGCGCAGGATCTTCACCAGGTACCAGATGCCCCAGCCGAACACGAAGGCGTAGCCAACGACGTAGACCGCCAGCGACAGCGCGGTCATCCACGCGCTCTGCGGGCCGACCGCATCAGCGGTGCGCAGCACGCCATACACCACCCACGGTTGGCGGCCCATCTCGGTGACGAACCACCCGGACAGCAGCGCGATGAAGCCGCTGGGCAGCATCCAGTTCCAGCCGCGCAGCAGCCACGGCGAATCCAGCAGCTTCCTGCGCCACAACTGGAACGCCGACACCCAGGCCAGCAGCAGCATCAGCGTGCCCAGCCCGACCATGATGCGGAAGGCGAAGAACACCGGCGTCACCGGCGGCCGCTCGCTGGACGGTACCGAAGTGAGCGGGTCGAAGGTGCCGTCCAGGCTGTGGGTCAGGATCACGCTGCCCAGCTTCGGGATGGCCACTTCGAAATCGTTGCGCTCCTCCTTCTCGTTGGGCAGCGCGAACACCACCAGCGGCACGCCCTCGCCTTCCCGGGTCTCATGCCAATGCGCTTCCACCGCCGCGATCTTCATCGGCTGGTGCTTGAGCGTGTTCAGGCCATGCATGTCGCCGACGAAAATCTGCACCGGCACGGTCAGTGCCGCGAACGCCACCGCTGCCACCAGCATGCGCCGGCCCGCTTCCACGTGCGTGCCCTTGCGCAGGTACCACGCACCCACGCCACCGATCACGAAACAGGTGGTGATGAACGAACCCAGCGCCATGTGCGCCAGGCGATAGGGGAACGAGGGATTGAACACCACCTGCCACCAGTCCACCGGATGCACGATGCCGTTGACCATCTCGTAGCCGGCCGGCGTGTGCAGCCAGCTGTTGGACGACAGGATCCAGAACGTGGAGAACAGCGTGCCCAGCGCGACCATGCAGGTGGACAGGAAATGCAGGCGCGGCGAGACCCGGCCCCAGCCGAACATCATCACGCCGAGGAAGCTGGCTTCCAGGAAGAACGCGGTCAGCACTTCGTAGGTCAGCAGCGGGCCGATCACCGTGCCGGCCACCTCGCTCAGCCGCGGCCAGTTGGTACCGAACTGGAAGGCCATGACGATGCCGCTGACCACGCCCATGCCGAACGACACCGCGAAGATCTTCTGCCAGAAGAAATACAGCTCGCGCCACACGGGCAACTTCGTGCGCAGCCAGCGCCATTCGATGAAGGCCAGCCAGCTGGCCGTGCCAATGGTGAAGGCGGGGAACAGCACGTGGAAACTGATGACGAATCCGAACTGGATCCGGGACAACAACAACGCGTCCAAGGGACGCCTCCTGCCTGTGACCGGTGGGATACCGGACCACTTTAGGAGGATTTCGTTAAGGTGGGATGCGACTGGGTGACGCGCTGCTTCACTTTGTCGCAGGTGAAGCCGGGTGACAGGATGAATGGGCTACAGGGGCTTCAGCAGGGTCAAGGGCGGCTCCTTGGCGATTCGCAGGGCCCGGGGTACCAGTGCAGTCAAGCAGGCCGCCATCACCAGCACGACAGCGCTCGATATCGAGAACCACGGTGAACCTGTGATGCCGTCCTGCGGCGCCCCTACCCACTGCAACGACACCGCGCCGAGCAGGGCGCCCAGCGTGGTGAACAGTGAAACCTCGAACATGATTTCGGCGAAGATCACGGACCTGCGAGCACCTAATGTCCGTCGAACCCCGATGGAGTACCGGCGCCGGTCAAGCCACGCGCCTACAACTCCGGAAACGCCGGCCATCAGCACACCGAGAACAACGGCCGTCATGACCGCGAGCACGGTCGTAGCAAAGCGATCAGCTTTGACGTAGGCGTCGCGATATCCCGCCAGGGTCTCGACACCGGCCGGGGTCACGATCCGATAAGGCCGCTGCAGCGCATCGACAGTACGATCAAGCGATGAACGATCAACCTCCGACCTCCACTTCGCCAGATAGTAGCGACTGGCGCCCATGGGGAGGCCCGGAAGTAGCGCCCACTGCGAGTCCCGCTCATTACCTCCTGGTGCCGGTCCAGCAACAGAGGCAAATACGCCCATGATGACACGGCTGCTGCCGGGGCCGAAATACAAGTGGCGGCCAACAGCACTCTCCGTTCCGAACAGTCGGGCAGCCAGCGATTCACTGATCAGCACCACCGGAGTGCCTTCAACCATGTCGTCCTCCGTGGCGTCCCGCCCCAGGACGATTCCCGCGCCCAGCATCGCCAGCAGACCAGAGCTTGCAGTTACCACGGGAATGCGATCACATCCGGCAACGTCTGTCGTACCCGCATTCATCGAATACACCATGGCCGACTCACTGGTGCATACGCCGTATCGATGGGCTCTTCCTCCGAACGGAACAGCGTCGCTCACAACCGTGTCCTGAACACCGGGCAGCCGGATCGCGGACAGGTCTGCCCGCTGCACTGCTGCATCCGCGCCTTCTTCGACATCGGATACCCTGACCACACCAATCGATGCTGCCTCCCGGATGCTCCCGGTGTTCAATCTGGCGAAGCTGTCCAGCGCGGATTGCAGTGCGAACGCACATGCCAGGCTTGCAAGCGCTGCCTGCACTGCAAGCAGTGCGGCGCTTCCCAAATGCCGTCGGATCTCCCTCATCGATTCGAACATTTCAGGCAGCCCCCTTCGCAAAGGCATTCGACAGGGAGCTGACCCTGCAGATTTCAAACGACGGGACCAATGAACAGAGCAACGTCGTGACGACTCCCAGGCCAGCGGCCATCAGCAATGCCCCAGCATGCATCGCGGTTATCGCGCTGGGCAGAACGTCTCCCGCAGCAACCACCCGGATTCCCAGCATATAGGTGACGACAGCGAGCGCACTGCTTGCGGCTCCCGCCGCGATGGATTCCCACATGAGCTGGATGAACACGTCCCGGCGTCGCGCGCCCAGTGCACGTCGTATCGCGAGCTCCCGCCGACGGCGCCCCAGACTGAAGCTGAGCAGCGCCGCCGCGTTGACGATGCACACACCGAGAAGGATCAGTGACAGCCGAAGCTGCATCCTGGCCCGCTCTGGAACCAATCCCAGCCTGTCCAGCCAATCCTTCAAAGGCCAGAGTGCCACCTGCTGGGTGCCTGGTTCGATCCGAAGACCCTTTGCGTGTGCATAGGCATTCAGATTCGCCCGGTAGGCGGCGACATCATCTGCGGTGGGCAGCCACGCCCACAATTGAAGCCATGACACGTTGGCTCCTGCAGGGTCCGTGTCCTGGTCACCTCCCCAAATCGCCGTCCCGTCCACAACAGTCAGCCTGTCCGCGATTGCGGTCTCAACCGGCAGGTAGATCTCGTCAGGTTCCACAAACGGCCGGCGTGTGAGATCTCCCTGAAACATCGGCACCGGATGCCAGTCCTCCGCGACACCCACAACGGTATAGGTGCGCCTGCCCAGTTCCAACCGATGACCAACACAGTCCTGTGCACACTCACGCGCGGCGAGCGCACGCGAAAGCACCACGATTCGACTCGCAGCATGCCCCTCCTCGGCGGTCCATGCCCGTCCTTGAACAACGGCAATGCCAAGCACACTGAAGACTTCCGACGTAGCGAACCTCGCACGCAGCCTTGCGCTGGAGGCTCCCGGCCGGGAGAGCGTCACCGCCCCCCCTGCCATTGCTGCCTGTTTCCACGTCCCACCTTGGCCCAGAAGCGCCTTCGCATCTGGCCAGGTCAGTGCCTGTCCCGGATCCGGGGAACCACTGCGCAGGGCATCTGGACGCGCGTCAAGGTACGGGCGGAACAATGCGGAGCTCCGGCCTGGTGCGGGATCCGACGATGCCTGGAGAACAATGGAGAGCATCACGGTGGTGATCCCTACCCCCGCACCCAGCATGAGAGCGATTGCCAGATGAGTGCCGATCCGTTGCTTGAAACGGGCAAGCGAAAGCTGGATGTAGTAGAGCATCATCCAACTGCAGCCGGCGTTGGATTACTGGCGCACCTGTCCATGTGATTCTCACTCCATACCCGTGGAAGCTGATGGTTGAGAGTCTCTGATTGTGAAACTCCGACTCAAGCGGAGGGATGGAGTTTGCAACTTTCCTCAGGAAACACACGTAGCTCGCGGACCCTGGATAGAGCGACTGCCACTGATGACGAGGCCGACGTGACGGAGTCTGACGGGAAAGGCCAACTGCCGACGTGGAGACAACGCCCGACGCTTGGATATCTGATCGGAAGTTGGAGGAAGAAACGTCCCAAAGCAGTTGCGGGCGTCAATGTTCTTCTAGACCCAGAAGTACCAAGCGCCGGCCGCCAGCAGCGCACCCACCAGCATTACCTGCACCACCACATAGCCCACGCCACTGTCGCGCGACTCGGCGGCAATGCGCTTCTGCAGCGCCTCGCTCACATTCGGTGTCTGTTCCTGCTGAGCCTGCTCACGCAACGCCTGCGCCAGCGCGCGCTTTTCCGCATCGCGAGGGTCGGTCGGTGGGTTCACAGCAGTTCTCCGGCGGCGGCATGCCGCGTCAGTTCCTGCTTCAGGACCTGGCGCGCGCGGTGCAGGTGGCTCTTGATGGTACCGCGTGCCAGTTCGGTCACCTGCTCGATCTCGGCCAGATCGAAATCCTCCAGGTAATGCAGGCCGACGATCAGCCGCTGCGGTGCACTCAGCCGTTCCAGCGCCTCGCCAAGATGGCGACCAGCCTGCAGCGCCTCGCTCAGTTCAGCCGGCCCCGGCCCTTCATCGCCGATCCCCAGTTCCTCCGGCACCTCCACCGCCACCATCCATTGCGCCTCCAGCCGCCGCCGGCGCAGGTGCTGCAGCGCGGTGGTGTAGGCCACCCGCGAAACCCAGGTACGCAACGAAGATTCAAAGCGGAACCGGTGCAGCTGGCGGAACACGGCCAGGAAGGTTTCCTGCAGAAGGTCAGCGACCTGGTCGCGGTCGCCCACCATGCGTCCGATCACATGCGCGCAGGTGCGCTGGTGGGCTTCAACCAGTTGCGCGAAGGCCGACTGCGAGCCATCGATGATGGCCCGCACCAGGGCCTGGTCCGCGTCGAGCGGCTCGGCGGGCGGTGCCGCCGATACTGCATCGTGGCGGCGACGGCCCCGCAGTGCCGACAGTGCTTCGCCGAGCAGGCTCATCTACGGGGCGCCCCCTGTGCCCGTGGCATGCGCCGGCTCAGCCCTTGCGCGCGGCAGGGCGGGTGAAGTGCCAGGCCAGCAGCTGACCGAGGCCGGCACTGCCGACCATCGCGGCGGTGGCGCCGAAGGTCAGCTCGCGTGCACCGATCGCCTCCAGCAGGCCCATCGCCACGGCCAAGCTGACCAAGCTGATGCCCCAGCGCAGCGCGCCCTGGCGGCGGCGCTCTTCTTCCAGCACGGCCAGCGAGCGGATCACTTCCTCGGGCACGTGCGGGGCCACCAGCTTGCTACGCGCGCGGGCATCGGCAATGGCGTGGATCGCGTAGGCGATGCAGATGAAGAGGGTGATCGGGATCAATTCCTGCATGGTCGGGCTCCTGTTCGGTGGATGATGCGGGTTCAGGAGAATGGATGCGCGACCACGGCAACCGGTTGCGCCACTTTGCCAATGCCGCTGCCATGACCTGTGGCCCCTGCCCCCGGCCCGGACGGCTGCTACCCTTGGCCGGTTTCCTCTTCTGGTGCCGTCCGCCCATGTCCCGAGTGCTGCCCCTGTCCCTCCTGCTGTCGGCCGTGCTGGCCGCACCGGCCGCGCACGCCGCGCCGACGCCGATCACCATTGAACAGGCGATGGCCGACCCGGACTGGATCGGTCCGCCGGTCGAGAAGGCTTGGTGGTCGTGGAACAGCCAGCAGGTGGAGTACCAGCTCAAGCGCAGCGGCAGCCCGGTACGCGACACCTTCCGCCAGCCGCTGACCGGCGGCGTGGCCGCGCAGGTGGCCGATGACCAGCGCGGCACCCTGGACGTGGCCGATCCCGTCTACGATCGCAACCGCAGCCGCAGCGCCTTCGTGCGCAATGGCGATGTGTTCGTGCGCGACCTGCGCAGTGGCGCGCTGACCCAGCTCACCCGCAGCAACGAACGCGCGGGCAACGTGAACTTCGCCGCCGACAATGGCGTGATCTGGCGCGTCGGCCAGAACTGGTTCCACTGGACCGCCGCCAGCGGCGTGCAGCAGGTGGCCAGCCTGAAGGCCGAAAAGGATCCGCGTACGCCGCCGAAGGCCGATGTGCTGCGCGATCAGCAGCTGCGCACGCTGGAAACCCTGCGCCGCGACCGCGAGCAGCGCGAGGCATTGAAGGACCAGGACCAGCGCTGGCGCCAGGCCGACCCGACGCGTGCGCCGGGCCCGGTGTACCTGGGCGCCGACGTGGAGATCGCCGACAGCGTGCTGTCGCCGGACCTCACCCACCTGATCGTGGTGACCAAGCCGAAGGACTTCGACGACGGCCGCACCAGCAAGATGCCGCTGTATGTGACCGAATCGGGTTACGAGGAAACCGAGGACACCCGCACCCGCGTCGGCCGCAATGGCTTCGAGCCGCACACGCTGTGGTACGTGGACGTGCGCACCGGCAAGGCCGAAAAGGTCTCGCTGGCCAGCCTGCCGGGCATCAGCACCGACCCGCTGGCCGAACTGCGCCGCAAGGCCGGCAAGGACGCGCTGAAGGGTGAGCGCAGCGTGCAGGTGATGAGCGACTTCATGGGCGGCGGCATCCGCTGGAGCGCCGATGGCCAGCAGGCCGCGGTGATGCTGCGTGCCAACGACAACAAGGACCGCTGGATCATCAGCGTCAACGCTGCCGACGGCCGTGTGCAGAACCGCCACCGCCTGACCGACAACGCCTGGATCAACTGGGGCTTCAACGATTTCGGCTGGATGGCCGATGGCCGCACGCTGTGGCTGCTGTCGGAGGAATCGGGCTTCTCGCACCTGTATACCCAGGCCGGCACGGCCAAGCCGCAGGCGCTGACCAGCGGCAAGTGGGAAACCTCGGCGCCGGTGCCGTCGGCCGATGGCAAGGGCTTCTACTTCCTGTGCAACCAGCAGGCGCCGCATGACTACGAAGTCTGCGCGGTCGACACCGGCAGCCGCCAGGTGCGCGAGCTGACCAGCCTCAACGGCGTGGAGGATTTCTCGCTGTCGCCGGACGGCCAGCAGCTGCTGGTGCGCTACTCCGGCGCCTACCTGCCGCCGCAGCTGGCCGTGCTGCCCAGTGCCGGTGGCCAGGCACGCGTGCTGACCGACACCCGCACCGCCGACTACAAGGCGCGCCAGTGGATCCAGCCGAAGCTGGTGGCAGTGCCGTCCAAGCATGGTGCTGGCGTGGTCTGGGCCAAGTACTACGAACCGGAAAACAAGGAACCGGGGAAGAAGTACCCGATCGTGATGTTCGTGCACGGCGCCGGCTACCTGCAGAACGTGCACCAGCGCTACCCGGCCTACTTCCGCGAGCAGATGTTCCACAACCTGCTGGTGCAGAAGGGCTACATCGTGCTGGACATGGATTACCGCGGCAGCGAGGGCTACGGCCGCGACTGGCGCACGGCGATCTACCGCAACATGGGCCACCCGGAACTGGAAGACTACAAGGACGGCCTGGACTGGCTGGTCGACACCCAGCAGGGTGACCGCGACCACGCCGGCATCTACGGTGGTTCCTACGGCGGTTTCATGACCTTCATGGCGCTGTTCCGTGCACCGGGCACGTTCAAGGCCGGCGCCGCGCTGCGCCCGGTGGTGGACTGGCACAACTACAACCACGGCTACACCAGCAACATCCTCAACACCCCGGACATCGACCCGGAGGCGTACCGCGTTTCCTCGCCGATCGAGTATGCGCAGAACCTGCAGGACAACCTGCTGATCGCCCACGGCATGATGGATGACAACGTGTTCTTCCAGGATTCGGTGAACCTGACCCAGCGCCTGATCGAACTGCACAAGGACAACTGGTCGATCGCCCCGTACCCACTGGAACGTCACGGCTACGTGCGTGCCGATTCCTGGCTGGACCAGTACAAGCGCATCCTCAAGCTGTTCGAGCAGAACCTGAAGTGAGCAACGCCGCAGCCACGATCCGGATCGTGGCTGCGGTCATCCTGGATGACCGCGGCCAGGCGCTGGTGGTGCGCAAGCACGGTGCACGCCGCTTCATCCAGCCAGGTGGCAAGCCCGAACCCGGCGAGGCGCCCCTGCAGGCGCTGGCCCGCGAGCTGGAAGAAGAACTGGGGGTACAGCTGCGCGCCAATGCCGCCATCGGGCTGGGCACGTTCGAGGACTGGGCGGTGAACGAACCCGGCCACCGCGTGCAGGCACAGGCCTGGTGGGTGCAGGTGGACGGTGCGCCGCAGGCGCGCGCCGAGATCGCCGAGCTGGCCTGGGTGCCGCTGCAACCGCCGCATGGCCTGCCCTTGGCACCCTTGAGCGAACACCATATCCTGCCGGCGGTCGCCACCCGGGTGACGGTCCGCTGAGCAGGCGGGCGCCGACTGCAAGGACATCGGATGTCAATGTCGATCCCGTCGATCCCCTCGCCGCCGTCCCCGGCCTATCACGCCTGGGTGCGCCCGGTGGCACAGGCCTCGTTCTGGCTGTCACTGCTGCTGACGATCTACTTCGTGCTGCAGGGACTGGTGCTGTGGCCGCTGAACCACCTTGCGCTGTGGCACCTGGTGGAAAGCGAAGTGCAGCACCAGCAGCTGCACAGCCTGGTCTGGCTGCTGGCGCACCCGGTGGCCGCGTCAATGATCGTCGCGCTGTTGTGCCTGGCCTCGACCGTGTCCAGCTGGGGCCTGCTGCGTGAACGTCGCTGGGGCCTGTGGAGCTTCGTGGTGCTGCTGCTGTTGAGCGGCTTGAGCAACTTCGCAGTCGCCTGGTGGCTGGACGTGTTCATGCGCGACCTCATCCCATTGCTGGCCGATGACCCGGCCCTGCTGCAGGAGCTGCAGCTGAAACGCTGGCTGATCACGCTGACCGTGGTCGGCATGTCGTTCGTGCTTCTCGGCCTGCAGGGCTGGCTGGCCTGGCGCCTGCTGCGCCCCGACGTGCGCGCGCGCTTCCGCTGAGCTCTCGCTCCCGGCATTTTTGACGCGAACGACCTGCCCGGCACAGATGCCGTGACCGCAGCACAGGCGTTCCAGCGGGTTTGATTGCGGATCGGTGGCGGTTGGCTATCGTAGCCCGCGTCTTTCTGCCCTGGCTCCAAGATGCCTCCTTTCGCCCCACGCCACCTGATTCCGGCCTTCATTGCCTTGTTGCTGCTGACCTGGGCGCAGCAGGCGGCCGCAACCGGTCTGCCACGCTGTGGCCTATTCGCGGCCGAAGGCGGTGGCAACCAGCTGCGCGTGGATGGGCCTGACCGCGGGGTGGCGAAGAACACGCACATCTCTGATCGGCCCTTCGTTGTCCAAGAGATCGATGGCGAGCTGAGCCTCGTCAACCTCACCTTCGGAGTTGCATCTGGACTGAACGTCCAGCGTGGCGGTCGCGTCCTGCAGCAGGGCAACACGCGCTACCGCCTGATCCAGCCAGCGGCGTGCCTGCCCCCGGTCGAGCACGCGCCAGGCAGCTGCCTGGCAGATGCCCAGCGCTGCCTTGACAGGCATCATCATGAGCTGAGCCTGACGGCGCTGGAATCGGCCTGTGCCGAAGGGGTTCCATTTCTGTGCCAGCGCCTGCCCGATCGCTATCGCGAGGCTGACCAGGCCCCCGGCAGCGATACACCGACCGAAGCACAGATCGCGGTGATACAGGCCACGATGGAAAAGGAGATGGCCGAGATGGACTTCCCCCGCCAGTGTCGCAAGGATGACCCTGCGGCCGACACCGAGGCCTGCATGGCCATCCTGGAAGAGCGGCCAGAGCTGGTCGAGGCCGTCGCCACTGCCATCCGCACGGCCTCGATGGCGGCCAAGATGGTTGAAGTGTTCTCGCCTGCAGCCAAGCCTGCGCTGTCCGACGCGCGATTGCAGCGCCTGCAGGACCTATGCACGCAGGTGGGTGAAAGTGACTTCTGCATGGAGGTTGCCACCCTGCAGTGGACCGCCGGCAATCTGCAGGACGGCAGGGCGGCGTTGCAGATGGCCTGCGAAGGCGGCAACGAGACGTCCTGCCGGCAGGCGGCTGCACTGCGGGCGCTGGATGGGGAGCTGTTGCCGCAGGCCGCCAGCGCCGTGCCCTGTGGCCACTACGTGGCCTCCGGCGGGCTGTTGGACGAACTGACGTTCGGCGATGGTGGACTGGTGGAGGTGGGCTACGGTTCGCGGGTGCGTGCACGCGTGCAGGACGGCCAGATCCGCATGCGCCACGAGCTGGGGGGTGACTACGTGCTGCAACCGTTGGCCAACGGTGACCTGCTGGGGCTGGACGATTCGATGCGTTTTGAGCGCTTCCAGCGACAGCCGGGAAGTGCCCAGTGCAGCGCACCGCTGGTGTTCGACGAAATCCCATTCCCGCAGGATTGCCCACGCGCGTCGGTCGACGGCGAAGCAGAAACCTGCTGCGCGGCCGGCAGGATGCAGGGCTGCAATGTGCTGGGCAGCCGCGCCGCGCTGGGCGGGAAGTGGGTCGAGGCCAGCCAGCACTACCAGAAGGTGTGCCAGGCCGGCATCCGCGAAGGCTGTGAAAACCTGGCCAGCGTGATGGAGAACAGCAGCAGTGTGGACGTCCGCCCCATGCTTGAGGGCGTCTGCGAGGCCGAGGGCAGTGGCCGCCACGTGGCATGTGACGTGCTGGCGACGCGCAACTGGAGCTTGCTGGGTTTCGGCCAGGCCTTGCAGCGTGCTGTCCAGGAGCAGTCGGCGGACGAGGATCAGACCCGACCGGCGCCACGCACCCCCAACCACAAGCAGTAAGGGGCTTGCCTCCCCGGGCCCTGCGGTAAAGTACGCGCCATGAATGAATTCGAGCGCGTGCGCACCTACCTCACCGACCTGCAGGACCGCATCTGTGCGGCAATCGAGGCCGTCGATGGCCGGGCCCGCTTCCAGGAAGACCTGTGGCAGCGTGCAGAGGGCGGTGGCGGGCGTACCCGCGTGCTGCGCGACGGTGCGGTGTTCGAGCAGGCCGGCATCGGCTTCTCCGACGTTGCTGGCAGCCGCCTGCCGCCGTCGGCCTCGGCCAACCGCCCGGAACTGGCGGGCGCCTCCTGGCGCGCCACCGGCGTGTCGCTGGTGTTCCACCCGCTCAACCCGTACGTGCCGACCACCCATGCCAACGTGCGCTTTTTCCAGGCGCAGCGCGACGGTGAAGTGGTGGCCAGCTGGTTCGGCGGCGGCTTCGACCTGACCCCGTTCTACCCGTTCGACGAGGACGTGCAGCACTGGCACCGGGTCGCACGCGATCTGTGTGCACCGTTCGGCGACGAACGCTACGCCGCGCACAAGCGCTGGTGTGATGAGTACTTCTTCCTGCGCCACCGCAACGAAACGCGCGGCGTCGGCGGTCTGTTCTTCGACGACCTGCACGGCGACTTCGAGCGCGATTTCGATTATCTGCGCGCGGTCGGCGATGGCTTCCTCGACGCCTACCTGCCGATCGTGCAGCAGCGCAAGGACGCCATCTATGGCGAGCGCGAACGCGAGTTCCAGCTGTACCGCCGCGGCCGCTACGTGGAATTCAACCTGGTCTACGACCGCGGCACCCTGTTCGGGCTGCAGAGCGGTGGCCGCAGCGAAAGCATCCTGATGAGCCTGCCGCCGCGGGTGCGCTGGGAATACGGCTTCTCGCCCGAACCCGGCAGCCCCGAATCGCGCCTGGCCGACTACCTGGTGCCGCGCGACTGGCTCTGAGGGGTGTCGTCGCGCGGGGCGTGGGCTCGGCGCTGGTCAGCTGCCCTTCCGCGCGATGATGGTGATGTGCCCTGTCGTCTCCAGCAGGGCAATCTGCACATCTTCAATCTGCAGCCCGCCCTGCTGGCGCAGCGCGGCATCGAAGTCGGCGCGGCTGATCAGCTCGCGGCGAAGTACCGCCTCGAACAGGCGCCCATCGCGCGCGATTACGGTGGGTTCTCCTTCGATCAACCGCTCCATGCGCCGATTCCGGGTGGTGAGCCAGCCCACCCCGTAGTTCAGCAGGATCAGGGTCGCCGCCAGCAGCAGGCCGCCGCCCAGCGAGGTATCCGTGCCCAGCAGCGCGTTCTGCACCGCGTTGCCCAGCAGCACGATCAGCAGCACGTCGAACGGCGTGATCTGCCCCAGAGCCCGCTTGCCGCCCAGCCGGACCATGCCCAGCACCACGACGTAGACCACCACCGCGCGCAGGATGAATTCCCACCACGGCATGGCCAGGGCGAACAGGTCGGGCATGGTCTTCCCCTGCGGAACGGTGGCCCAGCGTGGCGCAGGCGATGGCGTCTGGCAACGGCACAAATAAAAAGCCCCGCTGACCAGGGGGAGGTCAACGGGGCCGGGGAACGGGCACTTGGGGAGGAGTCCCCGTTCCGAGATCTGCTCCAGGGGATGGGAGAGATCCACAACAGGCATTGCGCCTGTCGGGAGTTATAGAAGCACTCCGAACACTAACGGTTCGTGAAGGGGCCCCATTTAATGAAATTCAATCGGGGCAACATTCATGGTCGAGTCAGAAACCCCCGACTCATGAACAAATTCACGTCGTTTTCGGCCCGGAATGCGGTCAGTGCGCTTCATCCCAGTTGCTGCCGACGCCCGTATCGACCACCAGCGGCACCCGCAGTTTGGCCGCTTGCGACATGCGTTCCACCACCTGCAAGCGCAAGTCTTCGACGAAACTGCTTTCGGTTTCGAACACCAGTTCATCGTGCACCTGCAGGATCATCCGTGCCGGTGCCCCGCTGTCGCGCAGCCACTGGTCCACATCCACCATCGCGCGCTTGATGATGTCGGCGGCTGTGCCCTGCATCGGCGCGTTGATCGCGGCGCGCTCGGCCCCGGCACGCAGGCCCTGGTTGCGGGCGTGGATGTCGTTCAGGTACAGGCGGCGGCCGAACAGGGTTTCCACATAGCCCTGGTCGCGGGCCTGCTGGCGCATCCGCTCCATGAAGTCGCGCACGCCCGGGTAGCGGTTGAAGTACAGCGCCACGTAGTCCTGCGCCTGGCCGCGGTCGATGCCCAGGTTGCGGGCCAGGCCGAAGGCGCTCATGCCGTACATCAGGCCGAAGTTGATCGCCTTGGCGGCGCGGCGCTCGTTCGGGGTCACCTCCTCCAGCGTGCGCCCGAACACCTCGGCGGCGGTGGCCCGGTGCACGTCGGCACCCTGCTCGAAGGCGCGCACCAGGCCCGGGTCCTCGGACAGGTGCGCCATGATCCGCAGCTCGATCTGCGAATAGTCGGCGGCCAGCAGCTGGCAGCCTTCCGGGGCGATGAACGCGCGGCGGATGCGACGACCGTCCTCGGTGCGGATCGGGATGTTCTGCAGGTTCGGGTCCGACGAGGACAGGCGGCCGGTAGCGGCGCCGGACTGGTGGTAGCTGGTGTGCACCCGGCCGGTGTCCGGATTGACCATCTCCGGCAGCTTGTCGGTGTAGGTGCTGCGCAGCTTGGCCAATCCGCGGTAGTCGAGGATCACGCGCGGCAGTTCATGCTGGTCGGCAATCGCCTCCAGCGCCTCTTCATTGGTGCTGGGCTGGCCCTTCGGGGTCTTCACCACCGCCGGCAGCTTCAACTCGTCGAACAGCACCGCCTGCAACTGCTTGGGCGAATCCAGGTTGAAGCTGCGGCCGGCCAGCTCGGTGGCCTTCTGCTGCGCGGCCAGCATGCGCGAGGACAGGTCCTGGCTCTGCCGGCGCAGCTCGTCGGTGTCGATCCGCACGCCGTTGGCTTCGATGCTGGCCAGCACCGGCACCAGCGGCATCTCGATGTCGCGGTACACGCTGTCCAGCGCCGGCTCGGCCAGCAGCTGCGGCTGCAGCGCGCGATGCAGGCGCAGGGTGATGTCGGCGTCTTCGGCCGCATAGCGGCTGGCTTCGTCGATGCCCACCTGCGAGAACGGAATCTGCTTGGCGCCCTTGCCGGCCACGTCCTCGAACTTGACGGTGCTGTAGCCCAGGTAACGCAGGGCCAGCGAATCCATGTCGTGACGGGTGGCGGTGGAGTTGAGCACGAAGCTCTCGAGCATGGTGTCGTCGTGGTAGCCCTGCACGTCCACGCCGTGGCGGCGCAGCACATGCAGGTCGTACTTGCCATGCTGGCCCAGCTTCTTCTTCGCCGGGTCCTGCAGCGCCGGGCGCAGTGCGTCCAGCACCTGCTGCGCTGGCAGCTGGACCGGAGCCCCCGGGTAATCATGGCCCACCGGAATGTAGGCCGCCCTGCCCGGCTCGACCGCCAGGCTGATGCCCACCAGCCGCGCGCGCATCGCGTCCAGCGCATCGGTTTCAGTATCGAAGCTGATCAGCTCGGCCTGCTGCAGGCGCTCGACCCAGGCCTGCAGCTGCCCGCTGGTCAGCACGGTCTCGTATTCACCCGGCGCGGACAGTGCCGGATCCAGCGTGCCGGCGGCGGGCGCCTCGACGCTGCCACGCGCGAAGCCGGCCGCAGTGCCGCGCAGGCTCGGGGTCGCCTCGCTGGCGGCCACCGGTGCCGGCACAGGCGCGCCCAGCTCCTTCAGCGCCTGGGTGAAACCATAGCGCGTATACAGCTCGGTCAGCGCCGGAACATCCTGCTCGCGCAGCGCCAGCGTGGTCGGGCTGGCCTCCAGTTCCACATCGGTGCGGATCGTCACCAATTCGCGGTTCAGCGGCAGGCGTTCCAGCGCAGCGCGCAGGTTCTCGCCGATCTTGCCCTTCATGGTCGGCGCGGCCGCCATCACCCCGTCCAGGTGCTGGTACTCGGCCAGCCACTTGGCAGCGGTCTTCGGCCCGCACTTCTCCACGCCCGGCACGTTGTCGACCGCGTCGCCCATCAGCGCCAGCAGGTCGATGATCTGATCGGCGCGCACGCCGAACTTGTCCATCACCGCCGCGTCGGAATCCATGCGGCTGCCGGTCATGGTGTTGACCAGTTCGATGCCCGGCCGCACCAGCTGGGCAAAGTCCTTGTCACCGGTGGAAATGGTCACCTTCAGATCCTGCGCCAGGCCCTGCAGCGCAAGCGTGCCGATCACATCGTCGGCTTCCACGCCGGGGATGCGCAGGATGCTGATGCCCAGCGCTTCGACGATGCGGCACATCGGCTCAACCTGGCTGCGCAGTTCATCGGGCATCGGCGGGCGGTTGGCCTTGTACTGGTCGTACAGGTCATCACGGAAGGTCTTGCCGGGCGCATCGACCACGAACGCGACGTAGGCCGGGCGCTCCTTCAGCGTCGAACGCAGCATGTTGACCACGCCGAACAGCGCGCCGGTGGGCTCACCCTGTGCATTGGACAGGGGCGGCAGCGCGTGGAACGCGCGGTACAGGTAACTGGACCCGTCGATCAGGACTAATCTGCTCATGCGCCGATTCTACGCGCCCGTGCCTGCACCGCCACGACACGGCACGCACTTGGCGATGGGGCATAATCAGGGCTCTCTCCAGGCAAAGGCCCCCGCCGATGAAGACCCTGATGCTGGCTTCCCTGCTCCTGCTCGCTGGCTGCGCCAGCATGGATGGCGCGGGTGCTCCCCCGGTGGACGTCAAGGGCGCGGATGTGTCCAGGCGCACCATGGACAACGGCGATGTCATCGAGGAATACCGTGTGTCCGGCCAGCTGCGCATGGTCAAGGTGACGCCGTCGCGCGGTGCCCCGTTCTACATGTACGACAAGAACGGCGATGGCCGATTCGACAACGACAAGGATGGCGTGTCGCCGGTGTACTGGAAGCTGTACAGCTGGTGATGTGACCGGGGTCGGATCCCTGCAACTCAGTAGATCTGCAACTCAGTAGATCCACGCCATGCGTGGATCCACCCCGGCCCCCACAAAAAACAACGCCGGCGCGCATCCTGCGGCCGGCGTCGGGTCCCCTCCCCGGGAACGCTTGAATCAGCGGGTATGGATCAGCGGATGACCAGCACCGGCAGCGTGCTGCGCGCCAGCACTTCGGCGGTCTGGCTGCCCAGCAGCACGCGGGTCACGCCACGGCGGCCGTGCGAGGTCATCACGATCAGGTCGCTGTTGCGCTCGGCCGCCGTCTCGATGATGCCGTCGGCCGCGTAGCGGTCCAGCACGTGCACCGGGTTGGCGGTGATGCCCTGCTCGGCGGCCTTGGCCAGCGCCGGCTGCAGCACCTTCTGCGCGCCTTCCTCGCGGTCGGCCTTGTATTCCGGACTGTTCATGTAGCCCACGCTCCAGCCCATGGCGTCGTACATGCCGACGGCCCACGGCTCGGAGACAGTCACGATATCGACCTCGGCATTGAGGTCCTTGGCCAGCTCCAGGCCCTTGGCCAGGCCCTTGTCGGCCAGCTCGGACCCGTCGGTGGCAATCAGGATGCGCTTGTACATGGTGGGGCTCCGTGGCGGTCTGCCAGATGGGAACGCCACCATTGCACACCGGATGTGGAGGCGGCGCCTTGAGCAGGATCAATCCGGCGCCGCGCAGCGGCGTGTGCGCACCGCCGGCTTGCGTACCCACTGACCGCGGCGCATGCTGACCAAGCGGTATCGGGCCGCCCTGGGAGAACCCGCATGCAGGACAGCAAGCCGACATCACAAAGCACCCTCAGGATCATCCTGTGGAGCCTCAGCGCCGCCTTCGTGCTGTTCTGCGGCGGCTATTACCTGGGCAAGGATCTTGCCCAGCGCGACAACGCCCGGCAGTCAGCCGGCCGATAACCTGCTCCTGTAGAGCCGAGCCCATGCTCGGCTGCGGACGAAGCAGCCAAGCATGGGCTCGGCTCTACATCAGGCCCACCCTCAGGCGATCTGCACCACGCGTGCGTTCTGGCACAGCGGATAGCTGGCCACGAATTCGGCAATCGCATCGCGCATCGCCTCGAACGATTGGCCGTACATGTACAGCGCGGTCTCGCTCGGGCCCTGCCACCAGCTGCAGATCTCACCCAGGCCGTCGATGTTCCCGGACAGCTGCTCGAACACGTGGTTGGAATCGCACTGTTCGTAGACCTCGTCCGGCAGGTTCAGGCCATCCAGGTAGATGCCCAGGCCCTCGGTCACGCCGAAGCTGCGATCCGCTTCGCCTGCCCCCTGGATCTTCGACCCCTTCGGCGCACCCAGCTGCTCCAGCAGGTCGATCAGCTTCGGCACGCCACTCGCATCGACCAGCGCCACTTCGATGTCGCCGTATTCGACCTCACCCAGATCGGACATCGCAGTGCCGCCGCCGGTGAGCTCGCCCACCTGGGCCGCCTGCAGCAACGCGTCAAGCGGATCCTCGAACAGCTCGTGGCGATGCTCCGGCTGCAGCCGGGCGTTCAACTTCACGGTGACGTGCAGCGTGGGTTCGGTCATGGGGCGTTCCTGGAAGAAGTGCCGCCTATTGTAGAGCCGAGCCCATGCTCGGCTGCTTTTGGCGGTACAAGCAGCCGAGCATAGGCTCGGCTCTACAGGTATCCCGCCGCTCGACGGTGATCAGATCACCGTCAGGTTGGCGTAGGCCATCACCAGCCACTTGCTGCCGGCGTCGGCGAATTCGACCTGCACGCGGGCGTGTGCGCCGCTGCCTTCGTAGTCGGTCACCATGCCTTCGCCAAACTTGGGATGGGTAACCAGCGCGCCGAGCTTGACCGGCGGTGCCTCGATCGAGGCGTGGCCCATCACCCGGCTGGCGCCCATCGATGCCGGCCGCGAGACCTGCACCTTCGGGCGCACTTCGTGCAGCAGCTCGCGCGGAATCTCGCGCAGGAAGCGCGACGGCAGGCTGTAGTTGTCCTGGCCGTGGATGCGGCGCGATTCGGCGTAGCTCAGCACCAGCTTCTGGCGCGCGCGGGTGATGCCGACGTAGGCCAGGCGACGCTCTTCCTCCAGCCGCCCGCTTTCTTCCAGCGAACGTGCGCTGGGGAACAGGCCGTCTTCCATGCCTGCCAGGAACACCAGCGGGAATTCCAGGCCCTTGGCCGAGTGCAGGGTCATCAACTGCACACCGTCCTCGCCGGCCTGCGCCTGGCCTTCACCGGCCTCCAGCGCGGCATAGGCCAGGAACGCGACCAGCTCGTCCATGTCCTCGCCCACTTCCTCGATGTCGTCGGCGCGGCGCACGAAGCGCGAGGCGACCGAGACCAGTTCGTCGAGGTTGTCGGTGCGCGATTCCGAGTCCAGCGAATTGCGGCTTTCCTTGCTCCAGTGCTCGCGCAGCTGCGAGCGGGCCAGCACGTGGTCCACGCGCTCGGCCAGCGTCATGTGCACGGTCTGCGCCTGCAGCTCGTTGACCAGCCCCAGGAAGCCGGCCAGTGCATTGCGCGCACGTGCAGCCAGCGCGCTGCCCTGGGTGACCAGCATCGTCGCTTCCCACAACGAAATGCCCTGCGCACGCGCCTCGCGGCGCACTTCGTCCAGCGTGCGGTCGCCGATGCCCCGGGTGGGCGTGTTGACCGCGCGCTCGAAAGCGGCGTCATCATTGCGGTTGGACAGCAGGCGCAGGTAGGCCAGCGCGTCCTTGATTTCGGCACGCTCGAAGAAGCGCATGCCGCCATACACGCGGTACGGCACCTGCTCGCTCAGCAGCGCTTCTTCCAGCGCGCGCGACTGCGCGTTGCTGCGATAAAGCACGGCCACTTCGGTGTAACTGCCACCGTCGCGCACCCACTGGCGGGCGCGCTCGACGATGTAGCGCGCCTCGTCCATCTCGTTGTACGCGGCATACAGGTCGATCGGCTCGCCGTCGCCGCTGTCGGTCCACAGCTGCTTGCCGATGCGGTCCGGGTTGTGCGCGATCACCGCGTTGGCGGCGCCGAGGATGTTGGCGGTGGAGCGGTAGTTCTGCTCCAGGCGGATGGTCTGCGCACCCGGGAAGTCGCGCAGGAAGCCCTGCACGTTCTCGACCTTGGCACCGCGCCAGCCGTAGATGGCCTGGTCATCGTCGCCGACCACGAACACGTGGCCGGAATCGCCGGCCAGCACGCGCACGAAGGCGTACTGGATGGCGTTGGTGTCCTGGAACTCGTCCACCAGGATTTCGCGGAAGCGGGCGCGGTAATGCGCCAGCAGGGCCGGGTTGTCGCGCAGCAGTTCATGCGCGCGCAGCAGCAGCTCGGCGAAGTCGACCAGGCCGGCGCGGTCGCAGCGCGCCTGGTATTCGATGTAGGCCTGGCGCATGGTTTCCAGCCACGCGTCGTGCGGTTCGGGCTGGATGTGCTGCGGGCGGCGGCCCTCGTCCTTCTGCGCGTTGATCCACCACGCGATCTGCTTGGGCGGGTACTTGCCGTCGTCCAGCTCCAGCGCCTGCACCACGCGCTTGACCAGCCGCAGCTGGTCGTCCGAGTCCATCACCTGGAAGCCTTCTGGCAGCTTGGCGTCCTGCCAGTGCAGGCGCAGCAGGCGGTTGGCCAGGCCGTGGAAGGTACCGATCCACATGCCACGGCTGCCATGGGGCAGCTGTGCGTCGATGCGGTGGCGCATTTCGCCGGCCGCCTTGTTGGTGAAGGTCACCGCGAAAATGCCGTGGGTCGGCACGCCATCGACTTCATGCAGCCAGGCGATGCGGTGGGTGAGTACGCGGGTCTTGCCGGAACCGGCACCGGCCAGCACCAGGTGGTGGCCGGGGGGAGCGGAGACGGCTTCGCGCTGGGCCGGGTTCAGGCCATCAAGCAGGTGGGAGACATCCATGCCCCCATTTTACGGCATCGCCGTCGCGGCTCCTGCGACCACTTCGGTGGCCAGCGCCTGCGCCTGCTGACGCAGTTCAGGCACCGCCAGGCTTTCCCACAGGCTGCCGATGCGCAGGCTGCCGAGCACGCCCAGCCGTGCCTGCGGCTGGCCACTGGCGCTGCGCAGGCGGTCGCCCGGCACCGTGCTGTCCAGGCCCAGCCCATGCGGGCCGGGGCGAGCGAGGCCATCGGCCTGCAGCTGCTGCAGCAACGGATTGCGCAACGCACTGGCGCGGGTTTCCACGCCGGTGGCGTTGACCACACCGCCGATCGTCCAGTGCTGTTCATTGCCGTTGGCATCGCGACCCGACAGCCGCAGGGCATCGCCTTCGCGGCCGACGGATTGCAGGCGGGACCGGTGAATGCGCAGTTGGCCGCTTTCGGTCAGCGCCTGCAGCTGTGCGTCGACCTCTTCGGCGATGCGGTGGCGATGCACGTCCCAGTAGCGCACCACATGGCGCAGGAAACGACGCTGGTCGGCCTCGTCGAGGCTGCACCACAGCGCCTGTCCGTGCGGACGGATGCGGTCCATCACGCCCTGCCACGGCAGGCCATCGGCCTGCGCTTGACGGGCGAAGCCACGCAGCGCACGCAGGCGCTGGCGCAGGTTCATCGGCAGCAGCACCGCCGGATCGAAGCTGGGCAGGCCGCCGTGCGCGTGCGGCAACGGCAGCAGGCCATGGCGCGAGATCACATGCAGCGGGCCGGTATGACCGGCGGCGACCAGCGCCAGCACGGTGTCGGCCATGCTCAGGCCGGAGCCGACAATGGCCACGGCCTGGTCGCCGGCCAGGGTACGCACACCGTCGTAGTCCCAGGCCTCGATCACATCATCGGCGGGCAGTGCCTCGGCACCGGCCACCGGCAGCGGCCGCATGCTGTTGCCGGTGGCGAGCACCGCCTGCGCGGCATGCAGCGTGCTGCCATCGCCGAGTGTCAGCTGGTAGCCGTGGTCATCCGGCTGCAGGCCCAGTACCGGCTGCGCGATCACCTGCAGCTGCGCCGGGCTGGCCGCAGCGGCCTCCTGCAGGCGCTGCTGCAGGTAGGCCGCAAAGTAGTGGCGGCATACGTAACGCTCGCCCAGCACCTCGCGCGCCTCGCCCGGGTAGGCGTTGGCGGCCATCAGGTAGTCGAGGAAATCGCCGGGCTGGTCGGCAAACGCACTCATCTTCGCCGCCGGCACGTTCAGCAGGTGCTCCGGCCACGGCGTGGCATAGGCGATGCCCTGGGCCAGCTGCGAAGCCGGTTCGAGAATGGCCAACGCCAGTGGCGCCTTGGCTTGGCGCAGTACCTGGATCGCCACCAGCACCCCGGCCGCACCACCACCGATGATTGCCAGGTCCAGTTCGCCATTACGCGGTGAATCAGTCATGCGCCGATTGTAGGCCATCGGCGATGACGGGCCGGGTTGCCGAAGCGGGCGATTGCCGCCACCTCACATCAACGCATCGGCCAGCCGTGCGATGCCTTCGCGGCTGCGCCGCCACGTGGGGCGACTGCGCCACTGCTGCAGGTCCAGCTGCCGCGACTCGCGCAGGTAGCCATCCTCGATCGCGCACAGCTGCTGCACCAGCGCGCGGTCGTAGCAGACCAGGCCGATCTCGGCATTCAGCGCGAACGAGCGGATGTCCATGTTGATCGAGCCGAGCACGGCGATGTCCTCGTCCACGCTCATGTGCTTGGCATGCAGGAACTGCGGCTCGTACAGCGCGATGCGCACGCCACAGCGCAGCAGCTCGTCGTAGTAGGCCTCCTGCGCCCACGAGGTCAGCCGCTGGTTATTGCTGGCCGACAGGATCAGCTGCACCTGCACGCCAGACAATGCGGCGATACGCAGCGCGCTCAACGTGGCCTCGTCGGGCACGAAATATGGGGTCACCATCACCAGCCGGCGCCGCGCCAGATGAATCAGCGCCGCAACCGCATCGCGCGCGTTGCTGTACGGGTAGGCCGGGCCGCTGGGCAGCAGCTGGGTGGCGATGTCGTCGCCGCATTCGGGAACATCGGTGATCACATCCAGGCGCTGGCCGGTTTCCATGTACCAGTCGCTGGCGAACACCGCTTCCAGATGCGCCACCGCCGGGCCGCGCACGCGCGCCACCAGCTCGCGGTTCGGGTGGCCAGGCACGAACTGCGGGCCGGCCAGATTCTGCGAACCGACATAGGCCACTTCGTTGTCGATCACCGCGATCTTGCGGTGGTTGCGCAGGTCCATGCGGCCGCTGCGGCGCCAGCGCAGGCCACCGGGCAGCATCGCACGCACTTCGATATCGCGAGCTTCCAGGCGTTTGCGATAGGCGCGCAGGCCACGCTTGGCACCCACCGCGTCGAGCAGCACGCGGCACTGCACGCCCCGTGCAGCCGCACGCTGCAGTGCCTCGACGATAGCCTCGCCCACCGCGTCGTCGAACATCAGGTAGTACAGCAGGTGCACCCGGTCTTCGGCCTGGTCGATGTCGGCGATCAGCGTGTGCAGCGATTCGTCGTAGTCGGTCAGCAGATCGACGGCGTTGCCATGCACCGGCATGAAATCGCCCTGGCGCTGCACCAGCGGCACGATCTCGGCGCTGGCGGTATCCGGCTGCGGGGTCCAGCGCAGGCGATGCTGCAGCGCCTGTTCCTCGCGGATGACCTGCGAGGCCTCGGCCTGGCGGCGGATGCGTTCGCGTGACAGCCACGGGTGGCCAAACAGCAGGTACAGCGGCAGGCCCAGCAGCGGCACGAAGCCCACCAGCAGCAGCCAGCTGCGCGCCGCCCCCGGCGTGGTGCGGGTGGGAATCCAGCACAGCGCGACCAGCCGGATCAGCCAGTCGATCAGCAGCAGATACGAACCCAGCAACCACTCGAACAGCATCGCGTCGCCCGTCGGGAGGTGATGGGCCATTCTGCCCAGCAGGATTTGTAGAGTCGAGCCATGCTCGACTGCCTTTCGAACCGACGGCAGAGAGCCAGCGTGTCGACCAGGGTCGACAGCTACCGGGTGCGGGGAGAGCGTGCCGACCAACGGTCGGCACCCACCACCTGGATGCCAGGCATGAAAAAACCCGCCACAAGGGCGGGTTTCTTCGCGGGGATCAGCAATCCGTGCGGATTACTTGATCTTGCCTTCCTTGTACAGGACGTGCTTGCGCACGACCGGATCGTACTTCAGGAATTCCATCTTCCCCGGGGTGTTCTTCTTGTTCTTGTCGGTCGTGTAGAAGTGGCCGGTACCGGCCGAGGAAATCATACGGACCTTATCGCGCTTGCCTGCCATGATGCTTTACTCCTCAGACCTTTTCGCCGCGCGCACGCAGCTCAGCCAGAACGGAATCAATGCCGTTCTTGTCGATGGTGCGCAGTGCATGCGCGGAAACACGAAGCTTGACCCAGCGGTTCTCGCTGGCCACCCAGAAACGGCGCTCGTGCAGATTCGGCAGGAAACGACGACGGGTCTTGTTGTTGGCGTGCGAGACGTTGTTACCCGTCTGCACTCGCTTGCCGGAAACCTGGCATACGCGGGACATTGCGCACCTCGATAGTAGTAGTTGTCAGCCCGTAGCCCGGGCGACGGCGGCCTCGATGGTTGCCCACCACACGTCAAGAGAATCAAAGGGTTACGCTGGCGTTGGGCGGCCGGGGACGTGCTCCCGGGGGCGCCGCCCGGTAGAAAACCGGACACAGCGAGCCGCGCATTATGCACGGGTTCAAGCACTTGCGCAAGTTACCCACAGGCTGCGGCTGAACCGGCAGGGCCGGGAGCCCGCCAACCGGCATACTGGCCCGGATCACTGCGGAGCTTTCCATGCGGCTGCTGGCCCTGACCTACGGAACCGAAGGCGATACGCGCCCGCTGGCCATGCTCTGCCATGGGCTGATCGGCGCAGGCCACGCGGTGACACTGCTGGCCGATGGCGGCACCCTGGGCAGCGCGCAGGCCCTGGATGTGCCCCACGCGGCCCTTGAGGGCGACATCCATGACGAAGTGGTCGCCCTGGTGTCGCGTGGCAACGGTGTTGCCGCCGCCAGTTCCGGTCTGGCACGGATGGCGCTGCAGCATGTCAGCGGCTGGATGCGCCAGGCCGATGCGGCCGCAGAAGGCTGCGATGCGATTCTGACCGGCGGACTGGCGGCCTTCGTCGGCATGAGCGTGGGCGAACGCCGCGGAATGCCGGTCATCGGCACCGGCATGATCCCGCTGACCCCGACGCGGGCCTTCCGCTCTCCGTTCCTGCCACCGGGACGCTCGCCGGGCTGGTTGAACCGCGCCAGCTATGGGCTGGTCAACGGCCTGATCTGGCGCCAGTTCCGCCGGCCGATCAACGCGGCACGCCAGCAACTGGGGCAATCGCCGCGCCGCGCGTTGTGGTCCGGCCTGCCGATGCTCTATGGCATCTCGCCGCAGCTGCTGCCGCCACCGGCGGACTGGCCGGCCAACCACATCGTCTGTGGCCAGTGGCGGCTACCTGATGCGCCCTGGACGCCCCCGGTCGATCTGCAGGCCTTCCTCGATGCCGGGCCGCCGCCGGTGTACCTGGGCTTTGGCAGCATGACCGGGTTTGATCGCGAGCGCGTGCTGCCGGCCCTGCTGCAGGCGCTGGCGCCACGCCGGGTGCTGCTGTTTCCGGGGTGGGCCGGGCTGCCGACGGGCGCGCTGCCAGCAGATGTGTTCGTGCTCGGCCCGACGCCACACGAAGCACTGTTCCCGCATTGCGCACTCGCCATCCACCATGGTGGCAGCGGCACCACGCATTCGGCCTGCCGCGCCGGCATTCCCTCGCTGGTGATGCCGTTCGCCGCGGATCAGTTCTTCTGGGCCGATCGCCTGCATCGGTTGGGCGTGGCACCGGCACCGTTGTCATCGAAGCGACTGGATGCAGCAACGCTGGCGGCAGCCATCACCTTCGCTGAAACCGACGCAACACGCGCACGCGCGGCAGCCCTGGGCGCGGCGATGAGCCATGAGGACGGGGTGGCACGTGGGGTGGCAATGATCGAGCGCTGGTTGCGGCCGGTGTAACAGCGGCCAGGCCTCAGCGCAGGTGCGGAATCACCTGCGCCAGCAGATGGGCATCCTTGAGCGCGCCGTGCAGGCCGCGCTGGCTGGGAATGCGCAGGCGCTGCAGCACATCATCCAGCTTGTTGCCTTGGCCCGGCCAGCGCCCGCGCGCCAGCTTCAGGCTGCAGGTGATGCGGCAGTGCTGGGCCAGCGTGCCGGGGATACCGGACAGACGCAGCTCGTTGTCCAGGAAGCCCACATCGAAGGTGGCGTTGTGCGCGACCATCTCGCTGCCGCGCAGGAACTCCAGCAGTTCGGCCGCCTTGCTGGAGAACAGCGGCTTGCCCACCAGCATCGCATCGCTGATGCCGTGCACGCGCTGTGCGCCCCAATCCACCTTGCGCTGCGGCTGCAGGTAGGTGTGGAACTGGCGACCGGTGAGCTGGCCATCGATCAGCTCGACGGCACCGATTTCGATCACCCGGTGCCCCAGGCGGTGGGAGATGCCGGTGGTTTCGGTATCCAGTGCGACGATGCGACTCATGCGTGGCGATGTGTCCTGTTGCGTGCGGTGGTGATTTTCGCATGCCGGTAGAGCCGGGCCCACGCTCGGCTGGCGTGCGTAGCGCGGGCTTGGTGATGCCAGAAGCAGCCGAGCGTGGGCTCGGCTCTACAGATGCGCGCGCGATCAGCCCAGCGCTTCCACCACCCAATCGATGAACACCCGCAGCCGCTGGCTCATGTGCCGGTTCGGCGGGAACATCACATGCATCGGCATTGGCGGCAGCTGCCAGTCCAGCAACACCGGCAACAGCTCGCCACGCGCCACATGCGGCTCGGCCATATAGCTGGGCAGCGCCACCACGCCCAGCCCCGCCAACGCGGCGGCCAGATAGGCGTTGCCGTCATCGAAGCCGACCGTATAGCGGCCCTGCACCTCAACGCGCTCATCGCCGCGCTGCGCGCTGAACACCCGCGCCCGGCCACTGCGCGGGCTGAGGAAGCCGACCATGTGGTGGTCGGGTCCTTCCAGCGCGCGTGGGTCGGTCGGCAGGCCGAAGCGCTGCACATAGCCGGGGCTGGCGTGGAAACCGATCGACAGCGCGCCGAGCGGTCTCGCCACCAGTGCCGGATCGGCCGGGGTGCCGCCGCGGATCACGCAGTCAACGTTGTCGGCGATGACGTCGACCTCGCGGTCACTGACGCCGATGTCCAGCTGGATCTCCGGGTAACGCGCCTGGAAATCCGGCAGTGCGGGTACCAGCCGCAACCGCGCGTAGGGTCCGGGTACATCAACCCGCAGGCGGCCGCGCGGCTGGCTGGCCGCGTCACCCAGCCCGCCCTCCACCTCTTCCAGCTCGGCCAGCAGGCGGGCGATGCGCGGGTAGTAGGCCGCGCCATCGGCGGTGACGCTGACCCGTCGGGTGGTGCGATTGAGCAGGCGCAGCCGCAGGTGTGCCTCCAGCTGCTGCACCAGCTGGGTGACCGTGGTGCGGCTGACCTGCAGAGTGTGCGCGGCGCGGGTGAAGCTGCCGGTCTCCACCACCCGGGCAAACGCCCGCATCGCCTCGAAACGGTCCATGGCGGGCCCTGATTGTTTGGAATTGGCAATCAATCTAGGCCGATCATCGCGGTTTATCCAGACAGCGCTGGCAGGGAGGATGGCGTTCTCTCCCACGGGATCTTCCCCATGTCACAGCGTGATGTCGTTTTCCCCGCCGGACGCCAAGCCCTGTACGAGCGCAACCGCTACTCGCCGGCGATCCGGTCCGATGGCTTCCTGTTCGTTTCCGGCCAGGTCGGCAGCCGCGAGGACGGTTCGCCCGAGCCGGACTTCGAAACCCAGGTGCGCCGCGCCTTCGAGAATCTCAATGCGGTGTTGGCTGCCGCCGGCTGCACCTTCGATGACGTGATCGACGTGACCGTGTTCCTGGTCGATCCGGAAACCAACTTCGAGAAGGCCTGGGCGATCGTGCCCGAGTACTGGGGCGAGGCGCCGCACCCGACCCTGACCGGCATCGGCGTGACCTGGCTGTACGGGTTCCAGTTCGAGATCAAGGTGATCGCGAAGCTGCCTGCAGACCGGTAGTGCCGGCCGCTGGCCGGCAACAACGGGCGTTGACCTGCACTCGCCTGCTTCCGCGCCGTCGGGTGACTCAGATCGGCTTGATTCGCGGCCACTCCACATCCGCGGTATCAACAAATTCGACGCCGCTGAGACTATCCCCGACATAAGCACGAAAGTCCTCCGAGCAGATCAAGGTATTGCTGGAGCCTTCCATGTTCTCAATCCGGAACAAGTGTTCTTTGAAAGAGCTTTTCACGCGCAGCTTCTTGATCCTGCGAGACTCTCCATACTTGCTGTACGCCATCTGGTTTTCCTCAGAGGCGACGGAGGAGAGGCTGGTCTCATGGAAGATGATGGCACTGTACTCACTCGTCGAAGTCGTCCATCCCTTCTCTGAAACATGAGGAATGCGCCTGAAGTCGATCATCTTGGCATCAAATTTCAGGCAGGCTTCCAGGAACTTCTGGCTTGCAATGTAAATGTGCGAGGTAATGCGAACGATGTCGTTGGAATGACTCGCCTCAGGGCCAACCAGCACCATGGTGTCTGTAAATACCCGTGCCATGTCAGTTCTGGCCCTAGCGTACCAAGGGAATCGGCCATGGGAAACAGCAGGATGGAAAGGATAGAACCTGTCGTGAAGCTGAGCGTCCAGATAGTACGAGGGGCATCCTGGCGGATTTGCCTGGGATAGCGCGTAGTAGTTCATCGAGTCGATTCCCTAGGCTTCCGTAGCGTGTTTCGGAATTGTCCCGGCCCCGGCCTTTCCCACCAAGAGCCAATCCCGACAAGCAGGCTTTGGTACGCATGGCTTGGAGCCGGTGCGATCTGCCAGGCAATGTCCGCCTCCCGACCCTGACCGGCATCGGTGTGACTTGGCTGTACGGGTTCCAGTTCGAGATCAAGGTGATCGCGAAGCTGCCGTGACCTTCGTTGTAGAGCCGAGCCCATGCTCGGCTGATCGTGCGAAAGCAGCCGAGCGTGGGCTCGGCTCTACAGAAGCGCAGCCCGGTGGGCCGAAAGGCCCGCCCCACCTGAACGGGAGATTCCGACGTATTCCCGAAGCGGCCATTGATATTGTATCCGGCGAAAACCGCTTGCTAGCCTCCCCTTCATGCGCTGGATCACCCGCCACCTCCGTTCGACCCTGCTGATGCTGCTGATGGCGGCATTCGTGGTCGTGCCGGTGGCCGATGCCCTGGCGTGCACGGTGGAACCGCACGCCAGCACGGTGCATGTGGAGTCCACACCGGATTCCGATGGCGACAGCGACGGCAAGCATGTCGGTGCCTGTGGCCACAACCACTGCCACCACTCCAACCTGAGCCTGCCGGCGCACACGATCGCCGCCTTCGGGGCGCCACTGCCGGCGCGCTGGATGAGTGCAGGCGATGCGGCGACCTATGCGGTCGCCCAGGATGAATTGACGCGTCCACCCCGGGCGTGAGTTGAGCGCGTCCCGCGATTGCGGGCTCCCGTTTCACTCACAACCGGAATCCCCCTATGTCGATCCTGACACCTCGGTCGCCGCGTGCGGCCGGGCTGGTCGTCGCCGTGTTGCTGGGCCTGGCCCCGGCGGCATCGGTGATGGCGCAAGCCGCCCCCTCCTACGACACCCTGCTTGAACGCCTGGACCAGCTGCCCGGCACTCGTGTGGGCACGGCACTGGCCGAGGCCGCCGATGCGCGCGCCGACCAGGCCCGTGCGCTACCCAACCCCTCCCTTTCCTGGTCGGCCGAAAACGCCTGGGGCTCCGGCACCTACCGCGGCATGGGCAAGGCCGACACCGTACTCACCCTGTCCCAGCCGCTGGAGGTCTGGGGCCAGCGTGGCGCGCGCGTTCGTGCCGCCCGTGCCGAGGCCCAGGCGGCCAACCTGCGTGGCGCGCAGAGTCGCAGCGACGTGGCCAGCCAGCTGGCGGTGGTCTATGCACAGGCGGAAAGTGCACTGCGCCGCTACACCCTGGCCGAGGAAGCACTGTCACTGACCCGCGATGACGCCAACGCCGTCAACGCCATGGTCAAGCAGGGCCGCGAACCACAGCTGCGCGCGGTGCAAGCGCAGAGCGAAGTAGCCAATGCCATGGCGTCGCTGGATGAAGCACAGGCGTTCCGCGATGCCGCGCTGGCCCGCCTGGCCGGTGCTGCACTGCTGGATGCGCCGGTGCAGTCGATCGACAACAGCCTGCTCGACCGCGCACCACCGCTGCCGCGCGGTGCCACCGATACCGCACTGGCAGTGCGCATTGCCGAAGCCGAAGCCGATGCGGCGAGCAAGCTGGTCGACGTGGAGCGCAAGCGCGCCCTGCCCGACCTCAGCGTCACCGCCGCACAGACCCGCTTCCGCGAAGGCGGCGAGCGTGCCTACAACCTCGGGCTCAGCCTCAGCATCCCGCTGTTCGACCGTAACCGCGGTGGCATCCGCGCCGCCAATGCCGACCAGCGCGCGGCCGAGGCACGCCTGGACCAGCAGCGCCGCGACAGCGAGGCCGCACGCCTGTCCGCCGTGGCCGGGCTGAAGGCGGCCGGCAGCCGCACCCGTGCCGCCGATGAAAGCGTGGTCGCCGCCGAAGAGGCCTACCGCCTTGCACGCATCGGCTTCGACGCCGGACGCATCTCGCAGCTGGAACTGCGCAGCACGCGCAGCGCCCTTATCGCCGCCCGCGCCGCCGCCGTGGATGCGCGCCTGTCGCGCGTCGGCGCGGAAATCGATCTTGCCCGCCTCGAAGGGCGCGCACCTTTTGTGGAGGCCCCATGACTCTCTCCCGTACCTTCCCGCTGATCGGCGGCGTGCTGCTGACCGTGCTGCTGGCCGGCTGCGCCGGCAATGCGCAGACACCTGCAAATGAAGACCCCGCCGCGGCCAAGGCCGGCACCGACGATGGCCATGGCCACGCGACCGACAGCAAGGAAGCCAAGGCGGAAGCCGCCAAGGCGCCGGCTGGCGCCGATGAAGGCGTGGTGCCGCTGACCCCGGAGCAGATCAAGGCGTCCGGTATCGAGGTGGTCGCCATCGGCCGCGGTGGCGGTGGCTCGACGCGCCTGTCCGGCCGCGTCGAGCCGTCGGTGGGCGCACGTGCCTCGGTGGCGTCGACCGTTACCGGCCGCGTCGAACGCGTGCTGGTCGCACCGGGCACCGCAGTGAAGCAGAACCAGGCCCTGGCCATCGTGGTCAGTGGCGAAGCGGCGGTGTTCCGTGCCAATGCGCTGGCCGCCTCGGCCGAAGCCGAGGCCGCGCGCCTGGCCTATGGCCGCGACAAGGCGCTGGTCGACCAGGGCGTGGTCGCGCGCCAGGAGATGGAAGCCTCGCGCGCACGTTCGCTGGCGGCACAGGCCCAGGCCGCTGCCGCGCAGGCCCAGGCCGCCGCCAACGGCGCGCCCGATGCCAGTGGCCGCGTGCGCATCACCAGCCCGGTGGCCGGCATCGTCGGTAACGTGCAGGTCACTCCGGGCGGTGTGGTCGCCGCCGGCAGTGCAGTCGCCGATGTCGCCGACCCGTCGATGAACGAGCTGGTGTTCACCGCACCGCCGGCGCTGGCTGCACAGGTCACGCCGGGCATGAAGCTGGAAGTGAGTGTGCCGGGGGGCAGCTTCACCGCCACCGTCACCGGCTCGGCCGCCGATGTCCGCCAGCAGGGGGGCGTCGCGGTGATCCGCGCCACGCCGGTCGATGCGCCACTGCCGCCGGCCGGTTCGCCGGTGTCAGCCGTGGTGGTCACCGAAGGCCAGGACGGTTCGCTCAGCGTGCCCGCCGATGCGGTGCAGAACGTCGATGGCAGCAGCGCGGTGTTCGTCGCCGTCGAAGGCGGCTTCAAGGCGCAGCCGGTCCTGGCCGGGCGCCGTGCCGGTGACCGCATCGAGATCCTCGGTGGGTTGAGCGGCAGCGAACGCATCGTCGGTGCCAACGCCTTCCTGCTCAAGGCCGAACTGGCCAAGGGCGAAGCCGAGCACGGCCACTGAGGAGGCGACCATGTTCAAGCTGATCATTGAAACAGCGGTGCGCCACCGCTGGCTGGTGGTGTTCATGGCCGCGCTGATCGCCGCCGTGGGCCTGTTCCAGCTCGGCAAGCTGCCGATCGACGCGGTGCCGGACATCACCAACCGCCAGGTACAGATCAACACGGTGGCGCCGGCGCTGACCCCGGAGCAGATCGAGCGGCAGGTGACCTATCCGCTGGAAACCGCGCTGGCCGGCATTCCCGGCCTGACCACCACCCGTTCGCTGTCGCGCAATGGCTTCTCGCAGGTCACCGCGATCTTCACCGATGCGACCGACATCTACTTCGCCCGCCAGCAGGTGGCCGAACGCATGCGCGAGGCATCGGAGGACCTGCCCGATGGTGCGTCGCCGATGCTGTCGCCGGTCACCACCGGCCTCGGCGAGGTGCTGATGTGGACGGTGGACTTCACCGCGTTCGATCCGGCCAGGCTGGCCAAGCCCGGTGAAGCCGGCTGGCAGGCCGGCGAGGTCTACCGCACGCCGGAAGGCAACCTGCTGCGCACGCCGGAAGAGCGCGCGACCTACCTGCGCACCGTGCAGGACTGGATCATCGCGCCGCAGATGCGCTCCAGCCCGGGGCTGGCCGGTGTCGATACGGTTGGCGGCTACGTCAAGGAATACGGCGTGCATCCGGACAGCGCCAAACTGGCCGCGCATGGCCTCGGCCTGGCCGACCTGGTTACCGCCCTGCAGCGCTCCAACGTGCAGGCCGGTGCCGGCTTCGTACAGCGTGCCGGCGAGGGCCTGGTGGTACGTGCCGACGGCCTGGCGCTGACCACCGACGACCTGGCACAGGCGCCGGTGGCGACCCGCAATGGCGTGGTGGTGCGCGTGGCCGATGTGGCCGACGTCGACCTGAGCCGCGCGCCGCGCCTGGGTGCGGCCAGCCGCAACGGCCACGAGGCCGTGCTCGGCACTGCGCTGATGATCGCCGGTGGCAACAGCCGCACCGTGGCGCAGGCCGCTGCGGCGCGCCTGGAACAGGTGAACAAATCGCTGCCGGCCGACATCGTGGCCGCGCCGGTGCTGGACCGTAGCGTGCTGGTCAATTCCACCATCAAGACCGTGGCCAAGAACCTCACCGAGGGCGCGCTGCTGGTAGTGGTGGTGCTGTTCCTGCTGCTGGGCAATCTGCGTGCGGCGACGATCACCGCGCTGGTGATTCCGCTGTCGTTCCTGTTCGCAGTGATCGGCATGAACCGCTTCGGCATCAGCGGCAACCTGATGAGCCTGGGTGCGTTGGACTTCGGCATCCTGGTGGATGGCGCGGTGATCGTGGTCGAGTCGACCCTGCTGATGCTGGGCCAGCGCCGCGCCGAACTGGGCCGTGCGTTGACCGCGATGGAGCGGCTGCGCGTGGCCGCCGATTCGGCAATGAAGATGGCGCGACCGGCGGCGTTCGGCCAGCTGATCATCCTGCTGGTGTTCGCGCCGATCCTCACCCTGGAAGGCGTGGAGGGCAAGACGTTCCACCCGATGGCGGCGACCTTCATGCTGGCCCTGGTCGGTGCCTTCCTGTTCTCCTTCACCTTCGTGCCGGCGATGACGGCGCTGCTGGTGCGCGAGCCGAAGCTGAAGGACGGCGATGCACATGCGGACGACGGCGAGCACGAGACCAGGCTGATACGCGTGCTGCGCGCGCGCATCGAGCCGGTGATCCGCAAGGCCGTCGCGCATCCGCGCACGGTGGTGGCCGGTGCGGTGATGATGGTGGTGGTGGGCGTCGGCGCGTTCTCGCTGCTGGGCCGTGAGTTCATGCCGACGCTGGACGAAGGCAACGTGGCGATGCAGGCCCTGCGCGTGCCATCGACGTCGCTGGAGCAGTCACTGGCCATGCAACTGGCGTTGGAAAAGGTGATTGCCAAGCAGCCGGAAGTGGAGACCGTGTTCTCACGTACCGGTACCGCCGAGGCGGCGATCGATCCGATGCCGACCAACATCTCCGACAGCGTGATCGTGCTGAAGCCACGCAAGGACTGGCCCGATCCGAAGTTGGACAAGGAAGCACTGGTGGCGCGCTTCGAGAAACTGGCCGGGCAGCAGCTGGGCAACAGCTTCGAGTTCAGCCAGCCAATCGAGCTGCGCTTCAACGAGCTGATTTCCGGCGTGCGTACCGACTTGGCCGTAATGATCTTCGGCGATGACTTCAGCCAGCTACAGAAGGTGGCCGACCAGGTGGCGTTGAAGCTGCGTGCGGTAAACGGCGCGGCCGACGTGCGGGTGGAACAGATCTCCGGCCTGCCTACGCTCAACGTAGCGATCGACCACGTGGCGGCGGCGCAGTACGGGCTGACCGCCGCGGACGTGAGTGATGCGCTGTCCACCGGCATTGGCGGCACTGCGGCCGGCAAGATCTTCGAAGGTGATCGCCGCTTCAACGTGGTGGTGCGCCTGGACGATGCCTCGCGCAACGATCCGGACCAGCTCGCGTCACTGCCGATCGCCACGCCGTCAGGGCTGGTGATTCCGCTGTCGTCGGTGGCGCGCATCACGGTGAGCGAAGGGCCGAACCAGATCAGCCGCAACAACGGCAGCCGCCGCGTGGTGGTGCAGGCCAACGTGCGTGGCCGCGACCTGGGCGGCTTCGTCGGCGAGGCACAGGCAGCGGTGGCCGGCGTGGCACTGCCGCCGGGTGCCTACCTGACCTGGGGCGGTCAGTTCGAGAACCTGCAGCGCGCGGAGAAGCGGCTGGCGACGGTGGTACCGGTGGTGTTCCTGCTGATCGGCAGTCTGCTGTTCATGGCGCTGCGCAGCGGCAAGGAAGCCATTCTGGTGTTCAGCTGCGTGCCGTTGGCGCTGGTCGGCGGCATCCTCGCACTGCTGCTGCGTGGCATGCCGTTCTCGGTATCGGCGGCGGTGGGCTTCATCGCCGTCTCCGGCGTGGCGACCTTGAACGGCTTGGTGTTGATGCAGGCGATCCGCGAGCGCCTCGACGCCGGCGACCTGCCGCTGCAGGCGGCGATCAACGGTGCCTCCAGCCGCATCCGCGCGGTGCTGACCACGGCGCTGGTAGCGATCGTCGGCTTCATTCCGATGGCGATTGCCAGCGGTTCCGGTGCGGAGGTGCAGAAGCCGCTGGCGACGGTGGTGATCGGTGGCCTGGTCACCGCCACCGTGCTGACCCTGCTGGTGCTGCCGACGTTTGCCGCACGCGTGGCCAAGCCGCGGGCGGTGGGGTGAGGTGAGAGGGGGTCGGAGCCCCGCCCTTCGGGCGGGGCTCTGACCCGATCGCATCACGCTCGCCGGGCATGGCCCGGCGACGCGTCGGGTCAGGCCTTCTTGCGTTCGGCGATGTAGGCCTGGATCTGCTGTTCCAGCACCGGCAGCGGCACCGAGCCCTGCTTGAGCAGGGTGTCGTGGAAACCCTTGATGTCGAACTTGTCGCCCAGCTCCTTCTCGGCCTGCGCACGCAGGCGCACGATGGCGATCTCGCCCAGCTTGTAGCTCAGCGCCTGGCCCGGCCAGGAAATGTAGCGATCCACTTCGGTGGTCACTTCATGCTCGCTCAGCGCGGTGTGGTCACGCAGGTAGGCCAACGCCTGCTCGCGGGTCCAGCCCTTGCTGTGCACGCCGGTGTCGATCACCAGGCGCGCAGCACGCCACATCTCGTAGGTCAGACGGCCGAAATCCTCGTACGGGGTTTCATAGATGCCCATTTCCACGCCCAGCTTCTCGCAGTACAGCGCCCAGCCTTCGCCATAGGCGGAGATGTAGGCGTTGCGGCGGAACTCGGGCAGGTTCTTCTGCTCGGCGGCGATGGCGCCCTGCAACGCGTGGCCCGGATCGGACTCATGCAGGGTCAGTGCCGGCAGGTTGTACAGCGGGCGCGACGGCAGGTTGTAGGTGTTGAGCCAGTAGGTGCCCATGCCACCGCGGCCGGCGGTCCAGAACGGCGCAATGTCCGGCGGCACCGGCACGATGGTGAAGCGGGCGCGTGGCAGCGTCATGTACTTGCCAAGCTGGCCATCGGCGCGCTTGGAGATCCACGCGGCACGCGACAGCAGCTCCTCCGGCGTCTTGGCGTAGAACTGCGGGTCGGTACGCAGGAAGGTCAGGAATTCGGCGAAGCTGCCCTTGAACTTCACCTGCTTGATGATGTCGTTCATTTCCTTCTGGATGCGTGCGACTTCATCCAGGCCGATGCGGTGGATCTCGTCCGGCGACAGGTCCAGCGTGGTGTATTCGTGGATCTGCTGCTTGTAGTACGCCTTGCCGTCGGGCATCGCTTCGGCGGCCAGGGTGGTGCGCGCCTGCGGCACGTACTCGTTGACGAAGAAGGTGCGCAGCTGCTGGAACGCCGGCACCACCTTGCCGCTGATCGCTTCACGCGCCTGCGCCTGCAGCCTGGCCTGTTCGGCCGCCGGAACGGTGTTGGGCAGCTTCTTGAACGGCGCGTACAGTGGCGACTCGGTCGGGTCCTTCAACTCGGCGACGGTGGCGATGGACACCTCGCGGCCATCGAGCACCGCGCGCGGCACGCTGAAGCCACGCTTCAGGCCGGCGCGCATGTTCTCTGTCTGCTGCCCGAAATAGCGCGGCACATCGTTCAGCCGTGCGATGTAGTTCTGGTAATCCTGCACGGTCTTCATCTCGCGCCGGGCCATGAAGGACAGGTTGGACCAGAACGAGGAGTCGGCGTTGAACGGCATCTCGTAGCCGCGCAGGCGCACCTCTTCGGCGAGGTTGAACACCTGGTCGCGGTAGATCGCGTAGTTGACCTGGTTGTCGGGCGACAGGGTCTTCGGGTCGATCTTCTTCAGCGCGGCGAGAGTCTCGTCCCACACCTTCAGGCGCGCCTGCTGCGCGGCCGGGCCGACGTCGGGCATGCGGGTGGCATTGGCCGGGGCGTCCTCGTCCTCGCTGGCCTCGCCGCCGCCATCCTGGCGCCACTTCCATTCCTTCTCGTACACCGCACGGAAGGCGGCATCCGCGGGCGATTCGGTGGCCACGCTGGCCGACGCGGCGGTGGCGGGCGGTGCAGCCAGCGCCACAGCGGGGGCGGACAGGGCGAGCAGCAGGGCAACGGCAAGACGGGTTTTCACGAGCACAGGTTCCCGGGAAGGCAGACCCCGATCATGGCACCGCCCACGGTCCAAGGCATGGGACGAAGGTCCTGCCTGCGCAGCAGGCAGGACCGGGAACCGCCCGCAGGCCGGGGACCCAGCGGCGCAGGCGCGTGGTAGAGCCGACTGTCAGTCGGCTGCTCTTCCGCCACATGCAGCAAAGCCCGCGCTCCGCGCGAAAGTCGACTGACAGTCGACTCTACCCACGGCGGGCAGGACCGGGCCCCGGCCGAAGGCACGTAGTAGGCCGACTGGGTAGAGCCGACTGTTAGTCGGCTGCTCTTCGGCCAAACGTGGCAAAGCCCGCGCTCCGCGCGAAAGTCGACTGACAGTCGACTCTACCCACAGCAGGCAGGACCGGGCCCCGGCCGAAGGCGCGTGGTAGCGCCGACTGGGTAGAGCCGACTGTTAGTCGGCTGCTCTTCCGCCAAACGTGGCAAAGCCCGCGCTCCGCGCGAAAGTCGACTGACAGTCGACTCTACCCATGGCAGGCACCCCGCAGGCCTCAGTGGCTGGCCTTGTCGCGCTTCCAGCCGCGGTGCTTGATGTCCAGGTGCAGGCTGTACAGCGCGGTGAACGCCGGGAACAGGTTCTGCAGCACACCCACCGAGTCCTGCTTGGCCGAGAACAGGAAGTAGCTCAGCGTCATCAGGCTGCCGATCACGCTCATGTACCAGAACAGGCGCGGGATGACGGGCTTGCCGGCACGCTTGGAGGCGATGAACTGGACCAGCCAGCGGCCGCCGAACATCAGTGCGCCGGTGTAACCGATCAGCTTCCAGCCGGTTACATGCAGGCCGGTCCAGTACAGCCAGGTCAAGGGCTGATCCAGCCAGTGAAGCTCCAGATCCATCAGCGCTCCTCCACCGCGGTGCGCTTGCTTCGGGTGATCAGCCAGGCCACGCCACGCAGATCGCGGATGCCGACCAGCGCACGGCCGAGGTTGTTGTACTTGGACACGCCAGCGGTACGGTGGCGGTGGTTGACCGGCACACTGGTGGTCTTCCAGCCGGCGCGCTGCATCAGCGCCGGCAGATAGCGGTGCATGTGGTCGAAATACGGCAGGTCGAGGAACGCGCTGCGTTCGAACAGCTTGATGCCGCAACCGGTGTCGGGGGTGTCGTCGCGCAGCATGCGCGCACGGATGGCATTGGCCCAGCGACTGGCCCAGCGCTTGCTGCTGCTGTCCTGCCGGTTGACGCGCCAACCGGCGAACAGCTTCACCTGCGTGTCGGCGGCGTCGCGTGCGGCGAGCAGCTTGGGAATATCGGCCGGATCGTTCTGGCCATCGCCATCCAGGGTCGCGATCCACGGCGCCCGCGCATGCTTGACGCCGGTGCGCACCGCCGTGCTCTGCCCGCTCTGGTTCACATGGTGCAGCACGCGCAGTTCCGGGGTGGTTGCCTTCAGCCCCTGCAGCACCGCCAGGGTGTCATCACGCGAGTGGTCGTCGATGTAGACGATCTCGAACGGGACTCGGCCACGCAGCGCAGCGGTGATTTCGGCGACCAGCGGGGCAACATTGTCGCGCTCGTTGAACACCGGGACGACAACGGAAAGCTCGGGTTGGCTCATAAGGCACTCGGCCAAAGGGGGGACAAAGACCGCGCATTCTCCGAAACCGAGGTTATCCGAAGATGAACCCGGCGGCGTGAGGATCCGTCCTCAGGCGCGATCGCCAAAATACTCGCGGCACCACAGCACCACAGGCGGCAGGCCTTGTTCGATCGGGGTCACCGCATCGAAGCCGAAAGCGTCATGTGCGCGCCGGGTATCGGCCATCGTGCGCACCATGTCGCCCGGCTGCATGGGCTTGTAGACCTTCTGCGCAGGGCGGCCGGCCGCCTGCTCGATCACGCTGATGAAGCGCTCCAGCTCGACCGGCGTATGGTTGCCGAGGTTGAACACCCGGTGCGGCACCGGGCCGTCGGCCGGATGCGCGAGGGCACCGAGGATACCGGACACGATGTCGGAGACATGTGTGAAATCGCGCTGCATGCGGCCTTCGTTGAACACGTCGATCGGCCGACCGGCCAGCACCGCGCGCGAGAACAGCAGCGGTGCCATGTCCGGCCTGCCCCACGGGCCATACACGGTGAAGAATCGCAGCCCGGTGGCATGCAGGCCGTACAGCTGTGCGTAGGTGTAGGCCATCAGCTCGTTGGCCGCCTTGGTCGCCGCGTACAGCGAGCGCGGCTGGTCCACGCGCTGGTCCTCGGAGAACGGCGGCGTGGCCGAGTCGCCATACACCGAACTGCTGGAGGCATACACCAGGTGCTGCACGCCACGGTGGCGGCACAGCTCGAGCATGTTGACGAAGCCGACCAGGTTGCTGTCGACGTAGGCCTGCGGGTTTTCCAGCGAATAGCGCACGCCGGCCTGTGCAGCCAGATGGATCACGGCGGTCGGCTTCACTTCGTCGAACAGCGCGGCCAGGCCTTCGTTATCGGTCAGGTCCAGCGTGCGCAGGTCCAGCGCCGGGCACAGCGCGGCCACGCGGTCACGCTTGATCTGCGGGTCGTAGTAATCGTTGAAGTTGTCCAGACCGACCACGGCCTGGCCGGCCTCCAGCAGCGCGCGGGCGGTGTAGGCACCGATGAAGCCGGCAGCGCCGGTAAGCAGGATGGTCATCGCGGGTCTCGATCAAAGCACCCCGCTGCCATCGGCGTGGCCGACGTCGCGGGGATGCGTCGGCCGGCGTGATGTGGCGCCGGGTTCAGCCCTGGCGCGTACGCAGCTTTTCCAGCACGCCGTCCAGGGTGTCCAGATCGGTGTAGTGGATGATCAGCTTGCCCTTGCCGCCACGGCCGTGGTTGATCGCCACCTTGGCACCCAGCGCTTCGGACAGTTCGGTTTCCAGCGAGGCGATGTCGGCCTGCTGCACCTTCGGCGTCGCCACCGGGCGGTTGCTCGGCACCTTGCCGGCGGCGAAGGCCTGCGCACGGCGCTCGACCTCGCGCACCGACCAGCCTTCATCGGCCGCTTCCTGCGCCAGCTTGCCGGCCAGCTCGGGAGCCAGGGTCAGCAGCGCGCGGGCGTGGCCCATTTCCAGGCGGCGGGTTTCCAGCAGCAGCCGGATCGCCACCGGCAGCTCCAGCAGGCGCAGCAGGTTGGACACCGCCGCGCGCGAGCGGCCGACGGCCTCGGCGGCCTCGGCATGGGTCAGGGTGAACTCGCTGATCAGGCGCTGCAGCGCCTCGGCTTCTTCCAGCGGGTTGAGGTCTTCGCGCTGGATGTTCTCGATCAGCGCCATCGCGATGACGGTGCGGTCTTCCAGCTCGCGCACCACCACCGGCACTTCGTCCAGCCCGGCCAGCTGCGATGCGCGCCAACGGCGTTCACCAGCGACGATTTCGTAGTTGCCCGCCGGCAGCTGGCGCACCAGGATCGGCTGGATCACGCCCTGCGACTTGATCGAGTCGGCCAGCTCGGACAGCTTGCCCTCGTCCATCTCGCGGCGCGGCTGGTACTTGCCCGGCTGCAGCTGGCCGACCGGCAACTTGCGCAGCACTTCACCCGGCAGCGGCTCGATCACCGCGGTGGTGGCCTGCACCTGGCTGACCGCGCCCTTCGGGCCCAGCAGCGCGTCCAGGCCACGGCCGAGGCCTCGCTTCTTGGCTGCCGGCTTGCTGCTGGTCATCAGACGGTCTCCACGGCCTTGCCGGCCTTGTTGCGTTCGTTGTTGCGGCGGATGATCTCGCCGGCCAGGCCCAGGTAGGCCACGCCACCGCGCGAGGCGCGGTCGTAGCCGACGATGCTCTGGCCATGGCTGGGTGCCTCGGCCAGGCGCACGTTGCGCGGCACGATGGTGCGGAACACGCGGTCGCCGAAGTGCTCGGTGAGCTCGGCCGAGACCGCATTGGCCAGGTTGTTGCGCACGTCGAACATGGTGCGCAGCACGCCTTCGATCTCCAGCGCGGGGTTCAGGCTGGTGCGCAGCGCTTCGATGGTTTCCACCAGCGCGCTCAGGCCTTCCAGTGCGTAGTACTCGCACTGCATCGGCACGATCACCGAATCGGCGGCGGCCAGCGCGTTGAGCGTCAGCAGCGACAGCGCCGGCGGGCAATCGATCAGGATGTAGTCGTACTCGTCGCGGATCGGCGCCAGCGCGCGCTTCAGCCGCTGCTCGCGCTCGCTCTGGCCCATCAGCTGGATCTCGGCGGCGGTCAGGTCGATGTTGCCCGGCAGCAGGTCGTAGCCTTCGGCGGTCTGCACGCGCACATCGGCGGCGCTGTTCTCGCCCAGCAGCAGATCGCAGGTGGAGGCCGCCAGCTCACGCTTGTCCACGCCGCTGCCCATGGTCGCGTTGCCCTGCGAGTCCAGGTCGACCAACAGCACGCGCTTGGGTGCGTTGGCCAGGGAAGCGGCCAGGTTGACGGCGGTCGTGGTCTTGCCGACGCCACCCTTCTGGTTGGCGATGGCGATGATGCGGGCCATGCGGGTGTGCCTCGTCGACGGATGGTTGGGACCGGTCATTATGCGTACAACCGGCCCCTTGCGGAAATCGTGGATCGCCAACCCGTTGTTCCACAAAGGGCTGGCGGCGCGAATCAGGGACCTGCAACGGTGACCAGGTGGCGTTCGCCGGCCAGGCCGGGCACGCTCAGCGGGGTCACCTCACGCACCTGCCAGCCAGCCGGCAGTTCCGCGATCTCCTCATGCGGGTAGACGCCCTTCATGGCCAGCAGCACGCCGCCGGGCCGCAGCAGGTGGCCACCGACGCGGACGATGCCGGCCAGGGTGTCCATCGCGCGGGCGGTCAGCTGGTCATAACGGCCGGCCTCGTCCAGCGCCTCGGCGCGCGATTCGGCGACGCGGGCATTGCCCAGGCCGAGCTGGCGCACGGCCTCGCGCATGAAGCGCGCCTTCTTGCCGTTGCTCTCGACCAGGGTGACCTGCAGGCCCGGGCAGGCGATCGCCAGCGGGATGCCCGGCAACCCGGGACCGGTACCGAGGTCGGCCAGGCTGCCATCAGCCACGAACGGCTGCATCGCCAGCGAATCGAGCAGGTGGCGGGTAACCATCTCCTGCGGGTCGCGGATGGCGGTGAGGTTGTAGGTGCCGTTCCAGCGGTGCAGCAGGGCCAGGTAGCGCAGCAGCGGCGGCGCCAGCGCGGCGTCCAGGCCCATGCTGGCCAGGCCCTGTTCCAGCGTGGCAGCCACGCTGGCGGGAAGTGGGTGTTCGCTCATGCCGCCATTATCGCCGGTTTTGCGCGCTGATTCCCCGCTTCAGTGCGGATACCAGGCCAACGCCGCACGGAACTGGCCGCTGGCCTGCCATTCGTGCAGGTGCCAGCGCGCGGCCTCGCCCAGTTCCAGGTCGCACCAGCGCAGGTGCAGGGCGCCATCGGCCCCCGGCGCCAGCTGCAGGCGGTGCAGGCCGAACGAGATGCCCTGGCCGTGCGCCTTCAGGATCGCCTCCTTGACGCACCACACGCGGAAGAACCAGTGCTCGCGGTCGGCCTCGTCCAGGCGTTCCAGCCAGGCCACCTCCTGCGGGTGGAAGAAGCGCCGCACGATTTCCAGAAGACGCGGCCGCGGCCGCAGCAGTTCCAGGTCCACGCCCAGCCGCACGCCTTCGCCCAGCGCCACCAGCAGCACCTCACCGCTGTGGCTCCAGCCGGTCCCGTAGTGGGCCAACGGGCCGCTCAGCTCCGGCCGGCCCTTGTCGTCACGGACCAGTGGCAGCGTCTGCGGATCGGTGCCCAGCGCCTGCGCCAGTACCTGCCGGGCCTGCGGTTCACCGCGCTGGCCCGGCACGTGCGGGCAGCGCCAGACCGTCACCGGGCCGAAGCGCCAGGGGCCGTCGAGGGTGGCTGGCAGGCTCATCCGCACGCGCCCATCACGCAATTGCACGACGGGTTCACAGCCGTGCGCGTCAACTGGTCACAGTTCCCCACCGGAGGTTCGATCATGGGCATCATCATCTGGCTGATCGTCGGCGGCATCGTAGGCTGGCTGGCCAGCATCATCATGAAGCGCGATGCCCAGCAGGGCATCATCCTCAACATCGTGGTCGGCATCGTCGGCGCGCTGATTTCCGGCTGGCTGTTCGGCGGTGGCATCAACGAGGCGATCACCATCCGCACCTTCCTGTTCTCGCTGATCGGTGCGGTGATCCTGCTGGCGATCGTCAACCTGTTCACCCGCAAGAGCATACGGTGATCTGAGGGGTAGCGCCGGGCCATGCCCGGCGTCACCCTGCCGCCGCTGCGCTCGCCGGGTATGCCCCGGCGCTACCTCAACTCAACCCAGCTGCACCCACGCCGGCGCATGGTCGCTCGGGCGTTCCCAGGTGCGCGGCTCGCGGTCGATGCCCGAAGCCACCGCACCGCTCTTCAGCGCATCGGAAACCAGGGTCAGGTCGATGCGCAGGCCCAGGTTGCGACGGAAGCCGGCGGCGCGGTAATCCCACCAGCTGAAGGTACCCGCCTCGTCGTTGTGCAGGCGGAAGCCATCGTGCAGGCCCAGCTGCAGCAGCTTGTTGAGCGCGCCACGCTCAGCGGTGGAGGTCAGGATGTGGTTGTCGTTCCACACCTCCGGGTCGTGCACGTCGCGTGCGTCCGGGGCAATGTTGAAGTCCCCCATCACGATCAGCTTCGGGTGCCGCTGCAGCTCCTGCGCGATCCAGGCGTGCACCGCCTCCAGCCAGCGCAGCTTGTAGTCGTACTTGTCGGTACCGATGTCCTGGCCGTTGACCACGTACAGGTTGATCACGCGCAGGTCGCCGAAGGTACCGGCGATGACGCGCTTCTGCTCGTCCTCGAAGCCGGGAATGCCGATCTGCACGTCCTGCGCAGGCTCACGCGACAGCAGCGCCACGCCGTTGTAGGTCTTCTGGCCGGCGAACACGCTGCGGTAGCCCGCGGCGATCAGCGCCGAATCGGGGAACTTGTGGTCCTCCAGCTTGGTTTCCTGGATGCCGACGATGTCCGGGCCGAAGTCCTTGAGCCACTGTTCCAGGTGCGGCAGGCGGACATTGAGCGAATTGACGTTCCACGAGGCGATTTTCATGCGGGCATTCTAACCGGGTGGCCGGGATGGGGGTCGGCCCGGATTCCCGTGTAGAGCCGAGCCCACGCTCGGCTGCATTGATCGGCACCCAGCCAGGAGCAGCCGAGCGTGGGCTCGGCTCTACAGAAGAATCGGCCCGGGCCCTGATTCAGTAGAGCCACGCCCTGCCTGGGTTCACCGCAGCAGCAGCTTCAACAACCCCGCAATCTTCGAATACGGCGGCCGCAGCCGGTCACTGGCGGCCCAGCGCGACTGCCACAGCACCGGCAGCCGCTTGCTCATCGCATCGAACCCGGCCCGGCCGTGGTACGCGCCCATGCCACTGGCCCCCACCCCGCCAAACGGCAGGCCATCGGCGGCGAAGTGCAGCAGCGTGTCATTCACCGTCACCCCACCGGCCACCACCTGGCCGAGGATGCGCTCCACCGTCGCGCGGTCCTGGCTGAAGGGGTACAGCGCCAGCGGGCGGTCACGCGACAGCACGTCGGCCAGCGCGGCATCCAGGTCCGGATAGGCCCGCACCGGCAGAATCGGCCCGAAGATTTCCTCACGCATCAGGTCCAGGTCATCCGGCGGATCCAGCACCACGGTCGGCACCAGCAGACGCTCGCGGTCGGCGCGCGCGTCATCCACCTGCGCCAGCGGAATCACCGGCATGCCGCGTTCGCGTGCCTGCGCCAGGTACCCCTGCAGGCGCCGGTACTGACCCTCGTTGATGATGCGGGTGTAATCGTCGGCATCGCTGAAGTCGCCATAGCGCTCGCGCACCTGCTGCTGCAGCGCCTGCACGAACTCGCGCTGGCGCGCGGTATCGATCAGCACGTAATCCGGCGCGATGCAGGTCTGGCCGGCGTTGAACCACTTGCCGGTGGCCAGCCGCGCGGCGGCTTTGTCCAGCGGGAAATCGCGGCAGACGATCGCCGGCGACTTGCCGCCCAGTTCCAGCGTGACCGGCACCAGATGCTCGGCGGCGGCGGCCATCACCTTGCGGCCAACGGCCGTCGAGCCGGTGAACAGCAGATGGTCCAACGGCAGCGACGACACCGCTGCGGCCACCTCCGCCCCGCCCTGCACCACCGCCACCCGATCGGGCGGGAACACGCTGGCCAGCAGATCGGCCAGGAACGCACTGGTGCGCGGCGTGTGTTCCGAAGGCTTCAGCAGCACATGGTTACCCGCAGCGATGGCGGTGGCCAAAGGCACCAATGCCAGCGTGACCGGGTAGTTCCAGGGCGAGATCACCCCGACCACGCCCAGTGGCGTCGGCCGCAGCTGCGCGCGCGCTGGCCACAACTTCCATCCCGCCGATGCCCGCTGCGGCTTCGACCAGCGCCGCAGGTGGCGGCGCAGGTGGTCGATGGCCGACAGCACGCTCATGCCATCGGCCAGCTTCGATTCAACGTGGGCGCGATGCCCGAAGTCCTCGGCGATGGCCTGCGCCATTTCGTCCAGGCGTGGCTTCAGCCCCTCGCGCAGGCGGCGCAGGTCGGCCTCACGCTGGTCGAGCGTGGGGCGCTGCGACTGCCAGGCGCTGCGCAGGGTGTGCAGGATGGCGGGGAGCTCGGCCGGGGTGATGGTGGTCATGGGCCGACTATACGGGGTGCCGCGCATCGCCATGGTAGTGCCGGCCGCTGGCCGGCAATGGGTTCATGTCTGCGGAGATTCATGGGGTTGCCGGCCAGCGGCCGGCACTACCGGAATGCGAGCCGAAATGACG